>NZ_JBSFTS010000016.1:0-77902 GCF_053591375.1 Streptomyces sp. NPDC003034
TCCCCCCCCCCCGCCATCCCCCCCCCCCCGCCCCGCCCGGCCCCCCGGCGCCCCCCTCGGGCGTCCCCTCGCCGGGCGGGCCCCCCCCCGGCCCCGCCCCGGGCCCCCCCCCCTTCCGACTGCCGCCGCGCTACTTGTCGAACCGCTCGTCGAGGGTCTCGCGGGCCTTGTCGGCATGAGGCTGCGCCTGCGCGTCCCGCGAGCGTTCCGGGGCCTCGTCCGGGGCGCCCTGCGCCCCTGCCATGGCCTGCTCTGCGAGCCGCTTCGCCTTGTCGTGGAACTGGTCCTTGAGACCCATGCTGTTCCCTCCTGAAGGGTGTGGGATTGGCCTGGACCAAAGCCTGACATGGGCCGACATTTCCCGCATTCCGACTGGGCGCCGTTCGGGCGGGGTTACTTGCTGCTACGTCCCTTCCGAGCGGGCTCCCCGGCGCCGCTCCTGCTCGTCGGCGGCCCCGCCGGGCCCCACAAGTCCGGTGGAGACACCGCCCAGTCGCGGCTCGAAGCGCTTCATCTCCCGCTGTCCGACCACCCCGATGATGCTCGGCAGGTAGCCGCGGACGCCCTGCATGCCGCGCAGCCACCACTGCGCGTACACATGCGGCGAGCGCCGCTCGATGCCCGCGACGATCCGGTCGACGGCGGGCCCCAGCGGGTAGGTGCGGTTCGCGGGCCACGGCAGCCGCTGCCGAAGCTCCCGCATCACGTCGTCCAGGTCGGCGCCGCGCACCATGTCGGTGTCGGTCCAGGAGAGGTAGCCCACCCCCACCTTGACGCCCTTGTAGCCGACTTCGGCGCGCAGGCTGTGCGCGAAGGCTTCGACGCCGGACTTGGAGGCGCAGTACGCCGTCATCATCGGCGCCGGGGTGATCGCGGCCAGCGAGGCGATCTGGAGGAAGTAGCCCCGGCTCTCCATCAGGACCGGCAGGAAGGCCCGGGCGGTCACGGCGCCGCCGATGAGGTTGACCTCGATCACCCGGCGCCAGGCCTCGGGGTCGGAGTCGGCGAACGGTCCGCCCGAGGCCACGCCCGCGTTGGCGACGACCACGTCCACCTTGCCGAAGCGCTGCTTGACCTCCCGCGCGACCCGGGCCATGGCCTCGTGGTCGGTGACGTCGGCGTGCCAGTGGTCGCTGTCGGTGTGTAGCCGCTCGGAGACCTCCTTGAGCGCCTCCGGCTCCAGCCCCACGAGCGCGATCTTCGCGCCCCGGGCGGAGAGCTTGCGGGCGAGCAGCTCACCGACCCCGCGGGCGGCGCCGGTGACGACGGCGACCTGGCCTTCCAGACTCCTGCGAGCGCTCACGGCGTCTTCTCCTTCTCTTCCTTCTGGCGGGCTGGGGCGGCCGGCCCGAGGTACAGGGCGGCCAGCTCGGCGACGGCGTTGGTGACGGCCTCCGGCGCCTCGATGGGCGTCATGTGGCCCATGCCGGTCAGCTCGGTCAGCCCGACGCAGTTCGGCAGCGCGGCGGCGAGCCGGCGGGCGTGCACGACCGGGGTGAGCCGGTCGTCCTTGCCGGCGATGACGGCGGTGGGCACGGTCAGCCGCGCCACTTCGGCATCGAGGTCCAGCCCGGCCAGCACCCGGGACCAGGCGTGGCGGACCCGGGTGGGGCAGGCGTGCACGATCCGCGCGCACGCCTCCACCTTGTCGGGCGCCGATCCGGGGCCCATGGTGGCGTACCGCAGGACCTTTTTGCCGAGGGGCGTGACCGGCCCGAGCGGGGCCCGGGAAGCCAGCACCGCGCCCGTGATACGGGTCCGCGCGCGCCCGGCCCGCAGGGGCAGGACCAGTGATTCCGCGACGAGCCGGGCGCTGCCGGTGCTGCACAGCAGCGCGGCCGCGACGTGTTCGGCGAACTCCTCGCGGCCCGCCGCCGCCATGACGGTCATCCCGCCCATGGAGTGCCCGGCGACGACCGCCCGCTCACCGGGGGCGAGGGCGGCGCCCAGCACGGCCACCAGGTCGTCCGCGAGGGCGGCGGCGCTGCACGCGGGGGAGGCCGGGCTGCGCCCGTGCCCGCGCTGGTCGTAGGCGATGACCCGGTGGGCGGCCGACAGGGCCCGTATCTGGGCGGCCCAGAAGGCGGTGGAACAGGTCCAGCCGTGCGCCAGCACCACGGCGGGCGCCTCCTCCTCGCCGTGCACCTCGACGTGCAGCCGGGCTCCGTCGGCGGAGACCGCCACCAGCTCGCGCCGGGCGGCCGGGGGCGCGTACGGCCCGGCGCTGACGTGCATCAGCCGGCTCACGCGGCGCTCTCCCCGGTGGTCTCGGCGGCGGCGCCCGCCGCGGCGGCCGTGATGCGCTCTCGCGCTCGCTCCGGGTCCCGATCCCCATCCCGGTCCCGCTCCCGGACGCGGACGACCTCGTACTCGGCGAGGTCCACCGTCCGCGTCTCGCGCCGGAACTCACCGGTGGTGCCGGGCCAGACGGTCGTATTGCGGCCCTGCGCGTCCAGGTACCAGCTGGTGCAGCCGCCGGTGTTCCACACCGTGCGCTCCATCCGGTCCTGGACCCGCCGGTTCCACGCGTGCACGGCCGAGGGCCTGGCGGCGAGCGCGGCGCGCCCGCCCAGGGTGTTCAACTGGCGCAGGTAGTCCGCCATGTAGTTGAGCTGCGATTCGATCATCAGGATCATCGAGCTGTTCCCGAGGCCGGTGTTCGGCCCGATGATCGTCATCCAGTTGGGGAAGCCCGCCGCGGTCGCCCCGCGCAGCGACTGCATCCCGTCCTTCCACTCCTCCGCGAGGGTCCTGCCCTCCGCGCCCACCACCCGGTCGGCGATCGGCATGTCCGTGACGTGGAAGCCGGTGCCGAAGACGATGGCGTCGGCCTCCACCTCCGTCCCGTCGGCGGCGACCAGCACGGAGCCGCGGATCTCCTTCAGCCCCGAGGCGACCAGGTCCACATCGGGCCTGGCGAGCGCCGGGTAGTAGTCGCTGGACAGCAGGATCCGCTTGCAGCCGATGCGGTACGAGGGAGTCAGCTTGGCCCGCATCACGGGGTCCTTGATCGACCGCGCCATGTTCGCCTTGGCGAGCGACTCGATCAGGCCCAGCCGGTTCGGGTGCTTGGTGAAGGCGCTGACCTGGAGTTCGCGGATCCCCCACAGCAGTCCGCGCCGTGCGGCCCGGGTGAAGGGCAGCTGGCGGTGCAGCCAGCGCTCCGCCTCGGTGATGGCCCGGTCGGTGCGCGGCAGGACCCACGGGGCGGTCCGCTGGAAGAGCGTGAGCCGCTCCGCCTGAGGCGCGATGGCGGGAACGATCTGGATGGCGGAGGCGCCCGTACCGATCATGGCGACGCGCTTGCCGCGCAGGTCGTAGTCGTGGTCCCAGCGGGCGGAGTGGAAGACCTTGCCGGGGAATCCGGCCAGCCCGGGCACCTCCGGCATCTTGGGGTCGGACAGCGGCCCGGTCGCCGACACCACCACATCGGCGGTCAGCTCGCCGGCGGAGGTCTCGATCCGCCAGAGCAGTGCGTCGGCGTCCCAGCGCATCATGCGGACCTCCTGGTCCAGCCGGATGTGGGGGCGCAGGCCGAAGGTGTCGGCGACGTGCTCCAGGTAGGCGCGGATGTGCGGCTGCCCGGAGAAGGTCCGCGGCCAGTCCGGGTTGGGCGCGAAGGAGAACGAGTAGAGGTGGGACGGGACGTCGCACGCGCACCCGGGATAGTCGTTGTCGCGCCAGGTCCCGCCGACCGAGCCGGCCCGTTCCAGTACGACGAAGTCCGTGATCCCCTCGCGCCGCAGCCGCACGGCCGCCCCGAGGCCGCCGAATCCGGAGCCGATCACTGCCACTCGTACGTGCTCGCCCATGCCCGCCGCCTTCCGCATCATCCGCATCGCATCGTCCGCATCATCCGCAGTCCCCAGACAAACACTGCCAGCAATCACTGGCACAATCGGGAGGGTAGAGCAGGTGCGTACTCATGGGTAGGGGTCACGCCGGGAAAGTTACCGCCGGTACGCCATAGGCTGCGCCTGTGGCGAAGGAAGAGCAGGACGAGAAGGAAGAGGCGCAGGCGAAGACCGTGCGTGAGTACCGTACGGAGGAGCTGGCCGAGGCGGCCGGCATCACCGTGCGCACCCTGCGTTTCTACCGCGAGCGCAAACTCCTCCCGCCGCCGCGCCGCGAGGGCCGGATCGCCTGGTACGACGACCACCACCTGGCCCGGCTGCGCACCATCGCGGCCCTGCTGGACCGCGGCCACACCCTCGGCGGCATCGCCGAGCTGACGGCGGCCTTCGAGAAGGGCCGCGACGTGGGCCAGCTGGGCGAGCTGCTCGGCATCGGCTGGTCCGAGGAGACACCCGTACGCCTGTCACCCGAGGCCCTGGCCGACTACTTCGAGGGCGAGGTCACCCCGGAGAACCTGGCGGCCTCGCTCGACCTCGGCTACCTCGCCCCCGACGGCGAGGAGATCGTGCACGTCAGCCGCCGCCTGCTGGACGTCTCCTCGGCCCTGGTCCGCGAGGGCGTGCCGCTCGCGGCCGTCCTGGAGACGGGCCGCCGCGTCCGCGAGCACGCGGACGCGATGGCGGCCCTGTTCACCGAGCTCATATCCACCCACATCTCGCCGGACGCGCTGCCGCGACTGCGCCCGCTGGCGAAGAGCGTGGTCGAGGCCGAACTCACGATGGCCATGGACCGCCTGCTCGCCTCGGGTCAGGGACGCAGCTCGTAGACGACGGTCACCGGCGCGTGGTCGGACCACCGCTCGGGGTGCGTCTCGGCCCGCTCCACGAAGGCCTTCACCGCCTTCGCGGCCAGCCCCGGAGTCGCCACCTGGAGGTCGATCCGCCAGCCGGCGTCGTTGTCGAAGGCACGCCCGCGGTAGGACCACCACGAGTACGGGCCCTCGGTGCCGGGGTGCAGCGCCCGCACCACGTCGACGTAGCCGGCGTCCGCGTAGACCTTCCCCAGCCACTCCCGCTCCTCGGGGAGGAAGCCGGCGTTCTTGCGGTTGGTCTTCCAGTTCTTGAGGTCGGCCTCCTGGTGGCAGATGTTCCAGTCACCGCAGACCACGACCTCCCGCCCGTCAGCGGCGGCGCGTACCTTCAGCGCGGCCAGGTAGGGCAGGAACTCCTCCATGAACCGGTACTTCTCGTCCTGCTTCACGGTCCCGGCCTCACCCGACGGCAGGTACAGGCTGGCGACGGTCACCCCGGGCAGATCGACTTCGAGGTAGCGGCCGCTCGCGTCGAACTCGTCGCTGCCGAAGCCCACCCGCACCTGCTCGGGCGCCCGGCGGGTGTAGAGCGCGACACCGGCCCGCCCCTTGACGGCGGCCGGCGCGAAGACGGTGTGCCAGCCCGCGGGGGTGCGGACCTCCTCCGGAATCTGCCCCTCCTCCGCCCGTACCTCCTGAAGGCAGACCACATCGGCGTCGGATCCGTCGAGCCACGCCCCGAAGCCCTTCTTGGCGGCGGCGCGGATCCCATTCACATTCACGGAGGTCACAGTGAGCATCCCCGCACCCTAGCGGGAGCGTTCCGTACGATGTTCGGATGTCTCACGGGATCCAGCTCCGCGCCCTGCCGTACGACCACCCGGACGCGGTCAAGCTCACCGACCAGGTCCAGCTTGAGTACCGCAGGCGCTATGACGGCGACGGCGATGTCACACCCCTCGACCCGGCGATGTTCACCCCGCCGAACGGCCTCTACCTCCTGGCGTACGACGCCGCCGGCTGCCCGGTCGCGAGCGGCGGCTGGCGCAGCCAGGACGAGAACGAGGAGGGCTACTCGGACGGCGACGCCGAACTGAAGCGCATGTACGTCATACCGGAGGCCCGCGGGGTGGGCCTGGCCCGCCGGATCCTGGCCGACCTGGAGGCGAGCGCCCGCGCGGCGGGCCGCGTCCGCATGGTCCTCGAAACGGGCGACCAGCAGCCGGAGGCGATAGCCCTGTACCTCTCGGCGGGCTACACCCCGGCCCGCAAATTCGGCTACTACCGCTTCTACGACTCCAGCCGCTGCATGTCCAAGCCCCTCCACCCCTAACCCCCGACCACCGCCTGAGGCGCTACTTCCAGCCCCTTGCGGCGTACCCACCCAGCCGGCCGGCGCTTGAGGCGCCGTTTTCAGCCCCGCCGGCGCTTGAGGCGTACCCACCCAGCCCCGCCGGCGCTTGAGGCGCCGTTTTCAGCCCCGCCGGCGTTTGAGGCGCGACCACTCAGCCCGGCCGGCGCTTGAGGCGTACCCACTCAGCCCGGCCGGCGTTTGAGGCCCGGGGGCCCGGGGGCGGAGCCCCAGGCAAGTCCAGCCCCGCCGGCGTTTGAGGCGCGGGGCCCGGGGGCGGAGCCCCAGGCCCCCTACCGCGGGAGCCAGACCGCCCGGTCCGCGCCCCAGCGGGACGGCCCCCGCCGCCACTGCCCCAACGGCACCGCAGGCGCGGCGTGCCGCAGCACCCCGTACCCCGACTCCGTCTCCCTCAGCCACGGCTCGGCCGCGTACGCCCCCGCACCCGCACCCGGTTCCACCTCCGCCTCCGGAACCCCCCGGACCAACCACGACGCCGTCCCCGCCAACGAGTACCGCAACCCGCGCCCGCGCCCCCGCCCGTCCCCACCCGCCAGCGCCCTGAGTACGCCCGCCGCCACGAGGTACCCCGTCCCGTGGTCCAGCGCCTGCGCCGGCAGCACCCCCGGCACCCCGTCCGCACCGGCATACCGCGCGGCCACCCCGTATCCGGCCTGGACCAGCGAGTCGAACCCCCGCCGCCCGGCCCACGGTCCGTCCCAGCCCCACGCGCACAGCTGCGCCACCACCAGCCCCGGCCGCCTCTCCAGCAGCTCCGGCATGCCGAGCCCGTACCGCTCCAGCGCTCCGGGCCGGTACCCCGTCACCACCACATCCGCCTCGGCGAGCAGTCCTTCGAACACCGCCCGGTACTCCGCGGCCCCGAGGTCCAGCAGCGCCGACCGCTTCCCGAAGCCGGTGTCGGCGTACGCGTCGTCCGACTCCGCCAGCCCCGGCGAGTCGATCCGCAGCACGTCCGCCCCCAGCAGCCCGAGCGTCCGCGTCGCCACGGGCCCGGCGATGACCCGGGTCAGGTCGAGCACCCGCACCCCCGCCGCGGGCAGCCCCTCCGGAGCCCGCCCGAGCACCCGCCGTCCCCCTTCGCGCTCCCCCGGCACGATCCCCACCAGCGGCTGCGGCTCTCCGTACCCCTCCGCCACCGCGACGGCCAGCCCGCCCTCCCCGTACACCGACTCCTGCACCTCCGCGGCCCCGCGCCCCGCCACCACCTCCCGCAACGCCTCCGGCGTCGCCGCTCGGAGACGCAGCGCCCGGACCAGCGCGGCCTCGTGGTGCGGATAGTTGGCGTGCGTACGCACCCATCCGTCCGCCGCCCGCCAGAAGCCGGACAGCGGCGCGAAGTTCACGGGCGCGCGCCCCTCCACCCGCAGATGCCGCTCGCTGACGAAGGCCGTCGTCACCGCCCCTTCGTCCACCACCGGCGGAGTCACGTCGTCCACCCCGCCCCCGGCCCGCACCGCGGCCAGCTCCGCCGCGGCCAGGGTGCACACCCCCACCGTGGCTCGCGCCAGCTCCCTTACGGGCAACGGTCCGCCACCGAGCCCACCGGCCCCGCGGTACCGCACCCGCCCGGCCGTCTCCGCCACCCCGCCCAGCGCTACCCACGCCTGCGCCGTCGCCCCGTCACCCTGTCCCCTGATCACCATGCCCCCATTCAATCGCGCCGATACAAAGGGGTGTTGCGTTGCCGGAGCAGGATTGCCCATCCGTCGAGCCGGGCGCCGCCCTCCCCTGCGCGGCTCTCCGGCGTGCTAGGACGGGTTGGTGTCCCGGAGCCCGGTGAGCCCGGCGTTCATGGCGGCGAGGAAGCGCACCACGGTGGCCAGCTCATCGTCGCTGAACTGGGCGCGGGCGGCATCGGTGGCCCGGGCCAGGGGCGTGAAGAAGGCTCGGGCCAGCGCGCGGGCGCGGGGCTGGTAGTCCAGGTGAACCACGCGCCGGTCGGTGGCGTTGCGCACCCGGCGGATGTGTCCGGCCTTCTCCAGCCGGTCGAGGCAGGCGGTGACCGCGCCGGACGTCAGACGCAGCTGTTCGCGCAGCACCCCCGGGGTGACGGGCGGCCGCTCATGCTCAGGCGTGCTGGTGAGCGGGTCGGGGGCGGGGCCGTCGAGGATGATGATCAGTGCCTGGACATCGGTGGGGTGCAGACCGTGGGTCCGGGCGAAGTCGTGGGCGATCTGGTTGAACTCCGACGTCATCCGGCGCAACAGCACGGCGAAGGTCTGCAAGTCGGTGGGCGGCACGCCCTTACCCTACAGAAATCTCAATGATTGAGATTCTTCGCCCGGGCGGTGGGTAGCCGGGGCTGTGCAATGCCGGAACCGTGCGGAGGACATCTGATGACAGGTCGACCGGCCCGGCGGCGCTGGCTCATTCCGGCTCTGGCCGTTCTCCTCTGGCTGCTGGCCGGCGGGGCTCTTGGCCCGTACGCGGGCAAGCTCGCAGAGGTGTCCACCAACGACCAGGCCGCCTTCCTCCCCAAGGGCGCGGAGTCGACACGGGTGGGCGAACTCCAGCGCGCGTTCGACAGGGACAAGACCGTCCCCGCGATCCTCCTGTGGGTCGCCGAGGACGGGCAGATCACGCCAGGGCAGCGCGCCGAGGTGCAGCAGGCCCTGCGACAAGCCGGCGGCGTCGAAGGGGCTACCGGACGGACCAGCCCCGCGCTGGTGTCGAAGGACGGTCGCGCCGTGCAGGGTGTCGTCCCGCTCCAGGCCGGCCTGGAGGAAGTGGGCCGGACGGTCGAGGCGGTGCGGGCCGCCGCCGGCGATGTGGGCGGGACACGGGTGTATGTGACGGGCCCGGCGGCGACCCGGGCCGATCTCTCGGAGGCGTTCGCCGGAATCGACGGCCTGCTGCTCGGTGTCGCGCTGGCCGTCGTACTGCTGATCCTGCTGGTGGTCTACCGCAGCGTGCTGCTGCCGCTGATCGTCATCGTCAGCGCCGTTTTCGCCCTCGCCCTTGCTTCCGCCGTGGTCTACCTGCTGGCCGATCATGACGTCGTACGCGTCGACGGCCAGGTCCAGGGCATCCTGTTCATCCTCGTCATCGGCGCCGCCACCGACTACGCCCTGCTGCTGACGGCCCGCTTCCGTGAGGAACTGGCCGCCGGACACGACCGCTTCACCGCGATGCGCGCCGCGTGGCGCCGCTCGCTCGGCGCGATCACCGCCAGCGCCGCCACCGTCGCGCTGGGACTGCTCGCCCTGCTCCTCAGCGACCTGACCAACAACCAGGCCCTCGGCCCGGTCGGCGCGATCGGCGTCGTCTGCGCCGTCATCTCCACCCTGACCTTCCTGCCCGCCGTACTCGTACTCCTCGGCCGCACCGCCTACTGGCCCGCTCACCCCCAGCCCACGGGCCCGAGCGCGACCACAGGCACGAGCACACCGGGCGAAGGCCCGGGCAAGCGGGGGCTGTGGGACCGGATCGCCGGGGCGGTCGACGCCCGGCCACGCCGCATCTGGGCCACCACCCTCCTGGCCCTGGTCGTCTGCGCCGCCTTCTCCCCCCTCCTCACAGCGCAGGGCGTACCGCTGAACGAGACGTTCGTCAACGACGCCCCCTCAGTCGCCGGCCAGCAGGCCCTGAGCGAGCACTTCCCCGGAGGTTCGGGCAATCCGGCCGTCATCATCGCCGACGCCGACCACGCCCAGCAGGTCATCGACGCCGCCAACTCCACCGAAGGCGTCGCCGAGGCACTCCCCCTCGCCGAAGGAGGCCGGCCCGGCCAGGGCAAACCCGCCGTCGTCGACGGGCGGATGCGTATCGACGCCACCCTCACCGCCGCCGCCGACAGCGACGCCGCCAAGAACACCATCCCCCGCCTGCGCCAGGCCGTCCACACGGTCGACGGCGCGAACGCGCTGGTGGGCGGCTACACCGCCGAGCGGTACGACACCCAGAAGACCGCCGCCCACGACCGCACCGTCATCATCCCCGTGGTGCTGGGGATCATCCTGCTCATCCTCATCGCACTGCTGCGCTGCCTGCTGCTGCCGCTGGTCCTGGTGGCCACCGTCGCCCTGAACTACCTGGCCACCCTGGGCATCGCCGCCCTCGTCTTCACCCACGCCTTCGGCTTCACCGGCACCGACGCCTCCGTACCGCTGTACGGATTCGTCTTCCTCGTCGCCCTGGGCGTGGACTACAACATCTTCCTCATGACCCGCGTCCGCGAGGAAGCGCGACGCCACGGCACCCGCACCGGTGTCCGCAAGGGCCTGACCGCCACCGGAGGCGTCATCACCTCCGCCGGCGTGGTCCTGGCCGCCACCTTCGCCGCCCTCGTCATCATCCCGCTCGCCTTCCTGGCCCAGATCGCCTTCATCGTCGCCTTCGGCGTCCTCCTCGACACCCTCGTCGTCCGCTCCCTCCTCGTCCCCGCCCTCGTCCGCCACTTCGGACCCACGATCTGGTGGCCAACCCACACCATCCGCCCCTGAACCGGCCACCGGGAAACGCGCGTGGCCCGTTCGCTGGATCCCGTCGCCGATGGCCTGCGCAGGGAACTGGCCGGCAGGCGAGGGTGACGTCGACGGAGGCGTCGTCGAGGCGCGGTGCTCACCGATCGGCGCTCAGTCGACGCCGCTCAGGTACACGCGGCTGTTGTGGTCATCGACCCGCGCCACGGCGACCTTCAGCCAGTTGAGGTTGTCCTCACATGGCGCGCACACCTGGCCTTCGCGGACGTTGGCAAGCGCGTCCGGCTCTGGCAGACCCAGGTGTGAGAACGGTGTCGTCGGCTTTCCCTCGCCCATGAATGGCTGTTCCCGTAGAAGCAGAGGCCGCTCCGGCTTCAGCTGCGTGACGAAGCCGTCCACCGCATCAGTGGGCAGGACGAAGGACAAGAGCAGGCCGTCGTCCTGGAAGCCCTTCTGGTACGCGGCCTTGGCCTGGGTCGCTGTCGAAGGCATCTGCACCTGCAGCGTCTTCGCGACCGACTCCACGGTGACCCCGTCCACCCAGTACGGCACCTGCCGTCCCGGTGAGCGCTCCGCCGCCGGGGTGCCGATCCCCGTGGTCCCCGAGCACCCGGCCACCAGCCCGGTGAGCACGGCCACCCCGCCGACCAGCGCCGGGCGCCACCTGCTTCGTGACTCCGCACTCATCGGGCCTCCCCGTTCCGGCCAATATCGGTACGCGTGCCGTCCCGTCCCGGTTCTTTCGGAGCGGGCCAGCCGAGCCTGCGCCGGGCAACCGACCGAGAGCCCGGCCGCGTTCGGGCGTCACCTCGGATACACCCCGCAAACGCAGAGATCCCGCCCAGCCTCTCGGCTGAACGGGATCTCGTGACGTTCTCGGGAGCGACCCGGGAACTGTCGGTTGTGGACCTGTGGGGATTTGAACCCCAGACCCCCTCGATGCGAACGAGGTGCGCTACCAGACTGCGCCACAGGCCCTTGCGACGTGTGAAACATTAGCATCCCGCCGTGGGTGCTCCAAAACCGGAATCCGGGAGCTCCCACGCAGGTCACCGATCACTCGTTCGCGGCGCGCGGGCGGTCTTCGGCCTCGTACTGGTCGAACAGCGGGGTGCGGCCGCCGTCGCGGCCGCGGGGGCGCGGGGTGGCCTGCGGCTTCGCGTCCGACCGGGGGGCCGGGGGCTGGGCGCGCAGGCGGGGTTCCGTCGGTTCGGCCGCGCTGGAACGGGTCGCGCTCCAGGCGTCCGGGGCCGCGGGGCCCGTGGCGCGCGGGGCTACCGGGGCCGTCACGTACGTCGGGAGCGGGACCGGGACGGGCTCCCAGCTGTCACCGCGGACGGGGCCGCGTTCGCGCTCCCGCTGCTGGTCCACCCACTCGGCGTGGTCGGTCTGCTCGACCAGCGCACGCCGGCCGGCCTCCTGCGGGGAGACCGGTGGCGCGGGGTCCGGTTCGGTGCCCGTGGTGGCCTCGGCCTCGCGGCGCCGGGGGCGGTTCTCCCGCAGGTGCCGCGCGGCGGCCTCGGCGCGCCGCCGGTCCATGGTGAACTCGTAGCGCCGCCGTTCCTGGACCCGCAGGTGCACGATGTACGTGCTCAGCAGGAGGGCCGGCACGGCCGGCGCCCACAGGTAGCCGAGCCCGCCGACCGCCGCGACGACCGCGCCGACGGTGAAGACGAGGAAGAGGAGCGCGGTGGTGCGCCTACGGCGCGCGAGGACCTGGAGGCGCTGCTGGCGCCGGGCCCGCTCCGCCCGCTCTCCTCGTTCGACCCGCTCCGCGCGGTCGGAGGCGGCCGGTCTCGGCTCCGACCTGGTCGGGGGTACGGCAAAGGCCCGGGCGTCGGCGTCCACGGAATTCACCGTTTCCGTCGCGGCGTCCGGGGCCGCGTGGGGTTGCGGGCCCGCCTGCTCGTCACCGCGCTCACGCAGTCCCTTGGCGTAACGGCGCTCCATTCCCGCCCGGCCGGAAAGCAGCCGAATGGCAGTGGAGAAGCGTTCCGTCGGACGGGCTTCGTTCAGCTCGTCCTGCCTCCGGAGCCACATGGGCACCAAGTAGGCGGCCCAGGCCCCGACAATGACTGCGTAGATGAGGCCGCTGCTGCTCACACCCCACACCGTAGAGGGGCGCGGCCGAGCGGATCGGCCAATTGGGCCGGTGTGTCGCACGATCCGGCTGATATCACGGACTTTTTTTGTGATTCTTCGGATCAGGTTATGGGCGAATCGGTCATGCGTTGCCGAAATTCGAACGCATATTCGCTTTTTATTTCGGCGGTACTCCGTGGCGTACGCGGTGCCAGCGGCGCAGCAGGCCCTCCGGAACCTCTTCCGCCGTGATCGCGTAGACGAGGTGGTCCCGCCAGGCCCCGTCGATGTGCAGGTAGCGCGGACGCAGCCCCTCCTCGCGCAGCCCCAGCTTCTCCACCACCCGCCGGCTCGGCGCGTTCTCCGGCCGGATGCACACCTCGATCCGGTGCAGCCCGACCTTCCCGAAGCAGTGGTCCACGGCGAGGGCGACCGCCGTCGGCATCACGCCGCGCCCCGCCACCTCGCGGTCCACCCAGTAGCCGACGTGGGCCGCGCACATCGAGCCCCACGTGATGCCGGCGACCGTCAGCTGGCCGACGAGCCGGCCCTGGTACTCGATGACGAAGGGCAGCATCCGGCCCGCGTTGGCCTCCGCCCGCAGATGGCGGACCATCTGGCGGTACGTCGGCCGCTGGACGGCCGGTCCCCACGGCGCGGGCGGCGGAATCGTGGCCTCCCACGGCCGCAGCCAGTCGCGGTTGCGCCGGTTGACCTCGCGCCAGGCCTTCTGGTCCCGCAGTCGTATCGGCCGGAGGGTGACATCGCCGTCCGTCAGGACCACCGGCCAGGAGGGGCCGTTCAGCTCGCGCTCCCGGCTGGTCCCGCCGGTTCCGCCGGTCTCGGGTGGTCGCCGCCCCGGATCTGGTCCACGGCGTGCGGCAGGAGCCGGGAGAGGACGGCGAGACCGTCGCGGACCCCGCCCGTCGAGCCCGGCAGGTTGACGATCAGGGTGTGCCCGGCCACCCCCGCCAGACCCCGGGAGAGCGCCGCGGTCGGCACCTTCGCGAGGCCTTCGGCGCGGATGGCCTGCGGGATGCCGGGGATCTCGTAGTCCAGCACCCGGGCGGTGGCCTCCGGGGTGCGGTCCGTAGGCGAGATGCCGGTGCCGCCGGTGGTGAGGATGACGTCGTACGCGGCGGCCACGCCCTCGCGCAGCGCCCGCTCGACGGGATCGCCGTCCGGGACGACGCGGGGGCCGTCCACCGCGAACCCGAGCTTTTCAAGGGCCCCGGCCAGCAGCGGCCCGCCCCGGTCGGCGTAGACGCCCTGCGAGGCACGGTTCGAGGCCGTGACCACCAGGGCGCGCGGCGCGGAAGCCGCTGCGGCCGGAGCCGGAGCCGCGACCGGAGCCTGGGCCACGGCCTCGTCCGGCGCGGGCTGGTGGCCGGGCCCGTCAGGGTGACCATGACTGTGACTGTGACTGTGGCTGTGGACCTCGCCGCCGCGCGGGGGGTTCACGAGCGCGTCCAGTCGCCGGACTTGCCGCCGGTCTTCTCCTCCACCCGGACGTCCGTGATGACCGCGCCCTTGTCGACGGCCTTCACCATGTCGATGACGGTGAGTCCGGCGACCGCGACAGCCGTCAGCGCCTCCATCTCGACGCCCGTACGGTCGGTCGTCTTCACGGTGGCGAGGATCTCGACGGCGTCGTCGGCCACCGACAGCTCCACCTTCACGCCCGAGACGGCCAGCGGGTGGCAGAGCGGGATCAGGTCGGGGGTCTTCTTCGCGCCCATGATCCCGGCGATCCGCGCGGTCGCGAGGGCGTCGCCCTTGGGGACGCCCTCACCGCGCAGCAGCTCGATCACCCGGGGCGAGACGAGCACCCGTCCGCTGGCGCGCGCCGTGCGGGCGGTGACGTCCTTCTCGGAGACGTCGACCATCCGGGCCGCGCCGGCCTCGTCGATGTGGGTCAGCCTGCTCTGCGTACTCATACTCTGCGCGCCGCTTCCGTCCGGGCCCCTCAAGGGCCTGTGTGGTGCAACACGCTACCCGCACCCGCCGGACTTCAGCCGAGCAGGATCACCTCCACCTCGGCCCCGGGCTCCAGCGAAGTGACGTCCTCCGGTACGACCATCAGCGAGTCGGCGTGCGCCAGTGCGGCGATCAGGTGGGAGCCGGATCCGCCGACCGGGCTGACGGTGCCGCTCCGCGCGTCGTACTTTCCGCGCAGGAACTGGCGGCGGCCGGCCGGGGAGCCCAGCGCCTTGTCCGCCTTCAGCACCGCCCGTACGCCCGGCCGGCTGACCTCGGACTCCGGCAGGCCCATGAGCGCGCGGATCGCGGGGCGCACGAAGAGCTCGAAGGAGACGTACGAGGACACCGGGTTGCCGGGCAGCGCCAGCAGCGGGGTGTGGTCGGGGCCGATGGTGCCGAAGCCCTGGGGCTTGCCGGGCTGCATGGCGATCTTGCGGAAGTCGATCATGCCCCCGTCCACGTCCACGGCCGCCTCTCCCACGTCGCCACCGGATCCGGCGCCCGAGCCCGAGCCCGAACCGGCGGTGGCATGACCGGACCCGACGCCGGACAGCGCCTCCTTCACCACGTCGTAGGCACCGACGCTGACCCCGCCCGTGGTGACCAGCAGGTCGGCCCGGATCAGCTGGTCCTCGATGGTGGCGCGCAGCGTCTCGGCGTCGTCCGCGACGGCGCCCACGCGGTAGGCGATGGCCCCTGCGTCCCGGGCCGCCGCGGCCAGCGCGAAGCTGTTCGAGTCGTAGATCGTCCCGGCGGTCAGCGGCTCGCCGGGCTGGACCAGCTCGCTGCCGGTGGACAGGACGACCACGCGCGGACGCGGTCGCACCCGGACGGTGCCGCGCCCGATGGCGGCCAGCAGGGCGATCTGCGGCGGCCCGAGCACCGTACCCGCGGCGAGCGCGAGGTCCCCGGCCTGTACGTCGCTGCCGCGCGAGCGGACGTGCGCCCGCGCCTCGGCGGCGCGGTGCACCCGTACCTCGCCGCCCGCGCCCTGCGGGGCGGCGCTGGCGGGGGTCATCCCGGTGGCGGCGCCGCCACCCGTACCGCCGTCGGTCCACTCGACCGGTACGACGGCTTCCGCGCCGGGCGGCAGCGGGGCGCCGGTCATGATGCGGGCGGCCTCGCCGGGGCCGACGGTCGGCAGTTCGCCGCTGCCGGCCGCGACGTCTCCGATGACGGTCAGCACCGCGGGGAACTCTTCGCTCGCACCCTGGACGTCGGCCGTGCGGACGGCGTAGCCGTCCATGGAGCTGTTGTCGAAGGGCGGGAGAGCGACGGGCACGGTGACGTCCTCGACCAGGACACAGCCCTGGGCGTCCAGCAGCTGGAGCTCGATGGGCTCCAGCGGCCGGACGGTGGCGAGGATGTCCGCGAGGTGCTCGTCCACCGACCAGAGCCGCTGCCCGTGCTGCTGGGACGGCCCATGCTGCTCGTGCCGGTGCCCCTGCTCGTGCTCGTGCCCCTGCTCCTGCTCGTGCTGTTCGCTCGGGAGCCGGCCGGTGTCCTGCGGTGCGGAACTGCTCAAGGTGCTACATCTCCTCCGTGACGTAACGGTGAAGCCAGGTGCGGAACTCCGGGCCCAGGTCCTCTCGCTCGCACGCGAGGCGGACGATGGCCCGCAGGTAGTCCGCGCGGTCCCCGGTGTCGTAGCGACGGCCCCGGAAGACCACGCCGTGCACCGGGCCACCGATGGTCTCGTCGGCGGCCAGCTTCTGCAGGGCGTCGGTGAGCTGGATCTCCCCACCGCGGCCCGGCTCGGTCTCCCGCAGTATGTCGAAGATCGCGGGGTTGAGGACGTACCGTCCGATGACCGCGTAATTGCTGGGCGCGTCCGCCGGGTCCGGCTTCTCGACGAGGCCGGTGACACGGACGACGTCCGGCTCGTCCGTGGCCTCGACGGCGGCGCAGCCGTAGAGGTGGACGTTCGCGGGGTCCACCTCCATGAGCGCGATGACGGTGCCGCCGGTGCGGGCGTAGATGTCCGCCATCTGACGCAGCAGCGGGTCGCGGGGGTCGATGAGGTCGTCGCCGAGCAGGACGGCGAAGGGCTCGCGGCCCACGTGCGGCTCGGCGCACAGCACGGCGTGGCCGAGGCCGCGCGGGTCGCCCTGGCGGACGTAGTGCATGGTCGCCAGGTCGCTGGACTCCTGGACCTTCTTCAGCCGGTCGTCGTCACCCTTGGCGATGAGAGCCGACTCCAGCTCGTAGTTCCGGTCGAAGTGGTCTTCCAGAGGGCGCTTGTTACGCCCCGTGATCATGAGCACGTCGTCCAGCCCTGCCGAGACGGCCTCCTCGACCACGTACTGGATGGCCGGCTTGTCCACCACCGGGAGCATTTCCTTCGGTGTGGCCTTGGTCGCCGGGAGGAACCGAGTGCCGAGGCCCGCGGCCGGAATGACGGCCTTCTTGATCACGGGGTGCAACATAGTCATGGCCAGAACGATAGTGGGTCTTATAGAACGCCAGAGCAGACCGTGGCCGATAGATCCGTTATGTACAAATTCTCAAGGATATTGAGCAAGCTAAGGATATTGAGCGAGCCGTGGTAGCCAGCCAGCCCCCCGCGCCCCAGCCTCCCGCCTCCCAGCCCCCCGCTTCCCCCAAGGCCGAGCTGCGCCGGGAAATCCTGGCCGCCCGCCGCGCCTTGTCCCCCGACACCCGGCGTACGGCGGCCACCGCACTCGCCGCCACGGCCTTCGGACTGCCCGAACTGGCCGGTGCCCGCACGGTGGCGGCGTACGTCTCCATCGGCAGCGAGCCCGGCACCCGCGACCTCCTCGACGCCCTGCGCGCGGCCGGCAAGCGGGTGCTGCTGCCCCTGCTGCTGGCCGACAACGACCTCGACTGGGCCGTCTACGAAGGCCCCGGCAGCCTCGCCGAAGCCGCACACCCGGGCCGGATGCGCCTGCTGGAGCCGACCGGCCCGGCCCTCGGCCCGGAGGCGGTGACCGACGCCGACGCGATGCTCCTGCCCGGGCTGGCGGTGGACGGGCGCGGCATGCGGCTCGGCCGCGGCGGGGGCTCCTACGACCGGGTGCTGGAGCGGCTGCGGCGCGCCGGGGCGCATCCCGCGCTGGTCGTGCTCCTCTACGACGACGAGGTGGTCGCGCGGGTCCCGGAGGAACCGCACGACCACCCCGTGCAGGCGGTGGCCACCCCCTCGGGGGTGCGCCGCTTCAGCTCATGAGCCCTGCGCGTCTCATGAGCCCTGCGCTTCTCATGAGCCTTGTGCGTCCGCTGGCTTGAGGGTCAGGGTGTCGACCGTGGCCTTGTCCACGGCGTCCTTGCCGAAGGGCCACTCCAGCAGCTCGCCCTTGGCCCACATCGTCGTCTGGTCGGTGTAGTTGCCGTGGTACGCGTGACCCGAGGCGCCCGTCAGGTTGATCCAGCGCGACTTGTCGAGGTCGTTGAGGTTCACGACCATGCGCATCGACGGCACCCAGGTGACCCCGTACCCGCTGGAGGCGTTCCAGCCGGTGGCGTTCACGGTGGCCTCGCCGCCGCCCAGGTTCCACGGGCCGCGGTTGAGGAGCCCCTGCATGAAGCCGGGGCCCGAGGTGCCGATCGTCTGGTTCTTCAGCGTCAGCTGGTGCAGGCGGCCCCAGCTCCACGTGGACTGGTCCTTGCCGAGTTTGGCGGTCAGCTCCCAGCGGGCGTCCTTCATGGCCCGGGCGAACAGCTCGTCACGGGTGGTGGCGGCCGGCTCCCGCAGCGTCTTGGGCGACTGCCACCAGGCCGACTTCTCGTCGTTGACCAGGCGTCGGACCACCTCGAACCAACGGTCGCCGCCGTCCGGCTGCGCCGAGTCCGAGTCCCGCTCACCGCACTCGCGGATCAGCTCGGCGAGGTCGTCGACGGGGCCGTGGGTCTCGTCGCGGACGTTCATGCAACTGCCCTCGACGCGCAGCTCCTTGGGCATCTTGTCGCCGAAGGACAGCTTGAGGATGTTGCGCCACACCGCGTTGAAGTAGGCGGCGGCCGCCGAGTCGGGCTCCTGGGTGTAGTTCCAGCCCTCCAGCAGCTTCTGGGCGGAACGCACGTCGGGGTCGGAGACCTCGATCTTGGCGAGCATCGGGGTCAGCAGCGCCGCGATCTCGCTGCTGTTGTCCATCTGCATGGTGCGCATGTCGTCGGTCGAGATCTTGCCGCTGTCCTTGATCTTCGCCTCGATGAGGTCGTTGATCCGCTGGCTGCGGGCGCCGTAGCCCCAGTCGGTGGTCAGCAGGTGCGGGTACTTGCCCGCGCCGGTCCCGTTCTCCGCGACGGCCTGGTTGGCGGTGACGATGTAGCCGCGGGACGGGTTGAGGTCCCAGGGCATCTCGCTCTGCGGGATGTAGCCGGAGTTGCCGTCCTTGCCGCCCTTCCAGGCGTACTTGGAGTCCCAGCCGGGGGCGGGCATGCGGCCGTCGCTCTGGCCGCGGACCGGGATCCGGCCCGGGGCCTGGTAGCCGATGTTGCCCTGCTGGTCGGCGTAGATCAGGTTCTGCGAGGGGACCTCGAAGTCGGCGGCCGCCTGCCGGAAGGCGGTGAATTCCTTGGCCTGGTTGAGCTTGAAGACCGCGTCCATCGACTTGCCGGGGTCCAGGGCGGTCCAGCGCAGGGCGACGGCGTAGCCGTTGCCGCGGTCGGGGGCCGAGGGCGCGACGGGGGCCCGGGCGCCGACCGCAGCGAGCTCGTCGCTGCGGTCGGAGACGAGCGGGCCGTTGTTGGTGGTGCGGACGGTGATCTTCTTGCTCTTGGCGCCCGCGACCTTGATGACCTCGTCGCGCGTGGTGAAGGGGAGCACCCTGTTGTCGTAGACGTAGCCCTCGGGCTTGACCTGCTCCAGGTAGAGGTCGGTGACGTCGGCGCCGAGGTTCGTCATGCCCCAGGCGATGTGGGCGTTGTGGCCGATGACCACGCCGGGCATGCCGGAGAAGGTGAAGCCGGCCACGTCGTACTTGCACTGCGGCGAGGCGGCACGGCAGTGCAGGCCCATCTGGTACCAGACCGAGGGCAGCTGCGGGGAGAGGTGCGGGTCGTTCGCGAGCAGCGGCTTGCCGGTGGTCGTGTGCTGTCCGGAGATGACCCAGGAGTTTGAGCCGATGCCGCTGCCGTTGGGCCCGAGGATCGCGGGGATCTCGTCGAGCGTCTTGGCGAGGGCGGACATCTGGGTGCGCAGGCCCACGGCCGCGCCCTGGGCGGTGGCATTGCCGGCGAGGCCGGTGGCGGTGCCGGTGCCGCTGGAGGTGCCGGTCCCCGCGCCCGTGGCGGCCTGGGAGCCGACGGCGCTGCCGGAACCCGCGGAGGAGCCGGCCGAGCCGGGGCCCGAGCCGGTGACGCCCTGGGGCGTGTACTTGCCGCCGTCCGTCTTGCCGCCCTCGACGATCGGCTTGTTCCGCTCGAAGGGGTAGGGCGGGTAGAGCTCCTCGATCTGCGCCTGCGTCATCTTGCCGGACATCAGCGCGCGGTCGATCTCGTCCTGCATGTTCCCGCGCAGGTCCCAGGCCATCGCCTTGAGCCAGGCCACCGAGTCCACCGGCGACCAGGCCTCGGGCGCGTAGTCGTCGCTGAGCTTGAGGGCGGCGTGCTCGACGGAGAGGTCCTTGCCGGACTTCCCCTTGAGGTAGGCGTTGACCCCCTCGGAGTAGGCCTGCAGGTTCTTCTTCGTATCGTCCGAGAGCTTCTTGTCGTACTCCGTCTGCGCGACGTGGCGCCAGCCCAGCGTGCGCAGGAAGGCGTCGGTTTCGACCTGGCCGGCGCCGAACATCTCGGAGAGCCGGCCGGAGGTCATGTGACGGCGTACGTCCATCTCCCAGAACCGGTCCTGCGCGTGGACGAAGCCCTGCGCGCGGAAGAGGTCCGCGTCGTTGTCGGCGTAGAGCTGGGGGATGCCGTGGGCATCGCGCTTGACGTCGACGGTCCCCGTCAGGCCGGGCAGCTTGAGGGAGCCGGTCGACTGGGGGAAGGAGGCGCGCACGCTGTCCACGCCCCAGTACCCCCCGTAGCCGAGGCCCGCGAAGAGCGCCAGGACCAGGACGAGCACGATCAGACGGGCGCGTCGTCCCTTCTTCTTGACGGAAGGAGCGGATTCGTTGGCGGGCATCGCTGTCCTTAGAGGGGCAGGGTGGTCCTGGGAGTGCTGGGAGCAACCATAGGCGCAGGACCGCTCCCGATGATCCGCCAGGGGTCGGGCTGCCCGGGACAGGGCCGGAGACTGGTTTCACAATGTGGGTATCACGTTAAGGAAAAGTCAAAGATTAGGTAAGGTAACGAAGTACTTGACCCAGAACCAGGAACGCCGCGGGAGTAACGACCGCCAGGCGCTTTGAGGAAAGGCCCGCCCGCTGACCGTCCACACGCTCAATGAGCTTCTGCTGATCTGCTCGCTCGTGCTGCTCGTCGCCGTCGCGGCGGTACGCATCTCTTCACGCAGCGGTCTCCCCAGCCTGCTCATCTACCTCGGCATAGGCATCGCGATAGGCCAGGACGGTATCGGCAACGTCGTATTCGACAACGCCGAACTGACCCAGGTCATCGGTTATGCCGCGCTCGTCGTGATTCTCGCCGAGGGTGGTCTGGGCACCAAGTGGAAAGAGATCAAACCCGCTCTGCCGGCGGCGATCATGCTGTCGCTGGTGGGCGTCGCGATCAGCGTCGGCGTCACGGCGGCGGGGGCTCACTACCTCGTCGGACTGGAATGGCGCCAGGCCCTGCTGATCGGCGCGGTCGTCTCCTCGACCGACGCGGCGGCCGTCTTCTCGGTCCTGCGCAAGGTGCCGCTGCCCGCGCGGATCACGGGTGTACTGGAGGCGGAGTCGGGCTTCAACGACGCCCCGGTGCTCATCCTCGTGGTGGCCTTCTCCACCGTCGGCCCGGTGGACGAGTGGTACGTCCTGATCGGCCAGATCGCGCTGGAGCTGGCGATCGGCGCCGCGATCGGCCTGGCGGTGGGCTTCCTGGGCTCCTACGCGCTGCGCCATGTGGCGCTGCCCGCCTCGGGCCTCTACCCGATCGCCGTGATGGCGATCGCCATCACGGCCTACGCCGCCGGCGCGATGGCGCACGGCTCCGGCTTCCTCGCCGTGTACCTGGCGGCCATGGTGCTGGGGAACGCCAAGCTCCCGCACTGGCCGGCCACCCGCGGCTTCGCGGACGGACTCGGCTGGATCGCCCAGATCGGGATGTTCGTCCTGCTCGGCCTGCTGGTCACCCCGCACGAGCTGGTGCGCGACTTCTGGCCCGCGGTGGTCATCGGGCTGGTCCTGACGATGGTGGCGCGGCCGCTGGAGGTCCTCGTCAGCCTGCTGCCCTTCCGGATTCCCTGGCAGGAGCAAGCCCTCATGTCGTGGGCCGGCCTGCGCGGAGCGGTGCCCATCATCCTGGCGACCATCCCGATGGTGTCCGGGATCGAGGGCAGCGACCGGGTCTTCAACATCGTCTTCGTGCTGGTCGTCGTCTACACCGTGCTACAGGGGCCGACCCTGCCCTGGGTGGCGCGCAAGCTGAAGCTCGGGCAGGCGGAGGAGACCGCCTCCGACCTCGGCATCGAGTCGGCGCCGCTGGAGAAGCTGCGCGGGCACCTGCTGTCCTTCGCCATCCCGAAGGCCTCGCGCATGCACGGCGTGGAGGTCAGCGAGCTGAGGCTGCCGCCCGGGGCGTCGGTCACGCTGGTGGTCCGGGACTCGCAGAGCTTCGTACCGCTGCCGTCGACGGTGCTGCGACGCGGGGACGAGCTGCTGGTGGTGGCCACGGATCCGGTACGGGACGCGGCCGAGGCCCGGCTGCGGGCGGTGGCGCGGGGCGGCAAGCTGGCCGGGTGGCTGGGCACGGGCGAGGAGCGTCCGGGGGCGTGAGCAGGGGGGCGCGGCGTGAGGATGGGGACGCGGGCGTGAGCAGACGCCCTCCCGGACCTGCGCGGGTGTCCGCCCATGTGACGTACTCGCCGGTTAGAGCGTCGTTCTAATTCGGCCATTTTCGGGGCTCTTTGCCCGTCTTTCGCCGCTTTATCAGCCCCTGAACTGCGAACTTCCCGTTAATCCCAGGTGAATACACGCCTTGTCGCCGTAATCACAGGGCGTGATAGCGGGCTTCCCTGTATGATGAAGGCACACCAGATCGAACCAACTCTGCCTGACGCAGAGCTGGCGCGACCGCAAAGCGGCCGTGGCCTCCCCGCAGTGGGCGCCCAGGTATCACTCGGTTCTGCGCAAGAGGACAGCTCTCGGGGCTCCCACATGTACGGGTGCGGCCGCTCACAAGGCGGCGCACCGTCCGCAGACGGGGACGCTCTACCAGGCAGCGGAAAGGCCAGGCCGTGACATCCGCGGTCACGACCGACAAGTCCGCCCGCCCCGGCTACGGACAGCTCCTGCGTACGCCCGGCGCCCTCAGCTTCCTGCTCCCCGGCTTCGCCGCCCGGCAGCCCTTCGCCATGCTGACGATCGGCATCGTCCTTCTCGTCCAGCACACCACCGGCTCGTACGGCGACGCCGGAATCGTCGCCACCGTCACCGGTGTCGCCATGGCGCTGTTCGCGCCGCAGATGGGCAAGCTCGTCGACCGGCTCGGCCAGAGCGCCGTGCTGATTCCCGTCGTCTTCGCGCACGCCGCCGCCGTCGGCGCCCTCACCGCACTCGCCATGACCGGCGCGCCGCTGTGGGCGCTCGCCCTGGCCGCCGTCCCCGCGGGTGCCTCCGTACCGCAGGTCGGGCCCATGGTCCGGGCCCGCTGGGCCGCCAAGCTGGAGGGCTCGCCGCTGCTGTCCACGGCCGCCGCCTTCGAGTCCGTCACCGACGAGCTCACCTTCGTCGTCGGCCCGGTCCTCGCGACCTTCCTGTGCACCTCGGTCCACCCGTCCGCCGGTCTGATCACCGAGGCGGCCCTCACCCTCGCGGGCGGCCTGCTCTTCGCCGCGCAGCGCGGCACGCAGCCGAAGCCGGTTCCCCGTCTCGCGGGCGATGAGAAGCACTCCTCCGCGCTGTCCTTCCCCGGCCTGCGGGTGCTGATCGTCGCCTTCGTCGGCATCGGCGCCGTCTTCGGCGGCATGCTGATCTCCCTCGCCGCCTTCTCCAACGAGATCGGCAACCCGGGCGCGAACGGCCTTCTCTACGGGGTCTTCGCGGGCGGCAACATGATCGCCGGCATCGTCTGCGGCACCATCGCCTGGAAGATCGGACCGCGCCGCCGCCTGATCCTCGGCTACCTGGGCCTCACCGCCGCCGCCTCCGTCCTGTGGGCCGTGGACTCCCCGATCCTGCTGGGCGCGCTCGGCCTGGTCGTCGGACTGTGCATCGCTCCCGCGCTGATCACCGGCTACACGATGATCGAGCAGCTGATCCCTGCCGCGTCGCGCACCGAGGCCTTCACCTGGCTCACCGGAGCGGTCGCCTTCGGGCAGGCCGGCGCCGTGACCCTGGCCGGCCGCCTGACGGACGCGCACGGATCCTCGTACGGCTTCCTCGTGCCCATGGCGGCCACCGCGCTCGCCCTGGTCACCCTGCTGGCCCTGCGCTCGAAGCTGGCGCCGAAGGCCCCGAGCCGGATCGTCACTTCCTCGGGGCCGGGCCGTACGTCCGCACCCCGGCCCGCCGGGAAGACCGAGCGGGAGACGGCCGGGGAAACCGCCGGCAAGACCGGCCGGGAGACGGCCGGAAAGACACCGGACAACCGGGTGAACGGGCGTGGTCTGGGTCACCGAGTGCCGGTGACGGTGGACTGATCGGCCGGAATACGTCACCATGGAGCGTCGTTAGCACTCATTGAGTGAGAGTGCCAGGAGGAAATTCGTGCCGACCTACCAGTACCAGTGCACCGAGTGCGGTGAGGGCCTTGAGGCCGTGCAGAAGTTCACCGATGACGCACTGACCGTGTGCCCGAGCTGCGACGGACGCCTGAAGAAGGTGTTCTCCGCGGTCGGCATCGTCTTCAAGGGCTCCGGTTTCTACCGGAACGACAGCCGTGGCTCTTCGTCGAGCAGCACGCCTGCCTCGAAGCCGGCCTCTGCCCCGTCGTCCACGACGGCGACCGCTGCGGCCCCGGCCGCCGCGTCTTCGTCGTCCACGGCGGCGTCGAGCACGAGCAGCAGCTCCAGCTCGGCTGCCTGACCGGTCCCGTACCCGGTCGCACACCGGGTCCCACACCCGTCCGACGGGTCCGGCGCGTTTGATCGTCCGCCGTCAGGCCCCACTGCCCTTCCCCGGCCAGTGGGGCCTGACGCATGCCCGGTTAGGGTGAGCGGCATGGCGAACGCAGAGATCGGTGTCATCGGCGGCTCGGGCTTCTACTCCTTCCTGGAGGACGTCTCCGAGATCCAGGTGGAGACTCCGTACGGGCCCCCGAGCGACTCCCTCTACCTCGGCGAGCTCGCCGGGCGCCAGGTGGCTTTCCTGCCCCGGCACGGTCGCAGCCATACCGTCCCCCCGCACAAGATCAACTACCGGGCCAACCTGTGGGCCCTGCGCTCGATCGGCGTCCGCCAGGTGCTGGGCCCGTGCGCGGTCGGCGGCCTGCGACCGGAGTACGGGCCGGGCACACTGCTGGTGCCCGACCAGCTGGTCGACCGTACGAAGTCCCGCGCCCAGACCTTCTTCGACGGTGAACCCCT
Source organism: Streptomyces sp. NPDC003034 (assembly GCF_053591375.1). Taxonomy (NCBI): domain Bacteria; kingdom Bacillati; phylum Actinomycetota; class Actinomycetes; order Kitasatosporales; family Streptomycetaceae; genus Streptomyces; species Streptomyces sp. NPDC003034. Next base: position 25,110 of record NZ_JBSFTS010000016.1, read on the forward strand.
CCCCGACGGCAGCGTCCCGAACGTCGTGCACACCACCTTCGCGGACCCTTACTGCCCGGTGGGCCGGGAGGTCGCCCTGGCGGCGGCGCGGGGCCGGAACTGGGAGCCGGTGGACGGCGGCACCATGGTCGTCATCGAGGGCCCGCGCTTCTCGACGCGCGCCGAGTCGCGCTGGCACGCGGCGGCCGGCTGGTCGGTCGTCGGCATGACGGGCCACCCGGAGGCGGTCCTCGCCCGTGAGCTGGGGCTCTGCTACACCTCGCTGGCGCTGGTCACCGATCTCGACGCGGGCGCGGAGACGGGCGAGGGCGTGTCGCACACGGAGGTGCTCCGGGTCTTCGGCGAGAACGTCGGCCGGCTGCGCGAGGTCCTCTTCGACGCGGTGGCCGCCCTGCCGACCACGGAGTCGCGCGCCTGCCTGTGCACCCACGCGCACGACGGCTGGGACCTCGGCATCGACCTGCCGTAGCACGCTGGCGCGGCGGCCGGGGGGTGCGTCCGAGGCCCCGGCCGCTCGTTCGGGCGACGAGGTTGTCCACAAGCCGGGGATCGTCCACAGGGCGCGACGGGATTCCGGGGGACGGCGGATCGTGAGGGGTGTCCGGACGCCGGGTCCGGACACCGGAACTCACTCAGTTGGTGGTGCTCGTCATGTCCGGAACTTCTTGGGCCTGCTCAGTGACCTCGGAGCCGCCGATCTCCTCGGCCTGCTCCGTGCCATCGGCGCCTGCGCTCCCTTCCCCGTGTCCTCCCGCGCGCCCGGTCCCGCTGTTCCCGCCGCTGCGGGTGGGCCGGAGCGGGGACCGGCTGCGCAGGGCGGTTCAGCGCCGGCGCCGGGCCGCATCGGCCGGGCTGGCCGTCGTGGCGGCGGCGCTGGCGGTGGGCGGCACGGAGGCGCGGGCCTCGCGGGGTTCCGCACCCCCGGAGGTGAAACCTCCGCCCGCCGCCGTGCGGTTGGTGTCCGCCCCGGTGCGCATCGCGGACGCGGGAGCGGTGCGGCTGCTGCGGCCCGGGGACCGGGTCGACGTGGTAGCGGCGGAGCGGGCTGGGCCGCCCCGGGTGGTGGCGGTGGGCGCCCGTGTTGCCGAAGTACCCGACCCCGACCAAGGTGCCGGGGACGGTGGGGCGCTGGTGGTCCTGTCCGTGCCCCGGGACACCGCGCGGGATCTCGTGGGAGCGGGAGCCATGACGCGGCTGGCGGTGACGTTGTGCTGAATCGCACGCGCGAGCGGTCAAGTCACATCGAAGTGGGCACCGATTGGACAGACCGGGCCCGGACTGCCGTAGCTTTCGGACCCGTTGGCTCCGTATTTGGTATCCGTGAAGAAGGGCTCAGTGGTGAGCGAGAACAACAAGGAGAGCGTCCTGGCGGGCTTCAAGGCCTTCCTGATGCGCGGCAACGTGGTGGACCTGGCGGTGGCCGTGGTCATCGGCGCCGCGTTCACGAACATCGTGAACGCGGTGGTGAAGGGCATCATCGGACCGGTGGTGGGCGCCATCGGCACGAAGAACCTGGACGTCTACTCCTCGTGCCTGAAGGCGCCCTGCGGCGTCAACGCCCAGGGCGAGCCGACGGGTGTCAACATCCTGTGGGGATCGGTCCTCAACGCCACGCTGACCTTCCTGATCACCGCGGCGGTCGTCTACTTCCTGATGGTGCTGCCGATGGCGAAGTACCTCGCGAAGGTGGAGAGCCGCCGCAAGGCCAAGGAAGGCGCCAAGGAGACCGTGGAGATCACCGAGCTGGAGGTCCTCAAGGAGATCCGCGACAACCTGGTCGCGCAGCGCACCGGCACCACCAAGGCGCCGACGCCTGCGCCTGCGCGCGACGCGCTCTAGAGCTCTGACCGGAAATGATCACCGGGGCACCCTGCGATGATCGGTGAATGAGCAAGCGTGAGTGGCAGGCGCTGACCAAGGCCGAGCAAGCATTCATGATCAACGCGTTCGAGATCGACATCCTGGCCGGTGTCTGGGGCGATCTCGACGATGCCGATCAGTCCCGGCCGGTCAACGAGCTGGCAGGGATCTTGCTCACTCTCATCGATCGTGGATGGATCGAGGTTCGTCGCATCGCGCCGTGGACGTCACCGTCAGGGGAGAAGGGCTGCCAGCTCGGGGAGCTAGTGCCTCCTGATCAGGTTCCGGCGGTCCTGGAAGACACGGCCAACTGGGAGTATCCGGTTGACGGAGACTGGAGCGGCGCAGTGACATTGGTGGAGACTGAAGCGGGCCAGAAGATGACCCGTCTTTCTCCCGAGGAGAGGGCCGAGGAGTTGGCCGAGTAGACCGCCACGGCGGTGGTGCCCAGGCCGCTACTGCCAGTGGGCGGCCACTCCACAGATGTCCCTCTCCCTGCGGACACGGGCGCGTTCGCGCCGCTGGGCGGCCAGGCGGCGGTGTGGCGGTGTGGCGGAGTCTGGTTGCGCCAGCGCAGGCAGCGGTGCGACTGGGGGCCTAGACAGGGTGGTTGGGTGGTTGGAGTGGCGACGGTGGATCGCCGCAGCGGCCCGAACGGGAGTCGGCACCGACCCGCTGATCGTTTCCGGTCACAGCACTAGCTGGGTAGGCCGCATGTGCGACTGACTTGACGCGGCTGCCGTGAGAGGACGCAAAGTCGGTGTGGCGCCGACGGGCCCCGGCCGGTCAGATGTGATGCGGGGGCTTCTCGTCCAGGAACCGCGCCAGGTCGCCCGCGCTGCCACCGGCGGCGGGCCGCTCGCCCCAGCCGCGGTCGGTATCGTCCGAGGACTGCTGGTCCAGGGGGTCGTCGAAGACCAGCTTGGGCTTCGGCCGAGGCCTCGTCGGCGCGGGCACCGGGGGGGCGCCGGTCTGCGAAGGCTGCGGGTCGGAGTCAGGGGCGGTGCTCATGCCTCCAGAGTACGTCCACCCCTCCCCCACCCCCCGCCCCGCTGAAGGCCCCGCCACCACCTCCACGCCGGCGAATCACGAGACACCCCTCCAGCCCCCCCCCGGTGATGAAGGGCACCTCCAGGTCAGTGGGCGATTGAGGCACGCATGCCGCCCTACCAACGCCGAAGCCCACCTCCGGCCCCCACCAGCGCTGAGGCGCACGTCCAACCCTCCGCTGATTGAGCCGCACCTCCAGCTGGCCGGTGATTCGAAGCGCGTTTCCAGCCTTACCGACCTTGAGCCGCACCTCCAGCGCAGCCGGTGCTTGAGGCACGCTTGCCGCCCTAGCCGAGTGCAGGCCCGCCCTCCGGCCTCAGGTGAAGCGCACCTCCAGCTGACCGGGGATTGGAGGCGAACGCCCAGCCCCGCTGGCGATTGAGGTGCCGGGCGGGGGCTGGGCCGTCACTCCGGCGGCCCCGCGCCCGTTCTTCAGCGCGGCAGCGCAGCGGCACAGGCACGGGCACAGCGCCCAGCGACACGGCACGGCGTAAGAGGAAGCAGAGGCACCCCATGGCTCTACCGGCACAACGGCACGGCACCGGTTCCGCCCCCGGGCGGGAACTGGCCGATCCGGCATTCTGGCAGCGGCCTCCCGCTGACCGCCTCGCCGCCTTCGCCCGGCTGCGCGCCCTGCCCGCGCCCGTCTTCGTGCCCGAAGGGACCGGCGGCCACTGGGCCCTCGTACGCCACGCGCACGTGCAGGAGGCCAGCCGGCTCCCGAAGGTCTTCGCGAGCGCGCCCGGGGTGACCACCCCCGAGCCGCCCCGCTGGGTACGCGCCCTGTTCGGGGACTCGATGGTCAACCTGGACGGCGCCGACCACGCCCAGCTGCGCAAGATCGTGCAACGGGCCTTCACCCCCCGGCTGCTGGCGGCCGCCGAGGCGGACATCCACGCGGTGGCCGCCCGGATCGTGGACGACGTGCTGGAGGCGCGCCCCGACGAGTTCGTCTCGGCGGTGGCCTCCCGGCTGCCCCTTGAGGTCATCTGCAACATGATGGGCATTCCGGAGCGCTACCGGGCGGAGATCGCCGACCGCGTCAACCACGCCTCCGAGAACATCGGCGTGGAGCGCGGCCTGGCCGCCCGGCTGCGGATGCCCGGGCGCGGGCTGCGGGCCCTGGCGCGCATGCAGCGGATGGTCGCGGGCATCGGGCGGGAGCGCCGCAAGAACCCGACCGACGACCTGATCTCGGCGCTGGTGTGCGCGAACGTCGACGGCCAGGCCCTCGGCGCACGGCAGTTGGGGGCGTTCTTCTCGCTGTTGATGGTCGCCGGGGTGGAGACCACCCGCAACGCCATCACCCACGGGCTGACGCTGCTCACCGACCATCCCGCCCAACGCGACCTGCTGCTGTCCGACTTCGAGCGGTACGCGGACGGCGCGGTGGACGAGATGATCCGGCACTCGACGCCGATCATTCAGTTCCGCCGGACGGTGGCCGCCGAACACACCCTGGACGGGCACGTGTTCCAGCCGGGCGAGAAGGTGGTGCTGTACTACGCCTCGGCCAACCGCGACGAGGCGGTGTTCCCGGAGCCCGACGCCTTCGACATCACCCGCTCACCCAATCCGCACCTGGGATTCGGTGGCGGCGGGCCCCACTTCTGCCTGGGCGCGCACCTGGCACGCGTGGAAATGAAGGCCCTCTTCCGCGAGTTGCTGACCCGTCCGGTCGGGCTGCGCGCGACCGGCCTGCCGGATCTGGCGGGGTCGAACTTCGACAACCGGGTCCGGTCCCTGAAGTTCGCCTTCGAACGCCGCCCGTAACGCGCACCGCACGCCCTACGCCCCGCCTCGTACGGCCAAGCGGCCCCGCTCTGCCCCGTACGTACGCGGAACCGGCCACCGGGCGGGCTGGGAGCCCGGCGGCCGGAGCGCGCGCTGCGCGAATCACGCCCGGCGGCTACTTCTGCAGGCGCCGCACGGCGAGGACGCAGTGGGCGCTGCTGATGAGCACCGACTCGTCGCCCGCGAACTCCTGCAGTGTCTTCGCGTCCACCGGCTGGCCCGGAACCGCCTCGGGCCAGGCGCGCGTGGCGAAGAGGAAGTACGCCTGCCCGCTCTCGTCCGCCGCGGCCACCCACTCGTCCGGCGCGATGCACTTCGCGTTCATACCGGGCAGCGTGAGCGCGATCTGGTTGCCCTCCAGGAGGATCTGCACCGGGAAGGCGGCCGGGTTGCGGGTGCCGTCCATGACGACGTCGCCGATGGGCAGGCCGATCTCCTCCAGCAGCCCGCGCGCGGCCGCCTCTCCGGCCTCCCTGCCCTGCGGGCCGTCACCGAGGGTGTAGGCGAGGAGGTACGGGATGTCATGGGCCTCGGAGGGGTCGCCGATCCAGGCGAGCACCGAAAGGGTGCCGAGCTGCGACCGGTCGATATCGGCTTGAGTAGAAGTCATGCGCGCACCCTAGTGCTCTCTCCCCCGGGGCTTTCACGGCGTTTCACCCGAGCGGGCTATACATCCCGGCATCCCACTCCGGAATTCGCCCGCCTGTTCCCGTCCCGGAAGGGGAGCCGCCCCGGAGGCGGTTTTCCCGGAATTTCGAACGGGCCGCGTTCGCCGCCCGCTCACGGACGCGGCGGAATCGAAAGATTCGTGTTTTGCCGGTCCTCGCTCAGCCACCGGGCACCCCCGTTCACCACCGGAGGCCACCGGCCCCGCCGTCGTGCGCCCTCGTGCGCCGCCGTGCTCCAGCCGAGTCCCGGCGCCCCGTATGCCCCGTACGAGTCCCCGCCTCCCCGACACGACCACACCGGCACAACCACACCGACACGAGCACACGGAGCGAGGTGCCGGCCGCCGTGCCGCAGCACAATTCGTTGGGGCGGATCAGTACCCCCATCCGCAGCCATCCACCACCCACCCACCAGCCATCCAGTACATCCAGTAGGAGGAACCATGCGCATTTCCGGACGCGCTCTCACCGCGGCGGCACTGTCCGCCCTTGCCCTGACCGCCGTATTCAATGCCCCCGCATCCGCCGGTGCGTTCGGCAATGAGATTTCCGTACAGAAGGAAGCCCATATCTCAAAGGACGGCGCCGTCACCCTTTCCGGCACCTACCGCTGCCACAGCACGTCACCCGTCGGAGCGGTCCACATCGCCGCGGGGCTCCGCCAGGGAAGCACCCGGCTGGGCATCAGCGGCGAGACCGCGGTCTGCGACGGCCAGTACCACGAGTGGTCCAGCACCGCCTCGCTCCGCTACACGCCGGGCATCACCGCGGGCCGGGCCGTGGCCGAGGTCCAGCTGACGGAGACCCGCCGCCAGGGCGCCGGCATCGTGCCCGTGTCCCTGTCCGTCGTCCACCTCGCGGAGCACAGTCAGGAGATCGAGCTGATCGACCACCGCTGAGCGGCACGAGGCCCTCGCGCTGCCCCGCCCGGTAGCCGCCGCCGCCGGCACCGGGGGCTCGGCGCCACCCGCAGGCCAAGGGCCACCGGCGCCTCAGTGGCACTCGGGCGCCACGCCGGTCATCGACATGAAAGCCACGGACTGGCACCCCGGGTCATCATGCGGCCGTCCCGGGAACGGCGTCCAGTCCACGACCGTGGGCACGGATGCCGCCAGCAGGAGAAGTGCCGCGAGGGCCATCGCGGCACCCCTGCTCAGGGCGCGCACGGCGGGATCCGCTGCGAAGCTGTCCGTTCCATAGCCCGCATCATCACCCCACCGCGGGCGCCCCACAACTCGGCGTGATCCCCCGTCACTCCCCGTTGGCAGGTGCGCCCGCGGCGTGGAACTCGCACCAGACGGCCTTGCCCTCGCCCCGCGACTCGACCCCCCAGTGCGTGGCCAGTGCGTCCACCAGCAGCAGCCCGCGCCCCGTGGTGGCCGACTCCCCCGGGGTGCGCCGCCGGGGCCACACGCTGGAGCGGTCCTTGACCCACAGCCGGATCCGCCGGACCGGCTCGGGCAGTACCTCCATCGTCAGCACCGCCCCGCCGTCCGTGTGCAGCAGGGCGTTGACGAGCAGTTCCCCGGCAGCCAGCTCCACGTCGTCGGCGAGCTCCGGCATGCCCCAGTCGCGCAGGGCCTGACGCAGGGCGTAGCGGGCCTCGGAGAGCCCCTCCGGATCCGCCTGGTGGATGTACTGGTGGATGCGCGGCGCCCGGTGGGTGCCCGGGTCGGGGGCCCGGCGCAGCACCAGCAGGGCCACGTCGTCACCCGAACCCCAGCGCTCCCAGAGCCGGTCCGAGAGGTGGTCGGCCAGCGCCCCGGCCTCCTGCGGGCCGCTGCGGACCGCGTGGGCGAGCGCCTCCATGCCCTGGGTGATGGCCGTCCCCGGTTCCTCGACCAGTCCGTCCGTGCACAGCACGAGGATCTCCCCGGGGACCAGGTCGAGCCGGGTCTCGGGGAATTCCTCCTGCTCGAAGACGGAGGCCAGACCGAGCGGCAGGCCGCCGCGCACGTTGGGCCAGCCCGTGCGCCCGTCGGTATGGCGGATCAGCGGGCCGAGGTGCCCCGCGCGGACCGCCCGTACGCCTCCGGTCTCCAGGTCCACCTGCGCGTACATGCAGGTCGCGAAGCGTTCGGTGTCCAGTTCGGCCAGGAACCGCGAGGCCCGGGCCAGCACGGTGGACGGCGGATGGCCCTCCCCCGCGTACGCCCGCAGCGCGATGCGCAGCTGGCCCATGATGGCCGCCGCGTGCGTGTCGTGGCCCTGGACGTCGCCGACCACGATGCCGACGCGGTCGCGGGGTAGCGAGATCACGTCGTACCAGTCGCCGCCGACCTCCCGTCCGCTCCAGGCGGAGTGGTAGCGGACCGCGATCTCCCCTCCGCTGATCTCCGGGATCCGGCGCGGGAGCATGGCGGCCTGCAGCCCGGTGGCGAACTCCCGCTCCTGGTCGAAGAGGAGCGCCCGCTGGAGGGACTGGGCGACGATGCCCGCGAGTCCCAGGCAGAGGTTGCGCTCCTCCGGGCTGAACTCACTGCGCCGGCGGTAGAAGAGGACCAGGCCGCCGATCGCCTTGGCCTGCGCGATCAGCGGCAGGTAGGCGGCCGCGTCGTACTGGATGCGGTTCAGGTAGTCGCTGAGCAGCGGGAACTCCTCGCCCAGCGCGGAGAGCGAGGTGACGAAACGCGCCTGCCTGGTCAGTACCGTCTGGGACAACGGCAGCGAACCGTCGAGACGGGCGAGGTCGCGCTCGCTGAGGATCTCCAGGGTCTCCCCGCTCACCGCGATCATCTTGATGGTGTCGCCCTCGACCAGCCCCAGCGCCAGCCCGTCCGCGCCGAGCCGCTCCAGGGCCCCCGCCCCGGTCAGCGCGGCCGTGACGTCGTCGACGGTCACCGCCCGCGACAGGGCCTCCGTGGTCCGCTGCACGATGGTCGTCTGCTGGGCCCGCGCCGCCTCCAGCCTGCGCAGCAGCGTGGCGTGGGCGAGCTCCGCCGTCGCGTCCCGCACGATGCCGACGATCCGTTGGGCGCGTCCGTCGTCGTCGCGGATCACCCGGCCCTGGGTGTGCGTCCACTGGTCGCGGCCGTCGCGCCGCTGCACCGTGAAGTACGAGCCGTACGTCTCTCCGCCGCTGTCCAGGGCCGCCATGGCGGTCTCTCTCAGGCGCGCGCCGTCCTCGGCCGGGATCCGCAGGCCGAGGCCCTCGGGGGTGCCGTCGAACTCCTCGGGCTCCAGGTCGAAGACGGCCATCCCCGCCTCGTCCAGTTCCAGCGTCCCGGCGCCCAGGTCCCACTCGAAGCTGCCCATGCCGTTCAGCGCGAGCCGCTCCCCGGGGCCGGTCACGGGCCCCTTGCGGGCGTGCTCGGGTCTGTCGCGCTCCGCCGCTGCCAAAGAGACACACCACCTAAAGGCCGGGCCAGCACGGCTGGGAGATGAGCCGCTCCCACTCCTCGTCAGGATGCCCCGGAAGGGTGCGTCCGGCCTCCCGCCAGCGCTTGACGAGGGAGACGTAGATCGTGGCGTGGTCGGCGGGGGACCCGGCCCCGTAGGCGGCCCCGTGCCCGGCCGATCCCCCGTACGGCGCCTGGTACGGGGCCTGGTACGGCTGGTACGGGGGGCCCTGGTCGTATCCGGCGGTCCTGGCCGCCGGGGACTGTTCCGCACGGCTGGCCGGAATGCGCACCCAGCCACGGCCCTGTGCTCGCTCCGCGCTCATCGCGGACCCCTCTCACCGCGGATCTCACCGCGGATACGTCTTCGGATGCCCGGCCGCAGCCCGGTCCCGCCCAGGTCGTGTCGAGCCCGGCAGCGGGCCCCGGGCACCGAGGCGCTTGCGGACTCCTCCCACCAGTCTCCCCGCCGGGGAGCCCGCGCCGTGCACGAATCGCATGGAAGGGCCGAATGAGGGAGCCGTCCGCCGTCCCTGCGCGGCGGCCGGCGCGGTCAGCGTGGCACCAGCCCGTCCGGATCCGACGGGGTCTGCGGCGAGGCGGCGGGCGCGGGCAGGGTCCCGCCGCGCTGACGGGGCGGGCGGGCGGCCGTGGGGGGCGTACGGCGGCGGCCCCGGGCGGGGAGCGTACGCAGGGCGCGCGCCGCCTTGCCCGCGCCCCGCCGCAGGAAGACGGCCAGCATCGCGAGGAACGGCATCAGGTCGTCGGCGGCGAACCAGGCCGCCTCGACCGGCTCCCGCTTCGGCGTGGGCAGCGCCCGCACGGGCCCGGGCCGCGCGGGAGCGGCCCCGGCCGCCGTCCCGGCGGCCGGGGCCGCCGCGCGCAGGCGCGGCAGCGACCGCCCGCGTACGGCCGCCAGCACCGCGTAGTTCTCGGCGAGGAAGACCCGGCCCGGCCCGCCCGAGGGACGCGGTACCCGCTGGCCCGTCAGGTCGAGGTACGTCGCCTGGACGACATCGAGCCCGGCCGCGTCGGTGAACAGCCGGAACTGCGCCCCCGGCCGGGGGTTGAAGTCCACGAGCCGGGGGCGCCCCTCCTCGTCCCGGCGGAAGTCCAGGTCCAGGATCCCCTGGTACCCGAGCCCTTCGGCGATCCGCAGCCCCGCCCCCTCCACCGCCGGGTCGGGCAGCCAGCGCCCCACCGCGGTCAGCCCCGTCCGCAGCGGCCAGGACAGCTCCTTGCGGCCCGACCCGGCGAGCAGCGGCCGCCCGCCCCGGGTGAAGGCGCCGTGGAAGAACCAGTCGGTGTCCGGCCCTGCCGGCAGGAACCGCTGGAGCAGCAGCCGGCTCCCGGCCTCGGCGGAGCGCTCGTACAGTCGGCGGGCCTCGGCGCCGGTGTGCAGGAGCGTGGTGCTCCGCAGCCCGGCGTCCCCGGCGGGCAGCAGCCAGGGCCGGCTCCACTTGGCGATGACGGGCAGCCCGAGGTGCCAGGCCGCCCGGGCCGCCTCCGCCCCGTCGGCCGGCACCACCGTCTCCGGGTGCGGGATGTCCCACCGCGCGCACAGGCGCGACAGCTCGGCTTTGTCGGCCACCCGGGCGGGCAGCCCGTCCGGCTGACGGGGCATCCGGAAACGGTCCGTCAGTCCCGGGGCGGCGCGCGCCAGGGCGATGGCGCTCAGATCGTCCATGGCGAAGAGCACGGCCGCCCGGCCGATCCGCTCCGAGACCGCGGCCAGGCACTCCAGCAGCGCCTCCGGCGCCTCGGGGTCCAGCCCGCCGGCGGGCCCGGGATGCACGGCCCGCAGAAACCGCGACCGGCCCACGGGACCTCCGCCGGCCTCGGCGACGGCATGGACCTCAACGCCCTTGCGCCCGAGGGATCTGACGGCGCCGAGGGTTCCGTGGTGGAACGGATTGCGGTCGAGCCTGAGCAGGACGGCGGGCACGTCGCAGGCGAAGGGGTACATGGAAGCGGTGTCTTTCACCTAGTCGGACCAAGCAGGGGTGATGCGCGGCTGCGAATGGCCTACTCAGCGGTCACCGGACAGGCCGTTCATCAGATGTGGTGCCTAACGTCATGGGCAAGCACACCGGTTCGGGAATGCTCGGGAGGCGCCATGCCCAGACCACGCCGCCGACTGGCGAGCACCTGCGCCGGTACGGTCACGGCCGGACTGCTCGTCACCGGAGCCGCCATCGCGGCGCCCGAGGAGGACGAGGCCCCGGCCTCCTCCGGCATCGCCATGGGCGCCTACCTCCACTACGGCCCGCCCGGAGTGGCCCGCATCCCGCACCTGTCGCGCTGGCTGGGCGGCCGGGAGATCCGGGTCGGCCACACCTACCTGCCCGGTGACCAGTGGGCCGGCATCGAGGGCAACGTCGGCTTCCTCGGCAACTGGGCCCGGTGGCGCAGGGCGAAGCCGGACCGGATGTTCGTACTGAACGTGCCCATGCAGGAGCGCAACGAGGAACGGCTGCCCGATCACGAGGTCGCCGAGCTGATCGGGGCCGGCGCGCGGGGCGCGTACGACCGGCACTTCGCGCGGCTGGCGGAACGGCTGGTGTCGCTGGGCGTTCCGGACACCGTGATCGTGCTCGGCTGGGAGATGAACGGCACCACCTACACGCATCGCTGCGGGCCGGACCCGGAGGGCTGGAAGGTCTACTGGAAGCGGATCGTCAACACGATGCGCGCGGTGCCCGGACAGCGGTTCAAGTTCGATTTCGCCCCCAGCAGGGGGACCGACGCGATCGGCTGGACCTCCTGCTATCCGGGCGACGACGTGGTCGACATCGTCGGCATGGATTCGTACGACCAGGCTCCCGGCCGCACCTTCGACGAGCAGGTGTCCCAGCCGTACGGGCTCCAGCAGCACGTCGACTTCGCGAAAGCACACGGCAAGGAGATCTCGTATCCGGAGTGGGGGCTCTTCCGCCACGGTGACAACCCGGAGTACGTACGGCGCATGCTGAAGTGGATCGAGCAGCACAAGCCGCTCTACCACACCATCACCGACTACTGTCCGCACGGTGTCTGGCAGTGCAAGCAGAACCCGCGGTCCTCGCAGGTGTTCCGGGACGCGCTGACGCCCGAGAGGCCCGGCCCGGTGATCCCCACGCCCCCGATGATCCCCACGCCCCCGATGGTTCCGACGCCCCCGGTCGCGCCCACGCCGGTCCTCCCCACACCGGCCGCGCCCACCCCGGTTGCGCCCACGCCGGTGTTCCCGACCCCCGTGGTCCCCACTCCGGTCCTCCCGACGCCGGCGATGCCGAGCCCCCAGGTGCCCGGGCCCTCGCCCGTGGCCCCCGAGCCGGAGCCGGAGCTCCCGGTGACGCCCAGCCCGCTCGTCCCCACCCCGCAGCTCCCGACCCCGCAGGTCCCCGCACCCGAACCCACACCCGAACCCACCCGCGAGCCCGCCCCGGAGGTCTCCGTCCCGGCCCCGACCCCGCCCAAACCCCAACCGACCCCGCCGCCCGCCAACAGCAGGCAGTGGTGCGTGCCCGTCAGCTTCGGGGAGTGGCTGTCCAAGCTGCTCGGCAAGCAGGCCCTCTGCGTCCAGCTCAACTGGGGCAAGGGCTCCGGCCTCTGGCCGTTCTGAGGACGCCGGGCGCGCCCTCACCGGATGCGCAGTTCGTTCAGCCGCGCCCGCCAGTCCCTGGCGGCCGGCAGCGCCTCCCGCAGCGCGTCCACCGCCCGCTCGCGCCCCGTCACCTGCGACTCGTGCAGGCGCAGCAGGGGCGCGAGCGCGGTCGTGGCCAGCAGGAAACGCTGGTTGACGACCGTCTCGGGCCGCCAGTGGTTCTTGTACGGCTCGTTGCCACGCAGGAAGCTCACCACCGGGCGGCCCTCGGCGCGCGCCCGCGCGGTCTCGTGGCGCAGCAGCAGGGTCGCCACGTCCACCTTGCGGGACCGCAGGTCCGGGTCGGCCCCGTAGAGGTATCCGCCGCTCAGAGCGGCCGAGAGCAGCGTGACGTTGGCCGCCACCACCTTCCCGTCGAGGCGGAACTCCGTCAGCCGTCCCTCACCGGCCCGCACCATCCGCCGGGTGGCCCGGGTCAGGTGCTCGGCGAAGCGGGGCCTCAGGTGCTCGGGGGTCACCCCGCGCCCGCGCCACTGCTTCTCGTGCAGGCGCAGCAAGGTCCGTACGGCGCGCGGTACCTCCTGCTCGGTGACCTCGCGCTCCTCGATCCCGGCCGCGTCGCTCTTGCGGAGCTTGGCCCGCACCCGCTGGCCGCCGGAGGCGGGCATCCGTTTGACCAGCTCCTCGAAGGGCAGCGCGGGCAGTTCCATGCAGGTGGAGTCGGTGAGCCTGCTGCGGACGCCCGGCCACTGCTCGTACAGCGCCTCGGCGGCGGCCCCGGGGCGGACCTCGCGCAGGTCCACCACCGCGCCGCGGGCGGCCCGGTGCAGCCCGCGGGCCAGCGCCGGGACGACCTCGTCGGCGTACGGCGCGGCGACGAGCACGTCGAAGTAGTCGGTGATGGAGCCGCCGAGCGGTACGAGCAGGGGCAGCGGCCGGTGTACGAGCATCAGCGCGGCGGCGCCGACCAGCTCCTCGCCGCGCCGCACGAGGACGATCCGCAGCCGGCCGTCCTTCCCGTACGACAGCCACCAGGAGTGCAGCCAGGCGTGGCTCTGGAAGGGGGTGGCGGTGGCGCAGGAGCGGACGAGCCGGTTCCACGGCTCTTCCAGCGCGGCGAACTGGCGGGAATCACGGCACAGCGTCACCGACAGGGCCACGGGCGAGCCGGAACTCATCGCGCGGACTCCTTCTCCTCGGTCCCGGCGTGCTCACCCTGGGCCGGCAGTGAGGGGTACTCCTCCACGAGCGGTGCACCGCGCTCGGCGCGCCGCACCCGTCCCGCGGGCCGGGCCAGCAGCCACAGCCCGCCGAGCAGCCCGCCCGCGCACATCCCGACGGCCCCGCTGACGGGGGCGGAGGGCGATACGGGATCGGTCGGCGCGACGGCCTGGTTGAACAGCAGCAGCTGGACACCGGTGTTCTTGGCCGCCCGGTTGCCGCTCAGGGACAGGGCGTCCGCGACGGCGTTGGCAATGTCCGCGGCCCCGCCGGGGCTCTTCGAGGTGCCGGTGATGGCGATCATCGGGGACTCGGGGGAGGTCTCGGCCCGCACCTGGGTCCGCAGCTGCCGGGCGCCGATGCCGGCGCGGGGCTGGGCGTAGGCCAGGGTGGAGCTGCTCGTGGCGATGCGGGCGTAGGCCTGGGCGAAGCCGCGGGCGGTGGCCGGGTCGGTGGTGTCGTCGGGTACGGCGATGATGTAACTGGTGGCGGCGTACTCGGGTGCCTTGAGCACTCCGTACGCCCCGCCCGCGGCCAGCCCGATCAGGGCGCAGGCGGGCAACGGCCACCACGCGGGCACGGGGCCAAGACGCCGCCGCGGCCGCAGCCCCCACCGCGGCCCCTTCTTCCCGGAGCCCGGAACGGGCTGCTGCTGGTCGGGCTCCTGGGGCTGGGGCTTCGTCTGCCGGGGCTTCATCTGCTCGTCGGTATCGGCCATGAGGGTGTCGCTTCCTGGGTGGAGGTGGTTCCTTCGGGTCCCGGCCGCAGCGCCGTCCGGGGTTGCGTACGCGTCAGCCCCGCGCGTCCAGCCCCGCCGGAGCGTGCGGCGCCGGCTCTGCGGCCGGGGGCGGTGCGGCGAGCGCGAGGGCGTACACGTCGAGGAGCTGCTCGGCGCTGCGGGCGATGTCGTAGCGGCGTACGACCGGCGGTGCGGGCAGCCGGCGGACGCCCGCCTCCATGTGGCCGCGCAGGGCCGCGATCAGTTCCTCCGTGCCCGCACCGACGCGGCGGGCCCCCGGCGCCTGCTCCGGAGGCAGGTCGTCGATGGCCGGGCAGGTGACGTGCAGGACGGGCAGCCCGGCCGCGAGCGCCTCGACCACGGCGAGCCCGAAGGCCTCCTCCCGCGAGGGCGAGACGAAGACGTCCATGGCGGCGAGCAGCGCCGGGATCCCGGGTGTCCGGCCGTCGGAGCTGTCGCCCAGCGGGTCCCGCTCCCCCAGCAGGTGGACCCGGCTCTGGGCGCCCAGTTCGGCGGCGAGCAGCCGCAGCGCCGCTCGCTCCGGCCCGTCCCCGGCGAGCAGCAGGTGCGCCCCCGGCAGCGCGGCGACGGCGCGCACGAGCACGTCGAACCGCTTGCCCGGTACCAGCCGCCCGACCCCGCCGACCACGAACGCCCGCTCGGGCAGTCCCGTCCGGGCCCGGGCGGCCCGTCGTACGCCCGCGTCGAAGCGGAAGCGGACGGCCTCGATCCCGTTGGGTACGACGTGCACCCGCGCGGCCGGTACCCCCCAGCCCACCAGCCGGGCGGCCACGGTGTCCGACACGGCCACGGTCGCGGCGCCGAGCCGCTCACTGGCCAGGTAGAGCCCCCGTACCCCGCGCGACAGCGGCCGGCCCTCGATCTCGCCCGCGCCGAGGGAGTGTTCGGTGGCCACGACCGCCCCGGCGCCCGCGAGGCGGGCCGCGAGGCGCCCGTAGACGCAGGCCCGGTAAAGGTGGGTGTGTACGAGGTCGTAGCGGCCTCGGCGGATGAACCGCACCAGCTGTGGCAGCGCCCCCAGATCGCGGTTGCCCCGCATCCCCAGGTGCACGACCCGGACCCCGTCGGCCCGCAGCCCCTCGGCCACGGGCCCGGGGTTGGTCAGCGTCAGGACGTCGCACCGCATCGGCATGTGCCGCAGCAGGAGGCGCAGTTGCTGCTCGGCGCCGCCGACGCCGAGCCCGGTGATGATGTGCAGCGCCTTCACAGGTGCACCGCCCGTCGCAGCTCGCGCACCCGGTGGCGCAGTTGCTTGACGCGCAGCCGGGTCCCGCCGTCCGCCTGGCTGATGTGGGTGCGCGCCAGCGCGTACCGGCCGGCGAGGCGGCCGGGCTCGATGGCGCAGGCGTAGCCGTATCCGGCGGCCCGCGTGGCCTCGACCACCCGCGCGTCGAAGTACCCGTACGGGTAGCAGAACCCCTCGGGCAGCGTCCCGGTGAGTTCGCGCAGCAGGTCCCGGCTGCCCCGCAGTTCCTGCTGGAGGACGTCGGCGGTGGCCGCGGTGAGGTCCTGGTGGAGCAGCCCGTGCGAGCCGATCTCCTGGCCGGCGCCCGCGACTTCGCGGATGCCCTCGGCGGTGAGCAGGGACTTGCGCGGTCCCAGCGGGTCCCACACGTTGTCCACGCCGAGCCGCCCGGGCAGCACGAAGAGGGTCGAGGTGAATTCGAGGCGGTGCAGCAGCGGTAGCGCCCGGGTCAGGAAGTCGGTGTATCCGTCGTCGAAGGTCAGTCCGACGAGTCCGGCTCCGCATCCGGCGGCGCGGGCGCGGAGCAGTTCGCCGACGGACACGCCGCGCAGTCCCCGGGAGCGCAGCCAGAGCAGCTGCTCCTCCAGGGCGCGCGGGGTGACGGTGATCCCGTACGGGTCCTCGGCGGGGTCGGTGAACTCGGCGACCGAGTGGTACATCAGGACCCACGGCGCGGCGGTCCGGCGGGCGGGGCCCACCATGGCGGCGGACGCCGCGTCGGTGTCAGCGGGCATTGCGGAACCTCTGCGTGAGCTCGGAGATCTGGGCGGGGAGGGCGGTGACTTCGAGGGCCCGTATGGCCATGCCGGTGGCCCCGAACATGGCGGGGACCAGCAGGCAGCCGAGGGCGGCGCTGAGCATCGGGTCGGGGACCATCGGTCCGGCGATCCAGCCGGTGGCGCACGCGGCGGCGGCGGCCACGGCGAGCCGGCCGATGCTGACGGCGACCCGGCGGAGCTGGATCGGGACGATCCGGGAGCCGAGGCCGGTGAGCAGCAGGACGGCGGTGGTGGAGATGCCGGCCGCGTTGGCGGCGGCGATGCCGTAGACGCCCCACCAGCCGACGGCCAGGGCCCCGGCCACGATGTTGACGAGCAGTCCGGCGCCCATGGCGAGCGCCGGGAACCAGGTGGGGCGGGCGGTGGAGAAGAAGGGCCGGCTGAGCGCGCCGACGAGGCAGTGGCCGAGGAGTCCGAGCCCGTAGATCCGCATGACGGAGGCGGTGACCTGGGTGTCCCGGTGGGTGAAGGCGCCGCGCTCGAAGAGAACCTCGATGATCTGGGGCGCGTACCCGACGACGAGTGCGCAGCCCATCAGGACGGCGAGGGAGGCGAGGGCGAGGTCGCGCTCGACGCGCCGCCGGGCCTTGTCGAGCTCGCCGCCGGCCATGGCCTGGGCGACGACGGGGAAGGTGACGGTGCAGATCATCAGGGAGAGCACCATCGGCATCTGCGCGACCTTCTGCGCGTAGTTGAGGTGCGAGATCGCGCCGGAGGGCAGGGAGGCGGCGAGGAACCTCTCCACGAGCACCTGGGACTGGCGGAAGACGGCGAAGAAGATGACGGGCGCGATCAGCCCGAAGGCGATGAGGGTGGGCCGGTCCCGGTCGCGCTGGCTGCGCGGGGCGGCCTGGGCGCGGCGCGGTCCGAAGCCCACGTTCCGGATGAAGGCGGGCAGTTGGACGAGGACCATCAGCAGCCCGCCGGCCGCGACCCCGGCGGCGGCCGCCCGCACCCCCCACAGGGCGTGCAGGGCCACCATCGTGCCGATGATCCCGATGTTGTACGAGACGTAGATCGCGGCCGGTGGCACGAACGAGCGGTGCGCGCGCAAGGCCGCGCTGAAGTAGCCGGCGATCCCGAAGCAGACCACGGTCAGCGAGGTCAGCCGGGTGCACTGGACGGCCAGTTCGGGATCGGGCAGGCCGGGCGCGAGCACGGCCACGACGAGCGGGGCGGCCACGATGAGTACGGAGGCCACCGCGGCCAGGAACACGGCGAGCCGCGGCAGGGTCGCCCCGACGAGCAGCCGGACGGGGTCCTGCGCGCGGGCCTCGCGGCGGGTGAGCCCGGCGCGACCGGCCGCCCTCCGGGCCAGGGCGTGGCTGAACGCGGGCACCATCAGCAGGGCCATGGCGTCCTCGATCAGCAGCGTCGAGGCCATCTCGGGCACGGTCCAGGCGATCAGGAAGGCGTCGCTGTCGTGCCCGGCGCCGAAGAGGTGGGCGATGGTCTGGTCCCGGACCAGCCCGAACACCGCCCCGGCGGCGGTCAGTGCGGCCGTGACGGCGGCGGCCTTGGCCAGGAACCGGCCGAGCGGGGCGCCGGTGCCCGCGGCGCCCGGTGCGGGCGGAGCTTCGCAGCGGCCGATGCGGGGCGCCCGCGGTCCGGCGGCGGGTCCCGCCGCCGGAGCCTGCGCCCGGACCCCCGCCGTCCGTGCCGCCACCCGTACTCCCGACTGCCCGGCCGGGCTGAAACCGGGGTCCGGCCCGGCGGTCGGGGCCACGGCGGCGGGACTCGTCAGCCGGGCCGCCGGACGGCCCGCGTGCGCGGGCAGGCCGAAGGGCTCGGGCCCGCCGTCCGGACGGGACGCCGCCGCGCCCGGCTCCGGGACGCCCGGCACCGCACGGCCACCGCCCCGGACCCCGGCGGTGTCCGGGACCGGCTCCGGGACGGCCGGCACCGGACGGGTACCGCCCCGGCCCCCGGGGCGGTCACCCGCGCCGGCGTCCGGGGGGCGGACCGGGCGGGCCTGGGCACGGGCCGGGCCCGCCCCGGCCGCAGGGCCGGAGGCGGGCCGCCGGGGCGTCGTGTCCGTCACCCGCGGACCGCCTCGGGGCCGGTACGCGGGCCCCGCGAGGCGGCGTCGGCCGGGCCGCCCGCCTCCGGCCCGCCGGACGGCAGCGCCCACCACGCGGACAGGCCGATGATCACACCGGTCAGGACGGTGGACGGCCCGCCGATGTCCGCGTAGAGGAAGTCGGTCAGCTGCCACACGAGCAGTCCGGTCGCGATCAGCCCGCAGTCCCGGATCGCGCACCCGCGGGCCAGCCGGCGCAGCCCCGCGACCAGCAGCGCCGCCCAGCCGCCCGCGAGTGCGGTCAGCCCGATCAGCCCCTGCTCGCTGAGGATCAGCAGGTACATGTTGTGCGGGGAGAGCAGCGGCTGGCGGATGTACCTCTGCCCCGCGCCGGCGGTGTCGCTGCCGGAGGACAGGCCCAGCGAGGCGTGCCCGTCCCGGTGGGCGGGGAAGCCCTTCAGCCCGACCCCGGTGGCGGGCCGTTCGCGCCACATCGACTCGGCGGCGGCCCACATCGTGTAGCGGTCGGTCACCGACTGGTCGGGCGCGCTGGACACCTGCGTGATGGAGGTCAGCCGCTCCGCGACCATCGCGGAGCCGGCCCCGAGCCCGCCCACCAGGACGACCCCGGCCGCGGTCAGCGCGAGCAGCACCTTCAGGGCCCGCCGGATGCCCGCGAGGAGCATCACGAGCACCGCGGCGCCGAGGGTGGCGATCCACGCGCCCCGGCTGAAGGACAGCACCAGCGGCAGCACCAGCGCGAGCGCGGCGCCCCCGGCCGCGCGCCGGACCTTCCGCGGTACCCCGGGCGCCAGTGCGGCGGCCGTCGCGACGATCAGCCCGTAGGAGACGACGGTGGCCATGCCCATGACGTCACCGGGGCCGAAGGTGCCCACGGCCCTGATGTCCTCGCCCTGGTACGAGGCCCCGGTGCCGGTGGCGAACTGCGCGACGCCCACCGCGCCCTGCACCAGCGCCAGGACCACGAAGCACCCGGCGGCCAGCCGGAACTCCCGTGGGTCGCGCACCAGCAGCACCACGGCCGCCGGGACGAGCACGAACACCTGGAGGTAGCGCACGAAGCCGGGCAGGGCGGCGTACGGATCCGCGGCGGTCGCAGTGGCCACGGCGAGTCCCACGGCGGGCAGGCCGAGCACCAGCACGCCCAGCGGGGTCAGCGCCCGCGCCCGGCCGCGCACCGCCTGCACCGCGCACACCAGGACGAGGAGCAGGGAGGCGGCGTCGGCGGGGCCGACCTTCCCGGAGGCGGCCGCGTCCCCGGCCGGAAGCGGGGCGAGGAGGAACAGCACCGTCCCGGCGAGCGGCAGCAGCGGCCAGTGCCGGCGCAGCGGGCCCGGTACACCGGGCCGTACACCGGCCGCACCCACCGCGAGGCTCATCAACTGCCCCCCAGCCTGAACCGGAAGAAGGAGGCGGCCGTGCGGGCCAGGATCCACAGGTCCTGCCAGAGCGACCAGGTGTCGATGTAGTGGTTGTCGAAGCGGGCCCGGTCCTCGATGGAGGTGTCCCCGCGCAGGCCGTTGATCTGGGCGAGGCCGGTGATGCCGACCGGCATCCGGTGGCGGGCCTCGTAGCCGGGGTGCACGGTGCTGAACTTGGCGACGAAGAAGGGCCGCTCGGGACGCGGTCCGACCAGGCTCATGTCACCCCGGACCACGTTCCACAACTGCGGCAGCTCGTCCAGCGAGGACTTGCGCAGGAAGGAGCCGACGCGGCTCATCCCGCGGTCGCCCGCGACCGTCCACCGGGTGGCGGACTCGTGCTCGTCGGCGCGCAGGGTACGGAACTTCAGCAGCGTGAAGGGGCGGCCGTACAGCCCGACCCGCTCCTGCCGGAAGATCACCCCCGGTCCGTCCCACACCCGTACGGCCAGCGCGCAGGCGGCCATCACGGGCGCGGCGGCGACCAGCGCCACCAGGGCCAGCACGGCGTCGATGACCCGCTTGGCCCGGCGCTCCAGCGGCCGGGCCGGCCGCGGCAGCAGGGGCTGTACGGCGTACCCCCACAGCTGGTCGGCGGGGTGCGCCAGCCGCATGCCCGTCACCTTGGCGGTGCCGGCGGGGTCGGCGAGCCAGAGCCGGCAGCCGTGGTCGTGGAAGAGCCGGACCAGGGAGGCGGTGCGCTCGTCGGCCTCGGGCGGGCGGGTGAAGACCGCGTGCCGCACCGAGTTCTGGATGACCGCGCGCCGGATGTCCTCGTGGGTGGCGAGGACCGGCAGGGCGCGGGACCGTGCCGGAGCCTGGCCGCCGGCGGCCGCGGTGTCGGCGAGCCCGACGGGGCGCAGCCCGTACTCGGGGCGCCCGTGCAGCGCGGCGGCCACCGCGCCCGCCCCGCTCCCGCTCCCGCTCCCGGGCCCGACCACGAGGGCGGAGGCCGGCCTGCGGACGGCCGCGCGCCGGTGCAGGACGTTGACGAACCCGCGCCCCGCGCACACCAGTACGGCCTGCAGGCAGACGGCGCTGAGCAGCACGTTCCAGCCCAGGACGTGGCTCGGGCCGGCGGCGGCCAGGACGGTGGCGGCCGCGCACCACACGACGGCGGACCGCCCGGCCAGCGCGGGCAGTTCGAGCAGCGCGGAGGGCGCGAGCCGCGGCCGGTACAGCCCGGCCTGCGCGTGCAGCGCGGCCAGCAGGACGGCGGCCGGCGCCGCCGCCCCGAGCCCCAGCGCCGGGCCGGAGAGGAGCACCGTGGTCAGTACGACGGCCAGCGCGTCGGCGGTCAGCAGCGGGAGCACCCCGTCCCGGCGGCGGGCCCGCTGCGGCCGTACCGCACTGCGCGCCTGCTCGGCGCGGGGCCTGCGCGGCGCGAGGAGGGCGGTCACGGAACGGCGGGCTTCCGCGGGTGACGCGGGCGCGAAGGCCCTGCCGCCGACCGGCCCCGTACCGCCCTGCCCGGTGTGCCGGGCGGGTGCGCTGTCCATCGTCATCGGGTGATGCGCTCCTGGTTCGAGGGCCGGGGCCTGCCCAGCAGTTCGTAGTACAGGCCGGTGACCGCGTCCGTGGTCCGCCGCACGTCGAAGTCGGTTCGGGCGTGCTGCCCGGCCTGCTCGCCGAGTTCGGCGAGCAGCCGCGGTTCGGCGAGCAGCCGTCCCAGGGCCTTGGCCAGCGCCGTCGGGTCCTCCGGCGGCACCAGGCACAGCCGGCGCTGGCCGGGCGGCAGGCTTTCCCGGGCCCCGCTGACGTCGGAGACCAGGACCGGGCGGCCGCAGGCCATGGCTTCGAGCGGCGCGAGGGCCATGCCTTCCCACCGCGACGGCAGTACAACGAGATCGGCGGCCCGAAGCCACGGTCGGATGTCGCGGGCCGCCCCGGCGAAGAGCACTCCGGGCGGGGCCGCGCGCCGGAGCCGTTCGGCGTCGGGGCCCTCGCCGACGAGGGCGAGGCGGGCTCCGGGGACGGCTCCGAGCAGCTGGGGCCAGGCCCGCAGCAGGACGTCCTGCCCCTTCTGCCGGCAGAGCCGGCCGACGCAGACGGCGAGCGGGCCGTCGCCCCGGAAGGCGGCGGGCAGCGGGAGTTCGGCCCGTGCCCGGGCCCTGTCCTCGTCGCGGTCCGGTCCGCCGGGGCGGAAGTGCTCCAGGTCCACACCGTTGCGGATCACCGACCAGGGGGCGGTGATGCCCTCGGACTCGCCCGCGCGGCGTTCGGCCTCGCTGACGCAGAGCACCCGGTCGGCCCAGCGCGCCCCGTACCTCTCCCAGCGCAGGGCGAGCGCGGCGGTGGCTCCGCCGACGGCGTCGAAGGACCAGGCGTGCGGCTGGAAGACGGTGGGCAGGGCCCCGCGCACGGCGAGCCTGCCCGCCAGCCCGGCCTTGGCGCTGTGGGCGTGCAGCAGATCCGGCCGGACGCGGCGCACGAGCCGCGCGGCGCCGATCACCTCGGCGGGCAGCCCCGGCCCCGGAGCCCGCCCGGCGCGCCAGGCGAGCACCTCGGCGCCGACTGCCCGGGCGGCGTCGGCGAGCCGTCCGCCGCGCGGGCAGCCCACGACGACGCGGTGCCCGGAGGCCGACTGGGCGCGGGCGAGGTCGACGACGACCCGGGCGACCCCGCCGTCGACGGGCTGGACGAGATGGAGGACGGTCATGGGCCGTGCGGCCGGGGACGGTGCGGTCGAAGGTGGTGTCGGCACGCGGAGCGATCTCCTACGTTCAGCGGCGCGCGTCTGTCCGAGTGAGGAGCACGCCGAGGAAGGGCCCTGGGTTTCGCCCGTGACCTGGACTGCGAGGCGGCGGGGCGCTCTCTGGACGGCGCGGTTGCCTGGGGGAGCACGTCCGCGCCACATCCGAGGCATTCATATGTTCGGCTTATCGCATGAATGAGCGACGTTCGAATGCCGGAACCGTAGAATTCGGACCATCAATACCCCCGTGACCAACCCCCCGATAACGTCGCGTGAACGCCGCCCAGGGGGGAACCCATGACCTGTCTCCATTTTCGATCAAGGAAAACAAAAGCAGGAGTGAACTTTGTCAGAAATCAGGCTGGAAATCACGTCGGACTCGCCCGTACGGCCTTTTGGGCGATAGCACGCACCCTCCCCGCGAGCAGGTCGTTATATCGGGTACCGCCGTTCGAACCAGCCCCGATGAACTTGGTTCGACCACTCCAGCGTGACCACCCGGCCGTCAACCGCACGATCCGAAACGGCGGCATCCGGGTGAAGCCACGCAACCCGGAGCAGGGCCGGGCCGTTGACCCGAGTGCTCCGGTACCGGGCAATACCGCGAAAAAGGGACGACAATGATCAAGAAGATGATGGCCACGGCAGCGGTTGCGGCCTCTGCCGTGGGCATGGGTGCCGCCATGGCGCCGCAGGCGATGGCCATCGGCAACGACAACGGCATCAACACCGTGAACGGCAACGGCGCCTCGCAGATCTACGGCAACCAGGCCACCTACGGCCACATGAGCCCGCAGATGGCGCTGATCCAGGGCTCCTTCAACAAGCCCTGCATCGCCCTGCCCGCCAAGGCCAACGTGCAGTCCATCCTCGCCCTGGTCAACGTTGGCATCCAGGACATCAACGTCCTGTCCAACCCGCAGACCCAGCAGTGCACCGAGAACTCCACCCAGGCCAAGGGCGACGAGGCCCTCTCGCACATCCTGGACAACATCCCGATCCTCTCGGGCAACGTCTCCTCCGGCAGCTGACCCGAGCCGCGCCAGCGAGGCCGCCGCACCTTCGGGTCGCGGCGGCCTCGCCGCGTGCGGGACAGGCTCACCGGTCCCGCCGGCCCGTCGGCAGCTGTGAATACCGGCGCGAACCCCCTGCTGCCCGAATTCGGGACCGCGCATCGGGGTGAATTACTGAAAAGCCGTCGGGAACATGCGGTTTCCTTTCCCGGAGCCGCTCGTTACAAATTCTGCAGTGGATACGCCCCTGCGGGAAGGATAGAAATCAAATGAAGTACAAGAAGGCAGTGGTGCTGGCCGCCGGCGCTCTGATGGCCACCGGTGCCGCCTCCCCCGCCATGGCCGACGCCAACGCCAAGGGCGCGGCCGTGGGTTCCCCGGGCGTCCTGTCCGGCAACCTCATCCAGGTTCCCGTGCACATCCCGGTGAACGTCTGCGGCAACACCGTCAACGTGATCGCGCTGCTGAACCCGACGTTCGGCAACACCTGCGTCAACGACTGACGAAGCGCCTGTGCCCGCAAGGGCAGACCTCCTCGGGGTGGCCTCGGAGTGCACGGCGGTGCACTCCGAGGCCGCCTTCGATTCAGCACCGGCCACAGCGCTGGTAGACAGGGAAGGACCCATGCGACAGGTACTGAGCCGACAAGTGCTGGGCAAGGGGATGCTCACGGCGGCGGCCGCCTCCAGCCTGCTGTCGATCGCGACCGGCGCGGCCTACGCGCACTCCGGGGCGACGGCCGAAGCCTCGCACTCACCGGGTGTGCTGTCCGGCAACAGCGTCTCGGTACCGATCACCTTCGCCCCGAACGTATGCGGCAACAGTGTGGACGGCGGTGCCGCGCTCAATCCCTCGATGGGGAACACCTGCGTCACCACGACCGGCTCGGACGTCGACTACGACTACGAGCACCACCTCAGCCCCGAACACGCCGAGGCGTTCGAGCGCTACCTCGACGAGCGCGGACCGCGGCACGCGTCGCCCCAGCGCGACGAGGAACCCCGCCACGGGACCCCGCAGCACCGGGCGCCCCGGCATGCCGCCCCCAAGCACGCGGCCCCGGCCCACGATGCACCGCAGCACGCGGCGCCCGAACACGAGGCCCCCCGCCACGAGGGACCACGGCACGAAGCCCCGGACCACGCGGGCCCGGACCACGAGGCACCACGGCATGAGGCGGCTCCTCGCCCCGGCGGGCACGGGCACCCGGGCGAGGAGGAGTGCGACGACCACCCCGAGTCGGCCCAGCCCCGTCCCCCGCACGACGCACCTCACGACGGGCCGCACCACGCGCCTCCCGGAGCGGAGCACCCGGACCCCCATCCGCTCCCGGGCCCCGACGGGCCCGAGGGCCCCGACGGCGAGGAGCCCGGGCCGGCTCCGCTTCCCGCGCCCGACCCGGCCCCGGCGCCCCCGGTCTGGGAGGCACCGCAGCCGCTCCCCGCACCGGACGCCGCCCCCGAGTCGGCCGAGGAGGCGCCGCGACCGCTCCCGGCGCCCGCACCGCAGGTACCGGCTCCCGCGCCGGCCGCGGAGGAAGAGCCCGCGCCCCGGCCGCCGCACGGGAGCCAGCCCGTAGAGCTGACGGCCCCGGAGGCCGTACGTCCGGCGGACCAGCCGCCGGCCGCCCCCGCCGGTGACACCCCCGTGCACCTGCCCGCGGCGGCCGCTCCGGCGCCCGCACCGGCGCCCGCACCGGCGCCGGCGGGCCTGCCCGCCGCCTCGCCAGCCCCCGCACCGGCTCGGGTGACCGGGCCGATGCTGGCGGAAACCGGCGCCGGTCAGCCCGCCGCCGCCGCGGCTCTCGCGTCGGCCTTGATTCTGGGCGGCGCCATTTTGTACCGGCGGTCCCGTATCGCCTGACAGGCAATAGCGTCATCAGAAGAGATATCGGCCGGAGAATCGCTTGTCGGATTCTCCGGCCGCTTCATTGTCCCCCTGCCGACCGCGTTTCCGCAGCGGCGGGCAGTCGTTACCCAGGGCGAAAGCGGCGCGACGGTCGCCGCTGGAAAAGGAATGCGATAATGAAGCTCACGAAGGTCGCCGCTGTCGTCGCCGGCTCCGTAGCCGCCCTCGGCGCCTCCGCTCCCGCCTTCGCCGCCGAGGCGCCGGTCCCGATGCCCCCCATGAGCCTGACCAGCGGGGTGACGGAGACCCTGAACGCCGCCGGCCCGATCTCGGAGGGGCTCCCGCAGACCGTCGGCAACGCCCTGGCCGAGCAGGGGGACACCGTCAACAAGGTCATGGGCACGGCCCAGCGCGTCAACCACTTGCGCAATGACGTGCCCGGCGAGGTGCTCAAGCTCGCGAACGGCGCCACCCAGTCGAACCCGATGCTCGGGGGCGTCAAGCTCAACGGCGGCAGCTGAGCCGTACGGCTTCTCCGCACGCCGATATGACTGTGGGCGCCACCGGCGAGGCCGGTGGCGCCCACAGTCATATGGGGCGACTGAGGTCAGTCGTTGATGCACACGTTGCCGAACGCGGGGTTCAGCGCGCCGACCACGTTGACGGAGTTGCCGCAGACGTTGATCGGGATGTGGACCGGGACCTGGAGCAGGTTGCCCGAGAGGACACCGGGGGAACCCACGGCCGCGCCCTCGGCCGTAGCGTCGGCGACGGCGGAGCCCGCGGCACCGGCCGCAGCGAGACCTGCGGTGGCCAGGACCAGGGCGGCCTTCTTGGCAGAGTTCATGGGGAGTGCACCTTCTGTTCGATGTTCTGCCCCTATGCCGGGGCTCACACCGAGCGAAACGGTCCACTGGCCCAGACGACACGGCCACGCGCACGATCAGACCTGTTCAGCTCAACGATCGCCAGCGCGTGCGACTCCACCGTTCTAAGGCACCACGGGCACCGCCGGCAGCTTGGGCGCCTCCGGCACCTTGGGGATCGCGGGGGCGGTCCATACCGGCAGCGTGACCGGGTTCGAGGGCGTCTGCGGCACCGTGGCGGCCGGCGGGACCGCCGGGGTGGTGACGGGCAGCTTCGGGATCTCCACCGCCGGCAGCTCGGGGACACCGGGAATGGCCGGCATCTCCGGAAGCGTGGGCAGCTGGATCGAAGGCAGTGTGACACCTGTGGGCAGCAGGCCCTGGATCGACTTGAGGAGGTCCTCCAGGGTCTTGGTGAGGGTCGCCAGGAGGTCCTCGATCGGACCGGCGGCCGCGCGCTGCTCGACCTTCTCGATCTGCTGCTGGACGGCTGCCACTCGCTGCGTGAGGGCGCTCGCGCTGCCGCCGTCCGCGGCGCCCGCGGGGGCTGCCGCGCCGGCCAGTATGACGGCGGCGAGGACCGACGGGACAAGGAGGCGGGCGCGGGACGGCTTCGTGCTGTGCATGGACATTCCTTCGGGGTGGTCGCGCGTAGAGACGGACCCGAGCGATCCGCTTCCTTACCTACCGTGCGAACACCTTCTACGGACCGCAACCGGACCGCCTGCGGCCGAGTGGCCCGTACGGGCTTCGTGCAGGCGTCCGGAGGGGGCTCGCCTGCACGGGGAAAACCGCACCGCCCGCAGGCCGTTTGAGTGAAGCAGCGGAACCAACCCCCGCCCGGGCAGTTGATCAGGGCGCTCCACTAGCGGGCACTCGTGCGACAAAAGGATCAAGATGTTCAAGAAGTTCATGACCGCTGCCGCGGTCACCGCCGTTGCGGTCGGCGCGGGCGCTGCTGCCGCGGCTCCGGCCATGGCCATCGGCAACGACAACGGCATCAACACCGTCAACGGCAACGGTGCCTCGCAGGTCTACGGCAACCAGACGACGAACGGCGCCATGAGCCCCCAGCTCGGCCTCGTCCAGGGCACCCTGAACAAGCCCTGCATCGGTCTGCCGGAGAAGGTCAACGTCCAGTCGATCGTCGCCCTGGTCAACGTCGGCGTCCAGGACATCAACGTCCTGGCCAACCCGCAGCACCAGCAGTGCACCGAGAACTCCACCCAGGCCAAGGGTGACGAGCCGCTCTCGCACATCCTCAGCAACATCCCGATCCTGTCGGGCAACGCCTCCGTCGGCAGCTGAATTCCGCTCCGTACGACCGTCCGGGCCCCTGACGCCCGTGAGGTGATGTGACCAGGGCCCCGGCAGCGTCCAGCTGCCGGGGCCCTCGCCTGCGCCGGGCCGGGCCGGGGCCGTCAGCCGGTCCAGAAGTCCCACCACCGGGTGAGGATCAGCATGCCGATCACTCCGATGTGCAGGGCGGGCGGGGCCCAGCCGAATTCGGTGAAGAAGCCGCGCACCGGGCCGGGGGCGGGGAGGGTGCCCGTACGGACGTTGTGCGCGGTCACCGCCCAGAACATCAGCAGGGTCGCCACCCAGGCCAGGCAGCACCACAGGCAGAGCGCGTTGATCTCGTAGAGCGACTGGACCATCAGCCAGGAGCAGAAGCCGACGCCGAAGACGGTGCCCGCGTTCAGGCCCAGCCAGAACCAGCCGCGGTAGCGGGCGCCGGCCAGCAGCCCGGCGCCGGCGCACACCACGACGGCGTACGCGACCAGCCCCAGCATGGGGTTGGGGAAACCGAAGGCCGCCGCCTGGTCGCTCGTCATCACACTGCCGCAGGAGACCACGGGGTTGAGGCTGCAAGCCGGTTTGAAGTCCGGGTCCTCCAGCAGGAGGAACTTGTCGAGGGTGATGACCCAGGAGGCCAGCACCCCGGCCGCGCCGGTGAGCAGCAGCAGCCAGGCCAGCCGCCGCGGGGTGGTGTCCTGTTCATCCTCGTGCCGGGTGCTGGACTGCCCCTGTTGGCGGGGAACGCCCACTGTATTCGTTGCCATGCGGCCCATAGTCCCGCGCTTCGCCACAGAGCGGGCCGAAGCATGCGTATCCGTAAGGAAGTTGACCTGAAGGGGTGGCGGGAACCGGAAAAGCTTCCCGGACGTTTTGCCGAACCCCGGACGTGATGTCAGAGCCAGGGGCTACGTTGAGCTTCCGCGAAGTGACAAGCTGCGACGGCCTGGAGACCCACCTTGAGCGATCCGTACGAGACAACCGAGGCGCACCTCGACCGACTCCTGGGCCGCGCCCTCAACTCCTTCGACCTGCCCGACCGGTTGGTCGAGCGCCTCGGCACGGCGCTCGCCCACAGCTCTTCCCTGTACATCACCCACCACAGTCCGGCGACGGGCCGCTGGCGGGACACCCACCGGCACACCTTCCTGCTGCCCGACGGCGGTTCGGTGTCCCTGTGGGAGCTGGTGTACCGGCAGGAGGGCGGCCGCACCGCCCGGCACGAGATCTTCGCGACGAAGGCCGAGGCCTGCCTGGCCGTGGCCCGGCTGTTCGGACAGCTGCCGGCCGACGCCGCATCGGATCCGGCGCTGCCGCCGGGCGGTGCGGAGCCGGACCGTGACGGGGCGGCGCCGAGCGCGCTCTTCGCGGCTTCGGCGGGGAGGCGACGCCCCCGGGACTACACGGTGGAGCAGTCCGCCGACCACGCCCGGCGGGTGCTGCGCCGCGCGGAGAACGCGGACCGCCCCGACGAGCGGGTGGCGCGGCTGCTGCGGTCGGCGTACGCCCACCGGATCACCCAGGCGTTCGGCGGTGGCCGGCACTGCCTGACGGAGGGCCGGGACGTCGCGGTGCGGCTGTACGAGCACGGCTTCGTCCTGCTGGACGGGGCCGAGGTCAGCCTGTGGGAGGTCGAGCACACGGCGACGCCCGACGGCCGCCACATGTGCGAGGTGTACGCGAGCGAGGCTGCCGCGCGCGAAGCCATGGAGCTCCGCGCGCGGGTGCGGTGACCTCGTCGCCGGCGGGGTCAGACCGCCGCGGCCACCTCGGGGTGCTGGGCCGCGGCGTCGGCTGAGGGAGCCGGGGCGGGCTGCCCGGCGCGGCGCATTCCCTTGAGGAGGAGGACCAGGCCGGCGGTGGTCGCGGTACCGGCGGCGATGGCGATGAGGTAGAGCAGCGGGTTGCCGATCAGCGGGATCACGAAGATGCCGCCGTGCGGCGCCCGCAGGGTGCACTCGAAGGCCATCGACAGCGCCCCGGTGACCGCGCCGCCTGCCATGGCGGCGGGGATCACGCGCAGCGGGTCGGCCGCGGCGAAGGGGATGGCGCCCTCGCTGATGAAGGAGGCACCGAGGAACCAGGCGGCCTTGCCGTTGTCCCGCTCGGCCTTGGAGAAGAGCCGCCCGCGCAGGGTGGTGGCCAGTGCCATCGCGAGCGGTGGCACCATGCCGGCGGCCATCACGGCGGCCATCACCTTCAGGCTGCCTTCGTTGGGGGAAGCGAGACCGCCGATGGCGAAGGCGTACGCGACCTTGTTGAGCGGGCCGCCGAGGTCGAAGCACATCATCAGGCCGAGGATCACGCCGAGGATGACCGCGTTGGCGCCGGAGAGGCCGGACAGCCAGCCGGTGAGGGCCTGCTGGAGCGAGGCGATGGGCTTGCCGACGACCAGGAACATCAGGAAGGCGGTGACGGCGGAGCCGATGAGCGGCAGCACGACCACGGGCATGATCCCGCGCAGGGCGGCCGGGATCCTCAGCCGCTGGAGGGCGAGGACGGTGCCGCCCGCGATGAGGCCGGCGATGAGGCCGCCGAGGAAGCCGGCTTCGATGGTGAGGGCGACGGCGCCGCCGACGAAGCCGGGGACGAGGCCGGGCCGGTCGGCCATGCCGTAGGCGATGTAACCGGCGAGGACCGGGACGAGGAAGCCGAAGGCGAGGCCGCCGGTCTGGAAGAGCAGCGCGGCCCAGCTGGCCGCCTCGGTCCAGGCGAAGTGTTCCGCGACGGAGGGCGCGGTGTTGATCTCGTACCCGCCGATGGCGAAGGCGAGGGCGATGAGCAGACCGCCGGCGGCGACGAAGGGGACCATGTAGCTGACGCCGGACATGAGCCAGGTGCGGAGCTTGGCCCCGTATCCGTCGGTGTCCCCTCCGGACCGCTCGACGGGGGTGGGCGCCTGCGACTCCACTTCACCGCGGGCGACCTTCTCCCGGGCCTCGGCCAGCAGTTCGGCGGGGCGGTTGATGCCCGCCTTGACGCCGACGTCGACGGTCGGCTTCCCGGCGAAGCGGGCCCGGTCGCGGACGGGGACGTCATGGGCGAGGACGACGGCGTCCGCCTCGGCGATGGCCTGCGGGGTGAGCCGGGTGAAACCGGCCGAGCCCTGGGTCTCGACGTCGATGCGGATGCCCGCGGCGGCGGCCGCACGCTGGAGTGCCTCGGCGGCCATGTAGGTGTGCGCGATGCCAGTGGGGCAGGAGGTGACGGCGACGACGGAGAAGGACCCTGCGGGGCTCTCCCCCGCCATGGCCGGCTCGGGAAGGGACGGAACGGGCGCGGGCGGGGGCTCCTCCGCGGGCGGGCGCGTGGGGGCGGGCGCGGCCGGCTCCTCCGCGGGCGTGGGCGGCTTGTCCGCTGGCGTGGGCGGCTTGTCCGCTGGCGTGGGTGCGGGCGGCTCGTCCGCTGGCGTAGGTACGGGCGCGGCCGGCTCGTCCGCGATCAGGGAAGCGGCCTGCGCCGGGGTGGCCGCCGCGCGGAGGGCCGCCACGAAGTCCGGGCGCATCAGGCGGCGGGCCAGTGAGGAGAGGATGGACAGGTGGGCGTCGTCCGCACCCGCCGGAGCGGCGATCAGGAAGACGAGATCGGCCGGCCCGTCCGGGGCGCCGAAGTCGATGCCGGCCGGGGCGCGGCCGAACGCCAGGGTCGGGACGGTGACATGGGCGGAGCGGCAGTGCGGGATGCCGATACCGCCTTCCAGCCCGGTCGGCATCTGGGCCTCCCGCGCCGCCACGTCCGCCAGGAAGCCGTCGAGGTCCGTGACGCGGCCCAGCGACAGCATCCGCTGCGCCAGCGCACGCGCCGCCGCTTCCTTCGAGTCGGCCGACAGGTCGAGGGTGACCAGTTCGGGGGTGATGATCTCGCTCATCGCGGGCTCCTTCGCAGGCCTCAGGCCGCGGCGGGTTCGGACAGGGGGAGGTCCAGGGGCGGGGCCGGGGTGACGTGGACCGCGTCGGGGAGCAGGTCCGCCGGCGTCGGCATGGCGCTTCCGGGCAGCTGGACGGCGGCCGCGCCGTGGGCCAGGGCCGAGGCCAGGGCGCTGGGGCCGGTGCCGCCGGCGATCAGGAAACCGGCCAGGGAGGCATCGCCCGCCCCGACGTCGCTGCGGACCGCTGCGACCGGCGCGGTGCCGTAGTACGTGCCCTCGGCGGAGACCAGCAGCTGGCCGTCGCGGCCGAGGGAGGCCAGTACCGCACCCGCGCCCAGCGAGCGGAGCTCCTCGGCGGCTTTGACCACGTCGGCCAGGGTGGAGAGCGGGCGCCCTACGGCGGCGGCCAGTTCGGAGGCGTTCGGCTTGATGACGTCCGGCCCGGCCGGCAGCGCCGTCAGCAGGGCCGCGCCGGAGGTGTCCAGGGCGATCCGGGCGCCGGCCGCGTGGGCGCCGGCCACCAGGTCGGCGTACCACTCGGGCCGCAGGCCGCGCGGGAGGCTGCCGCAGCAGGCGATCCAGGCGGCGGCGCCGGAGCAGGTGCGAACCGTCTCCAGCAGGAGCGCGGCTTCCGCCGGGGACAGCTCCGGACCGGGCGCGTTGATCTTCGTCAGGGTGCCGTCGGGCTCGGCGAGCGAGATGTTGGAGCGGGTCTGGCCGGAGATCGAGACCGCCGTGACGTCCACGCCCTGGGCGCCCAGGAGTTCGGCGAGCAGTGCGCCCGGTGCGCCGCCCAGCGGGAGGACCGCCGTCGTACGGACGCCCGCGGCGGCCACCGCGCGGGAGACGTTGACGCCCTTGCCCCCCGGGTCGACCCGGTCGCCGGTGGCGCGCAGCACCGCGCCGCGCTCCAGCGAGGAGACCTCGTAGGTCCGGTCGAGGGAGGGGTTGGGGGTGACGGTGAGGATCATACGAGCACGACTTCCGTACCGGCGGCCTCGATCGCCGCCTTGTGAGCGGGGGCGAGCCCCGTGTCCGTGATGAGCAGGTCGATGTCCGCGAAGGAGCCGAAGCGTGCGAACTGCTCCTGGCCCGCCTTGGCGGAATCGGCGAGGAGCACGACGCGGCGGGCGGCCGCGACCGCGGCGCGCTTGACGGCCGCCTCGGCGAGGTCGGGTGTGGTCAGCCCGCCCTCGGCCGTGAAGCCGTTCGTCGCCAGGAAGAGGACGTCGGCGCGGATCTCGGCGTAGGCGCGCAGCGCCCAGGCGTCGACGGCGGCCCGGGTGCGGTGGCGGACGCGGCCGCCGACCAGGTGGAGGTCGATGCCGGTGTGGTCGGCGAGGCGGGCGGCGACGGGCAGCGCGTGGGTGACCACGGTGAGCGCGGCGTCGACCGGGATGGCGGCCGCGAGGCGGGCGATGGTGCTGCCGGCGTCGAGGACGATGCTGCCCCCGGCGGGGAGCTCGGCCAGGGCCGCGGCCGCGATGCGGTCCTTCTCGTCGGCGGCGGTGGCCTCGCGCTCGGTGAGGTCCGGTTCGAAGTCCAGGCGGCCGGCCAAAATGGCCCCGCCGTGCACGCGGCGGACCAGGCCGGCCCGGTCGAGGGCCGTGAGGTCACGGCGTACGGTCTCGGCGGTGACCTGGAACCGGTCGGCGAGGGTCAGGACGTCGACGCGGCCCGCCTCGCGGGCGAGGCGGAGGATCTCCTGTTGGCGTTCCGGTGCATACATGTGGTTTTACGTCCGCTCCATGCCCGACTCTATGGTTCCGTCTTCACCGTACGCCCGTTAGAGGAATAAGCAAAGAGAAACGGACATGCCCGCCACCGAAGCGGGCATGTCCGTGAGGTCGAGTCGCAGAGCCGTAGGCCCTGGTCCACTGGACCCTCAGGCCACCGGGATCTTCGGGGCGGCGGCCGGGCCGGCCGGGCCCGTCGCGGCGGCCAGGGCGTCCACCGGACCGCCCGGGGCCACCGGGCCCGCCGCGGACTCGTCGCCCGGGATCTCCTCGTGCGGCCCGGCCGGAGCCTGTGCGCGCGGCAGCATGAACATCACCGCGAAGATCACCACGAGCACGGCCACGACCCACCACAGCGCGGTGCGGAAGGCCTCGACGTACGGCGATCCGAAGACCATGTCGTCGTCGATCACCCCGAAGAAGACGACCGAGGTGAGGCCGAGACCCAGGGCGTTGCCCATCTGACCGGTGGTGTTGATCAGGCCGGAGGCCGAGCCGGCGTGCTCGCGCGGCACCCCGGACAGCACGGCGTCGGTCAGCGGCGCCACGATCAGGCCCATGCCCAGGCCCATGACCACGAGCGGGGCGGCCATCTGCCAGGAGGTGATCTCCAGGCCGTAGTGCCGCGACTCCCAGATGTAGAGGAGCAGGCCCGCGGCCATGGTCAGGGCTCCGGCCTGGAGCACCTTGCGGCCGAAGCGGGGCACGAGCTTCTGGACCGACAGGCCCGCGGCGGCCGAGACGGCGATGGAGAAGGGGATGCCGGTGGTCCCGGCGCGCAGGGCGCTCCAGCCCAGGCCCATCTGCATGTAGAGCGTCCAGACCAGGAAGAAGATGCCGGTCGCGATGCCGAAGGTCAGCTGGACGGCGATACCGCCGGCGAAGCTCTTGACCTTGAAGAGGGACAGCTCGACGAGGGGGGAACCGTCCTTCTTGATCTTGTACTTCTCGTACGCGATGAAGGCGGCGAAGACGAGCGGCGCCAGGACCATGCAGACGAAGCCCCACACCGGCCAGCCGTTCTCACGGCCCTGGGTGAGCGGGAAGATCAGCATGACCAGGGCGAGGGTGGCGAGGACGACACCGACGAGGTCGAGGCGCAGGGCCTGGGGGGCCTTGGACTCGGTGATGTACTTGCGGCCCAGGATCACGCCCGCGATACCGACCGGCAGGTTGATCAGGAAGATCGGGCGCCATTCGAGGCCGAAGAGGTTCCACTGCGTGAGGAGCGCGCCGAGCATCGGGCCCGAGACGGCGCCGAGGCCGACGATCGCGCCGAACATGCCGAAGACCTTGCCGCGCTCGTGGGGCGGGAAGGTGACGTGGATGATCGCCAGGACCTGCGGGACCATCAGCGCGGCCATGGCGCCCTGGAGCAGGCGCGAGGCGACCAGCATGCCCGGGTTGGCGGCGATGCCGCAGAGCAGCGAGGCGGCCGTGAAACCGGCGATGCCGATGAGGAAGAGGCGCTTGCGGCCGTAGATGTCACCGAGACGGCCACCGGTGATCAGGCCGGCGGCGAAGGCGAGGGCGTAGCCGGCCGTGATCCACTGGATCGCGCTGGTGGAGGCGCCGAAGTCCTGGCGCATGCCGGGTATCGCGATGTTGACGATCGTGACGTCGACCAGGTCCATGAAGGCCGCGGTCATCACGATGGCGAGCGCGAGCCAGCGGCGGCGGTCGGCGCGCGAGCCGGGGGCGTCGGCTGCCTGGGGCCCGGGCGCACCGGGTACGTCGCCCGGGGCGCCGGGTATGCCGCCCGGCGCTTCTGCGGGAGCTTCGTTCCGCTCTTCTCGTACGGGCCCGTTCTTTCTCTCGGGCGATGCCTTGGGCGTCTCGGTACTCATGGGAAGAAACCTAGACGGCATGTAGGTCAGGCGGTGTCCTATTTCGCTGGCAGCCTGGTTCCCATGACCGACACACCGGCACGGCTCCTGTCCTTGCTGTCCCTCCTGCAGACTCCGCGCGAATGGCCGGGGCGCGAGCTGGCGGACCGGTTGCGGGTGAGCGCGCGGACCATCCGGCGCGACATCGACCGGCTGCGGGAGCTCGGGTACCCGGTGGAGGCCACGCTCGGTGCGGAGGGCGGCTACCGGCTGGTCGCGGGCGCCGCGATGCCACCGCTGCTCCTGGACGACGAGGAGGCGGTCGCGATCGCGGTGGGACTGCGGGCCGGGGCCGGGCACGCGATCGAGGGGGTCGAGGAGGCCTCCGTACGGGCCCTGGCCAAGCTGGAGCAGGTGCTGCCGTCACGGCTGCGCCACCGGGTGAGCGCGCTGCAGTCGGCCACGACGGCGCTGACCCGGGGCGACGGGGCGAGCGTGGACCCGCGGACGCTGACCACGATGGCGTCGGCGGTGGCGGGGCCCGAGCGGCTGCGGTTCGCGTACCGGGCGGGGGACGGGGCGTGCTCGAAGCGGCTGGTGGAGCCGTACCGGCTGGTGAGCACCGGGAGCCGCTGGTACCTGGTGGCCTACGATTTGGAGCGGGAGGACTGGCGGACCTTCCGGGTGGACCGGGTGGCCGAGGCCTTCGCGACGGGGGCCCGGTTCGCGCCGCGGGAGCTGCCGATGGACGCGGAGGCGTTCGTACGGCGCGGGCTCGGCGGGCGGGAGACGTACCGGGTGGAGGTGACCTTCGCGGCGGCGCCGACGGAGCTGCCGGCGTGGCTGGAGGCCGAGGTGGTCACCGCCGCTGGGACCGGCTCCGGCGAGGGCGGGGGCGGGGGCCGGGGCAGGGACGGGGGGAAAGGCGAGGGCGAGGGCGAGGGCGAGGGCGAAGGCGGCACGCGGGTCCGGTTCGAGAGCGGGGACGCGCCCGAGTGGCTGGCGGCCCGGCTGGCCATGACGGGGCTGCCGTTCACCGTCCACGCCCCGGACTCGCTGGCGGCCGGGGCGCGGGCACTGGCCGGGCGGCTGACGCGGGCGGCGCAGGGCGCGTAGGGCGTAGGGCGTGGAGGTGGCGGCCGGGGGCGCGGGATGCGTCACCGGCGCAAGGGGGAGCCCCGACACCTGGGGGGGGGATAGGTGCCGGGGCTCGTACGGGGGGGGCTTCGCCGCGGGCCGGTCAGGCCACGGCGTCGAAGCCGGTGTCACGCGCCATGCGCTTCAGTTCCAGCAGGGCGTGCTTCTCGATCTGCCGGATCCGCTCCCGGGTCAGGCCGTGCTGCTTGCCGACCTCCGTCAGGGTCCGCTCGCGGCCGTCCTCGATGCCGTACCGCATCTTGATGATCGACGCGGTGCGCTGGTCGAGCTTTCCGAGCAGTTCCTCCAGCTCCTCGCTGCGCAGCAGCGAGAGGACGGACTGCTCGGGCGATATCGCGGAGGTGTCCTCGATGAGGTCGCCGAACTGCGTGTCGCCCTCGTCGTCGATGCCCATGTTGAGGCTGACGGGGTCGCGCGCCCAGTCCAGTACGTCCCCGACGCGCTTCTCCGTCGTGTCGAGCTCGGCGGCGATCTCGGCGTGCTCCGGATCCCGGCCGTTCTCACGGTTGAACTCGCGCTGCACCCGCCGGATCCGGCCGAGCTCCTCGACCAGGTGGACGGGGAGGCGAATGGTGCGGGACTGGTCGGCGATGGAACGGGTGATGGCCTGGCGGATCCACCACGTGGCGTACGTGGAGAACTTGAAGCCCTTGGCGTAGTCGAACTTCTCCACGGCGCGGACCAGGCCGGCGTTGCCCTCCTGGATCAGGTCGAGGAGGGGCAGTCCGCTGCGCGGGTAGCGGCGGGCGACGGCCACGACGAGGCGGAGGTTCGAGCGGATGAAGACTTCCTTGGCGCGCTCGCCTTCGGCGGCCAGCGTCTCCAGCTCCTCGCGCGTGGGGGTACGGCCCTCGCGCTCGATGACTCCGTCGAGGATCTGCCGTGCGTACACGCCGGCCTCGATGATCTGGGAAAGCTCTACTTCCTTGGCGGCGTCGAGCAGGGGTGTACGCGCGATCTCGTCCAGGTACATGCCGACCAGGTCGCGGTCTGCTATCTCCCCGCCCACAGCGCGGGCGCTGCTGGTGGACTGACGACGGGCGACGGCGCGGGTTGCCATGCGTGCTCCCTTGCGAAGACTTCGGTCGCGGTGCGGCTGCTGGACGTCACTGCTACTGCGGTCACTGCTACCGCGGTCACTGCCTCTGGGGTGTACTGATCGGACACTCTTCCGAATGCCCGCTTCCGAAGGAAACAACGACTGGAATCGGGACAGAATTCCCCCGCTGTCTCTGTTTTTCGAGATCTTGCAGTATCCTGCCCCGCCACGAGGGGGGCGGAAGAATGCTGCCGGAGCTTCAAGAAGTGCAGGTCAGGCCGGGGACGGAGGCCGATCTGGCCGCCCTCACGGAGGTGTACAACCACTACGTCCGTGAGACGCCCGTCACCTTCGACACGACCGTCTTCACTCCCGAGCAGCGACGCCCCTGGCTGCACTCCCACCCTGAAGACGGCCCCCACCGGCTCCTGGTTGCCTGGACGGGTGACCGAATGGCCGGATACGCCACAAGCAGCCCCTTCCGCCCGAAACCGGCCTACGCCACCTCGGTGGAGGTCAGCGTGTACCTGGCCCCGCACGCGGTCGGCCGGGGCATCGGCACGCTGCTGTACGAGGCGCTCTTCGCGGCGCTGGCGGACGAGCCGGTGCACCGCGCGTTCGCCGGGATCGCCCTGCCGAACGAGGCCTCCGTACGCCTGCACGAGCGCTGCGGCTTCCGCCGGATCGGGGAGTTCACGGAGGCGGGCTGGAAGTTCGGCCGCTACTGGGACGTCCGCTGGTACGAGCGGCGGCTGCGGCAGGACCACCCGTCCGGCTGAGCCCGGCAGCACAAGACAGACCGACCCCGCCCCGTTCGGACTCGAACGGGGCGGGGTCGGCTGTGGTCGGCTGTCATTCCGGGCGGGCGGGGCCCCGTACCGCCCGCGTCAGTGGGCGATCACCGGGACCTTGACCTCGGCCTCGCCGTTGGCGCCGGAGCCCGAGGCGACCGGACCGCCCGCCCCCGGGCGCCCCGTGTTGATCAGGCCGACGGCGATGGCGGAGCTGGCGACCAGGATGCCGACCGCCCACCAGATCGCGGAGGTGTACCCCTCGACCATGGCCTGCGCCTGGACCAGGCGGGCGCCCGCGCCGCCCGCCGCGATCCCGGCCGCGTGGTCGGTCAGGAACGCGGTGGTCGCCGAGGCGGCGATCGTGTTCAGCAGCGCGGTGCCGATGGCGCCGCCCACCTGCTGCGAGGTGTTGACCATGGCGGAGGCGACACCGGCGTCGGCCGGGTTCACCCCGTGCGTGGACAGGGACATGGCGGGCATGAAGGCCGTACCCATGCCGAGGCCGAGCAGCAGCTGCGCCGGCAGGATCAGTGCCGGGTACGAGGAGTCGACCTCCAGCTGGGTCAGCAGCAGCATGCCGGTGGCGGCGAGCAGGAAGCCGGGGCCCATCAGCAGGCGCGGCGCGACCCTGGTCATCAGGCGGGCGCCGATCTGGGTGGAGCCGGTGATCATGCCCACGATCATCGGGAGGAAGGCGAAGCCGGTCTTGACCGGCGAGAAGCCCTTCACGATCTGGAGGTAGTAGGTGAGGAAGAGGAACAGGCCGAACATCGAGATGACGGCCAGGCCGAGGGAGAGGTAGACACCGCCGCGGTTGCGCTCCAGCAGGACGCGCAGCGGCAGCAGCGGGGACTTCACCAGGGCCTCGGTGAGCACGAACGACGCCAGCAGCACGACCGAGGCGATGAACACGCCCACGGTCAGCGGGTCGCCCCAGCCCTCCGACTCGGCGCGGGTGAAGCCGTACACCAGCGCGACGAGACCGAGCGTGGACAGGACCACGCCCGGGATGTCGAGCGGCGCGCGGTTGCGGGAGCCGGCGGGCTCACGGATGACCAGCCAGGCACCCACGGCCGCGACGATCGCGAAGGGGATGTTGACGAAGAAGGTCCAGCGCCAGTTGAGGTACTCCGTGAGGAAGCCGCCGAGGATCAGGCCGACGGCGCCGCCGCCGCCCGCGATGGCACCGTAGATGCCGAAGGCCTTGGCGCGTTCCGTGGCGTCGGTGAACATGACCGCGAGCAGCGAGAGGGCCGCCGGTGCGAGCAGGGCGCCGAAGACGCCCTGGAGGGCGCGGGCGCCCAGCATCATGGCCTCGCCGGTGGCGGCGCCGCCGAGCGCGGAGGCCAGCGCGAAGCCGACGAGACCGACGATGAAGGCGTTCTTGCGGCCCCACTTGTCGGCGATGCGGCCGCCGAAGAGGAGCAGTCCGCCGAAGGCCAGGGCGTAGGCGGTGATGACCCACTGACGGTTGCCGTCCGAGATCCCCAGGTCGCGCTGGGCGGACGGGAGGGCGATGTTCACGATGGTGGCGTCGAGGACGACCATCAGCTGGGCCAGGGCTATGAAGACGAGCGCCTTCCAGCGGCTGGGGTCGGCAGCCGACGGCGGTGTCGCGGCTGTTTTCGGCATGGGGATACCCACTTCACTGTGCGGAATGACTGGAAAAGGATATTTACGGCGGGCTGACGAGTCACATGGTTTTACGCCTCAGCCCCTCCAGGGTGGCCGCGGAACCCGGCAGCACGGAGCGCGCCGGAGCCCTCAACCCGTCGAGGAACAGCTGGAGATGGCGGTGGACGAAACGATCGCCGTCGAGGCAGGCGGTACCGGGCAGGGGGCGGCTGAGCTGGGACAGAGCCACCATCAGGTCACCGGCGCCGATGTCCGCACGGATGAGGCCGGCGCCCTGGCCGGCGGCCATCAGGGTCTGGACGGCGCCTTCCAACGCGGCGCGGGCGGCGTGGAGTTCGGGGTGGTCGTGGTCGAAGTCACCGGCGAGCATGGGGCAGAGGGCGCCGATCCGCTCGTCCGCGGCGGCGTGCGTGAAACGGCACAGCGCGGCGAAGGCGTCGGCCTCCTCGGCGAGCGAGGCCTCGGCCTGGGCGGTGACCCGGTCCATGACGAAGAGCACGACGTGGTGGACGAGGGTGGCGCGGTCGGGGAAGTGCCGGTAGAGGGTGGCGTTGCCGATGCCGGCCCGGCGGGCGACCTCGTCGAAGGGGGCGCTGGAGCCGAGCTCGACGAGCACCTCCCGGGCGGCCGTCAGGATCCGCTCGCGGTTGCGGACGGCGTCGGCTCGCGGGCGCGGCACGCGCGCCTGCGGGGTGGACGGGGCCGCGGGGGCCGGGGCGGCAGCCGCTGGGGCCTCGGGGGTCGGGGCGGCGGTGGGGGCCGCGGTGGCCGGGGCGGCGGTGGGGGCCGCGGGTGTCCCGGGTGCCGCGGGTGCCGCGCCCGACGCCTGCGGGGCGGGCGGGGCCGCCGGGGCGGTGGTGGGGCTCGGGCGCTTCATTCCGGGGCCTCTCTGGGGCGGTGCCGCGTACGACGCCTCCGCAAACGGGGAGCTGGTCCCCACTTCGCGGGACTCACATGCAAACGGGGATCGACTCCCCGGTTATTTCACTCGTTCGTGTGAGCTGGATCACGGGCCGTTCCACGTTCGGCCTCTTCCGGCGCGCGGGCGGCCCGCAGCCGTCGGAGGGTGATCGGACAGAGAGCAGACCGGGCCCGGCCGGCTGCCGCGGACCCGAAGGCGATCTCCATGCCGCAGACCCGCCACCGGATACGCAGACAGCGATGCCGTACCAGCGCGTACATCGGCCTCACCGCACTCGCCCTCGGCGTCTCGGCCACCGCGAGCGACGGGATACCCGGTCACGGCCACTCGGCGGCCGGACCCGTGGCCACGACCGCGGAGTCCGCCCTCGCGCCCTGCCGGATCGCCGGCGTGATGGGCGTGCAGATGTCCGAGGGCCTGCCGACACCGCCCGGGTACGCGCGCTCGACCGGCGAGGTCAGGGCGTTGAACCTGATGATCGACTTCCCCGACGCCAAGGGCGAGGGCACGGCCCTGGACCGCCTGGCGGAGTTCTTCCCCCAGACCACCGAGTGGTTTCGCACCAGCTCCTACGGCCGGCTGAGCTACCGGGCGGAGTCGCCGATAAGCACCTGGCTGCGGATGCCGATGCCCTTCGCGGCGTACGGGATCGACCGCGGGTCCCCGTACGAGCCGGGCTACCGCCAGCTCGTCGAGCACATCGCCAAGGCGGCGGACGCCGAGGTGGACTTCAGCCGCTACGACCTCGTCAACATCCTGGTCACGCCGAACGCCGGACCCTCCGCCCTCGACACCGTCCTGTCCGTGACCTTCTCGGGCAACGGCGAGGCCCCGGTCGCCGACGGGGTCCCGCTCTCCAACACGTCCTTCGTCTACAGCCGGCAGGACGACGGCTCCGGCTCCTACCGGGAAACCGGCTACCGGGTGCTCCCGCACGAGAACGGGCACGTCTTCGGACTGCCCGACCTGTACACGGCCGACGGCGGAGGCGCGGTCGGGCACTGGGACATCATGAGCGAGGACTGGGGCGCCAACAACGACCTGCTCGGCTGGCACAAGTGGAAGCTGGGCTGGCTGGACGGTACGCAGATCAGCTGTGCGGCGAAGGCGGGTGTCAGCGAACACGTCCTGACTCCGCTGGCGGCGCGGGGCGGCACGAAACTCGCCTTCGTCCCGCTGTCCGAGAGCGCCGGTTACGCGGTGGAGGTGCGGACCCAGGCCGGAAACGACGAGGCCGTCTGCCGGCCGGGCGTCCTCGTCTACAAGGTGGATTCCCAGGTGGACACCGGGCAGGGGCCGGTGACGGTGTCGGACAGCACGGACGAGAGCGGCGGCTGCACCCGGTGGCCCAATGTCCACGCGGAACTCTCGGACGCGCCCTTCCGGCCGGGCGAGACCTTCACCGACGAGAGGGCGGGCATCAGCATCGCGGTGGTGGGCGAAGCGCGCGACGGCGGCTACCGGGTACGGATCACCCGCCCCTGACCGCCCGCGCGGCGCCCCCGTATCAGCGAGATTGAGGCGCGGGCAGGGGCGCGGGCAGGGGCACGGGCTGAGGCGCGGGCAGGGTCAGCACCATGGTGAGGCCGCCTCCCGGAGTGTCCTCGGCGGTGAGCGTGCCGCCGACGGCCTCCGTGAACCCGCGCGCCACGGCGAGCCCGAGGCCGACCCCGGCGCCGCGCGGTACGTCCCCGTAGCGCTGGAAGGGTTCGAAGATCCGGGCCTTCGCCGCGTCGGGGACGCCGGGGCCGCGGTCGACCACGCGCAGTTCGACGCGGTCGGCCAGCGCGCTGGCGGAGACGAGCACCCGCTCGCCGGGAGCGCTGTACTTGACGGCGTTCTCCACGATGTTGGCGACGGCCCGCTCCAGCAGCCCCCGGTCGACGGCGACCATCGGGAGCGTCTCGGGGATGTCCAGGTCGACGCTGTCCTCCGGTACACCGCCCATCGCCATCGGGACCACCTCGTCCAGGTCGGTCTCGCGGATCAGCGGGACCACGGAGCCGGTGTTGAGGCGGGACATGTCCAGGAGGTTCCCGATCAGCGCGGCGAGGCGGTCGGCGCCGTCCTCGATGCCTTCGAGCAGTTCCGCCCGGTCGCTCTCGGACCATTCGACGTCGTCGGAGCGCAGGGAGGAGACGGCCGCCTTGATGCCGGCGAGGGGGGTCCG
This sequence comes from Streptomyces sp. NPDC003034, assembly GCF_053591375.1. Lineage (NCBI taxonomy): Bacteria > Bacillati > Actinomycetota > Actinomycetes > Kitasatosporales > Streptomycetaceae > Streptomyces > Streptomyces sp. NPDC003034. Next base: position 67,740 of record NZ_JBSFTS010000016.1, read on the forward strand.
CAGGTCGTGGCTGACGGCGGCGAGCAGGGCCGTACGGATCTGGTTGCCCTCGGTGAGACGGCGGGCCTCCTCGGCCTCGCCGACGAGGCGCTGGCGGTCGAGTACGACGGCCGCCTGCGCGGCGAAGGCGCCCAGGACGCGGCGGTCCTCGGCGGGCAGCACCCGGCCGTGCAGCGCCAGGGCCATGTTGTCGCCGATGGGCATGTCCACATCGGCTTCTTCAGGGCGGGCGACGGGGCGGGAGCCCACGCTCGCGGTGGTCGACCAGGGGGCGACGTCGCTGTCGCGTTCGAGCAGGGCGACGGAGTCCATGGCGAAGGTCTCCCGGACCCGTTCCAGGAGCGCTTCGAGGGAGTCCTCACCGCGCAGGACGCTGCCGGCGAGGACGGAGAGTATCTCGGACTCGGCCCTCAGCCGGGCGGCCTGGTGGGTACGGCGGGCGGCCAGGTCGACCACGGAGGCCACGGCCGCCGCGACCCCGAGGAAGATCACCAGGGCGGTGATGTTCTTCGGGTCGGCGATGGTCAACGTATGCGTCGGCGGGGTGAAGAACCAGTTGAGCAGCAGTGAGCCGAAGGCCGCCGAGACCAGCGCGGGGAGCAGTCCGCCCAGCAGGGCGGCCGCCACGGTGAAGGCCAGGAAGAGCAGCATGTCGTTCACGAGGCCCAGGTCGGGGAGGACCGCGAGAAGGAGCACGGTGAGGAGCACGGGCCCGAGCGTGCCGGTGAGCCAGCCCCAGACGGTCCGGTGACGGCCGAGGAGCGGGCCGCGGGCGGCGGGCAGCGGCCGACCCCGGCCCTTGGCGGCCTCGTCGTGGGTGACGATGTGCACGTCGAGGTCCGGGCCGGATTCGCGGGCGACGGTGGCGCTGACGCCGGGGCTGAAGACGGACTGCCAGGAACGGCGGCGGCTGACGCCCAGCACGATCTGGGTGGCGTTGACCCCGCGCGCGAACTCCAGCAGGGCCTGCGGCACGTCATCGCCTATGACGTGGTGGAAGGTGCCGCCGAGGTCTTCGACCAGCGTCCGCTGGACGGCCAGTTCCTTCGGCGAGGCGGAGGTCAGTCCGTCGCTGCGGGCGATGTAGACGGCGAGCACCTCGCCACCCGCGCCCTTCTCGGCGAGCCGGGCGGCGCGGCGGATGAGGGTGCGGCCCTCCGGTCCGCCGGTCAGCCCGACGACGATGCGCTCGCGCGCCTGCCAGGTCGAGCGGATGCCGTGCTCGCCCCGGTATTCGTTGAGGTACTCGTCCACCCGGTCCGCGGTCCACAGCAGGGCCAGTTCCCGCAGGGCGGTGAGGTTTCCGGGCCGGAAGTAGTTCGACAGGGCCGCGTCGACCTTCTCCGGCTTGTATATGTTGCCGTGGGCCATCCGGCGCCGCAGGGACTGCGGCGACATGTCGACCAACTCGATCTGGTCGGCGCGCCGCACCACCTCGTCGGGGACCGTCTCGCGCTGGCGCACCCCGGTGATGGCCTCGACCACGTCGCCCAGCGACTCCAGGTGCTGGATGTTGACGGTGGACACGACATCGATACCGGCCTGGAGCAACTCCTCCACGTCCTGCCACCGCTTGGCGTTGCGCGAACCGGGAACGTTGGTGTGGGCGAGCTCGTCCACCAGGACCACGGCGGGCCGGCGCGCCAGGACGGCGTCCACGTCCATCTCGGTGAAGGTGGCGCCCCGGTGCTCGATCTCCCGCCGCTCGACCAGTTCCAGACCGTGCAGCATCACCTCGGTGCGCGAACGCCCGTGGTGCTCGACGAAGCCGACGACGCAGTCGGTACCGCGCTCGACCCTGCGGTGCCCTTCGGAGAGCATCGCGTACGTCTTGCCCACGCCCGGCGCCGCGCCGAGATAGATCCGGAATGTGCCGCGTCCCATGTGGTTCAGCCTTCGAAGCGGACCCGTGAGAACGGGCTGTGTGATCAGGTACCGGTACGGATACGAGGGACCTCCTCCCCGCCCCCCGCGCGGATCACCCCCCTGATCACCGTACGTCCGAACCAGCCCCGCCCGCCCCGCCGCCCCCCGGCGCCACCCCTTCCCGGCGGCTGCGCACCCAGTCCGAAAACAGCGGACCGATGGACCACTACGCCGTTGCTAGGGTGAATGGTCCGCGTTGCGGAACGCGAGGGGGCAGGGACCAGTGACATTCGATAAGGAATGGGCGGCCGCCAAGGCCACGGCCGGCGAAAAGTCGCACGACCTGGTGGTCACACAGGACGATCTGGGGAGCGTCGGGCACGAGGCATTCATCATTCACGATCAACTGCGCAAGAAGACGGACATCGCTCGTTCCGGCGCGACGGCCCGCGCCGCGACCGAATGCGCCGCACAGAACCTAGCCTTGGGTTCCGAACTGTCGGCCACCCTCTCCACGTGGGACTCGCAGGTCAAGACCGTTCTGCAGATGTACGCGCACATCTCCAACCACCTCGACTACTCCAAGAAGGCCCACGCGAACAACGACGAAGCCATCGCCGCGAGCCTGCGCCACCGCAACGGTTCCGCGATGTCCGTCTCGGAGATTCTGAGGCACGTCAAGTGACCCTCACGTGGACCGGCCTCATCACGCTCGACCTCGGCAAGCTGCACGGGTCCGTCACGGAGTGGAAGACGGTGGAGGAGGAACTGGCGAAGTTACAGGTAGCGGTGCGGGACGGACTCCTGAAGAAGTCCGAGGCGGCCCGATGGGAGGGTGCCAACGCCACGGTGACCCGGGAGTTCGTACGCAGCGCCGCCAAGGAGGTGGCCGACCTCCAGCGCGAGGCCAAGAGCATTCACAGCGTCCTCGCCGACGCACACGCGGAGCTGACTCAGCTCCAGAAGCGGGCGAAGGACCTCGCGGACGAGGCGCGGCAGGGGGACCCCACGCGTCGCCCCGAGCCGGACCCGGGGCTTCTGGTCTCCGACGCGGGTGGCGGCAAGGTCCGGGTCGACAGCTCGATCTGCGATGCGAGGGGACTCTCCCAGCGGACCCAGGACATGATGCGCTGGTACGCCGACACACTCACCGGCCTGATCAGCCACGCGGCCGAGGTGGACGCCGCCGCCACCCGCGCCCTGCGCGCCAGCCACGGTGCGGATCCGCACAACGCCGGCCACTCCTCCTACACGTCACTGGACCAGGACCAGCTGCCACGGGCAATGGACCTGGCCGCCCTGGGCACCAACGCGGACCCGCCCCAGCAGGCCGAGCTGCGCAGGCTGTGGCACTCGCTCAGCCCGGACGCCCGTGCGCAACTCTGGTCCGCACACAGGGTCGAATTGCTGGCCGCCGGGCTGTTCAGCCCCTCCGTCCCGAACGTGGCGATGGACCGGGGTTCCGGCAAGCACGGTTCAGCGGAGGCTGGATGGGACGACTGGATCACCAAGGGGAAGATCGGGCTACTCATCGACGGCGGGGACATGGGCGGTCTGACCGACGCGTCACGGCACATGGAACACTACGTCGACAACTCGGGCGAGCCCATGAAGCTCCCGGTCGACACGATGCTCACCGACGACCCGGGCTTCCAGACCCACATAGCCAACAACCACCTGCAGGAGTACGGGGTCGTCTGGCGTGATCAGGCCCTGGCGGAGTTTCAGAGGAACGGCGGCCGCCCCGTCGTGATACCGGTCGAGACGTCGAGCGGCGCCGATTACAGCTTCACCCAGAAGTCGAATGAGAACTGGTTCTATGCGGTCGGCTCGACTCGGTCGAACGTAACCGGGGTCGTGACCGTTGTTCCGGGCTCCGATGGTGTGCCGCTGGTCGGCCTGGAGTACCAGGTCAATGCCTGGGACCGATACAACTGGGACGAGGGCAAGGGTGTCGACGTCCTGGGTGTGAGCATTCCGGACGGTGAGATGGGCCGACAGCACAAGGTCGGCATGGCCCAGGAGTACGACATGGTCGGGAGCAGCTCGGTGAAGCACTACGACCTGGGCGGCGCAGCGGCCCCACCCGCGCCGGAAGATCCCGGCCGGACGGGTGACCGCAGTGATCCCGGACGTCATGCGCGTAACGGAGAAGGGGAACCCGGCCGATGAACGACGCCGTGGCAGTGGCGGTGCTCCAACGGCGCAGGTGGTCCTGGAGGCGGCGCCTGACCGTCGGCGCCGTGTTGTTTGTGGGTGTGGGCGGCTGCCTGGTTCTCGTCGCCGCCCTGTTGGTCGGGTACGCCTCGCGGGAGGCGGGCGAGCGGGAAGAGAAGTGCTGCTGGGAGGAGAACGTCACTCCCGCATGGATGGCGGAGGCGATGGGCGTCCAGGTGCCGCAGACTGCCACGGACCGCCGGGCCGGCTTCAAGACCGGCCTGCAATACGATGTCGGGCTCCTCAGCTTCACGGTGGCGGCGCAGGAGGCGGACCGCTTCCTGCAACCGCTGCGTCGGGAGGGCAGCCAGATGCGTCGCAACATCACTCCGAAGAAGCCGGGTTACACCAGCCCCGAGGGGTTCAGCCACCTCGGGCTTCCGGAGCCGGAGACCTTCGTCGAGGGAATGCGCATCACTTCCGTCTGCGGACGTGACGCCCATACCCCCGCGAGCGAAGCCCTCAAGGTCTGCGTGAGCGTCCACGTCCACGAGTTCAAGCCCGGCACCACCCGCGTCTACCTCGGCACGGTGAACGAGCAGAGCATCGGCAAGCCGCCGCCCGCCTAGGGACCGCTGGGTCGCGCTGCGCGCCGTGCAGGGGTGGCCGGGAACAGGGCGATGGCGGTATCGGGCGGGGGCTCTCGTTGCCTGCCGCGTCGTAGGTGGTGGGCTTGGTCGTGGACGACCCGGTGCCTGTGGTGCGGGTGGTGGAGGTCGGGGCGTACGGGCGCGGGGAGCCCGGGGCTGGGTAGGTGTGGGTGGTGGTGATGGTTTTGGCAGTGTCGCCGGCGGGGGTGTAGCTGTAGTCGGTGATGTCTACCGGGGTGGCCGCGTTCCCGGTCCCCCGAGAACTGAGCCGCGGAGCCCCGCCCTGATCCGCTACCCTGTCCCTGGGCTGCCCTTGTGGCAGCCCAGGACCTTGCCGAGGCGAGCCGGACTCTCACGCTGAGCATTCGGCCACGTTTCACACAAGGCCCGCCTTCGTAGCTCAGGGGATAGAGCACGGCTCTCCTAAAGCCGGTGTCGCAGGTTCGAATCCTGCCGAGGGCACGACCCGAGGGCCCCCGGTCGGCTTATGTCGCCGGGGGTTCTCTCATTGGCGGGGTAGCGGGGTTAGCTGAGGCCGCGGCTGCGTTCGCCGATTCGGTCGCCCTGGGGGGTGCCGGCGCGCTTGAGGGCCGCCTTCGTGTGGGCCCCGCCCTTGACCTTGCTCCGTACCGGACCTTCGAAGCCGTGGCCCGGCACACGCGGCAGCTGGACCGGCTCCTGTGCCTTGGCCATCGCCATGGCCGCCTGGACGTCATGCCTCTGCTGTTTGCCCATCCCGCCGTCAACTCCCTCGGGAAGCCCAATCGGACTAATGGGATCGTACGCAGATATTACGCAGATATACGGACCACCGCACTCGGACCCAGTCGTAAAGACAGCCGATCAGGGCTTCGACGGCTGCGTCCGGTAGATCAGTTCCTCCGGGCAGGGCGTCCCCCGGGGAAGCTGGTACTTGGCGGTGATCCGGTACTGCCCCGGCGCCGGAGCCAGCAGCTCCGTCCACACGTCGCCGCCCGCGTCCGGCGCGGCCTTGGAGAGGCATCCCGCCGCGTTGGCGTACTCCTTCCGCAGGGCGCTCCCGCCCGCGGCCCCCGCATTGCCGCGCGCCTTCGACGCGAAGGTCTCCTGCGGCGGCGCCACCGGCTTGCCCGCCGCGTCCACCAGCCCCAGCCACGGCGAGTGCGGGATCCGCACCAGCACCCGCCCGGCCTCCTTGACGTCCACGACCAGCTCGTCGGCGCCGGCGCGCACCACACCGGCCGGTCCGGCGACCAGATCGGTCGGCTCGTGCACCTTGAAGAGCTGCCAGTTCCCGTCGCCCCACACCTGCTGGAGGTACGGAAGCCCCTCGCGCACGAGTTTCGCCTCGTCCTCGCCGCCCGAGTCGGGTTTGTCGGCGGGCAGCACCACGTAGTGCACGGCCCAGCGCTCCAGCCAGGCCCGGTAGCTCTCGGCGGTCAGGGTGTCGTCGTAGAAGAGCGGGTTCCGCTCCAGGTCGGCCTGCCGGTTCCAGCCGCGCGCGAGGTTCACGTACGAGGGGAAGGCGGACGACTCGCGGTGGCTGCTGGCCGGGACCACCTCGACCCGGCCGCGGTCGGCGCCCGCCTTCTGCAACTGGTCGACGAGCGGCGCGAGCTCCCGGTTCCAGGCGGCCACCGGGGTGGTGCGGACGATGTCCGTGACGCTGTTGGTGGTGATCCACACGGTCAGCCCGGCGAAGGCGGCCAGCAGCGCGTACCAGTGCCGCGAGCGCGGGACCGCGTACGGGAGGGCCGCGAGCAGCACGGCCCCGCCGAACAGCATGACCATCCGGGTGACGTTCGAGCCGACCTGGGAGTCGACGGCCCAGGTCAGGAAGGTTCCGAAGGCGTAGACGGCCGAGGCGATCCGGACCGTCTTCCACCGTCGTGGCACGAGGAACAGGATCGCCAGTGCGAAGGTGAACGGCAGCCACGCCGAGCCCAGCTTCATCGGCTGCGTGCCGGAGAAGGGGAACAGCCAGGCCGACAGCCCCACGACGGCCACCGGCGCCAGGCCCAGCGCGTACGCACCCGGCCGCCGCCGGCTCAGGAAGAGCGCGGCCGCGATCACGCCGAGGAAGAGCCCGGCGACGGGGCTGGCGGCGGTGGCGAGGGCGGCCAACGGGGCCGCGACGGCGGCTTTGGCCCAGCGCCGCTCGGCCCATTTGCGGGGCCAGCAAAAGACGGCGGCGACCGCGGCGAGCGCGAACATGGCGCCGAGCCCGAAGGTCACACGGCCGGACAGGGCATTGCAGAGCAGCCCGTACACCCCGGCGAGGGCGGGCCACAGCGGCTGGCGGACGGTGCCCCGCGAACGGGTCAGGATCAGCGCGAGCAGACCGGCCGAGACCGTGCCGGCGGCCATCATCGTGGTCCGGACGCCGAGCATGTGCATGAGGTACGGCGAGACCACGCTGTACGAGACGGGGTGCATGCCGCCGTACCAGGCGAGGTTGTACGCCGAGTCGGGATGGCGGCCGACGAACTCGGCCCAGGCGTCCTGGGCCGCGAGATCGCCGCCGCTGTTGGCGAAGGTGAAGAACCAGAGGACGTGCAGGACGGCGGCGAGTACGGTGGCGGTGGCCACCGGGTGGCGGTGCGCCGAGTCCAGGCCGCGCCGCATGCCGCGCGCGGCCAGCCTGCCGGGCCGGCGGAGCAGACCGCGTACGCCCCGTGCGCCCCGTAGGCGCCGTACGTCTCGTAGGCCCCGTACGTCTCGTATTCCGGGCGGCGTCTCGGGCGCGGCGGAGCCGTCGCAGCCGGCCCCGGCCGGCACGGTACGCGCGGCCGTGCCCGGGCCGCGGCCCGGGCTCTGGCCCTGCTGCTCAGCGGTGGTCACTGCCGCACTCCCCAACACCTGAGTCAACGCTTGATTCGATGCCAGTCGACGCTTCCGTCGACGTTCGCGCCAGCGCCCGGGTCCGCCTACGCTTCCACGTACGCAAGACGTGCACCGGTGCCCCGGGGTTGCCCCGGGGCACCGGATCCACGGTCTCACCTGCTGTCAGCCGACGCGCGTCAGCTTGCTGCCGATGCCGGGCGCGGCGAGGTCGCTCTGCAGTGCCACCGGCACCTGCACCTGGCTGGCACCCTCGCCGACGGTCAGCACACCGATCTCGGTACCGGCCTTCGCCGTCTGAGGGATCTTGCTGCCACCGTCCGCCAGCTTGATGTGGACGGTCAGGGTGGCCCAGCCGACCGCCTGCACGTCGCCGGTGGCGACGACCGGCGTACGGCCGCCGAGGCCGTCGTCCACGTACCCCACGACCTCGCCCTTCTTCACGACGGGCGCGCCTTCGAGGGACTTCTGCGTGGCGATCAGCAGCTGCCTGCTCGCCGCGATCACGCTGTCGATGATCGGCGGCTTGTGCTGGCCGAGGACGGCTCCGACGATCAGCTGGTTGGTGTTGCCGATCTTCTTCCTCGCGGCGAAGAGGAGGTTCCCGCCGGCCTTGGTCGTCGTACCGGTCTTGATGCCGAGCGATTCGTTGGCCGGGACGAGCCCGTTCCAGTTCCGCCAGTTCTTGCCCGACGGGTCGACCCAGCTCGGCTTCTTGGTGATGTCGAGCAGCGTCTCCATCTCCACGAGCTTCAGACCAAGCTTGACCTGGTCCTCGGCCGTGCTGACCGTGGTCGCGTCCAGACCGGAAGGGTCCGTGTACGTGGTCTTGGTCATGCCGAGTTCCTTGGCGGTGTCGTTCATCTTCTTGACGAACGCCTCCTGGGAACCGGCGTCCCAGCGCGCCAGCAGCCGCGCGATGTTGTTGGCCGACGGGATCATGAGGGCGGCGATCGCGTCGTACTCGGAGATCTTGTCGCCCTCCTTGACCGTGTCGAGCGTGGACTCGTTGTCGGTGGAGTTGTTCTTCTTGCCCTCGGTCTCGGCCGTCTTGTCGACCTCGATCATCTCGCCCTGCTCACCCTTCTTGATGGGGTGGTCGCGCAGGATGATGTACGCCGTCATCGACTTGGTGACGCTGGCGATCGGCACGGGCTTCTGCTCGCCGGACTGGCCGAGCGTGCCGAGGCCGGCGGCGGCCATGTAGGCCTGGCCCTCGCCGGGCCAGGGCAGCGAGGGCTTGGAGCCGCCGAAGGTGTACGAGCTCTTCGCGCTCAGTACGAGTTTCGGCTCGGGCAGCGGACGCACCAGCTGCACGACGCCGAGGATGACGGCCAGGATCGCGACGAGCGGGGCGTAGATCTTGAACCGCCGCACGGCGGTGCGCAGGGGACTCGGCGGCGGGGGCGGATTGTTGGTGAGGTCCGCCAGCATGTCGAGCGGCGGCTTCGGGGGCAGCGGCTGCTGGGTGGTCCGCTCGGGGGCGAAGGCGGCGGCGGATGCGGGTGCGGATGCGGGTGCGGATGCGGGTGCCGTTGCCGCGGGGGCGGGGGCGGGCTTCGGCTCCCTGCCTGCCTCGGGCTTCGCGGGAACGTCATCCGTACGCAGCGGCACGAAGGTACTGGCCTTGGGCGCCGCCGCAGCGTCCGGTTTCACGGCCCGGAAGACGGCGGTGCGCTCGCTGTCGCCAGACTCCGCCGCGTCCTTGTCCTGGTCGGCAACCGGCTTGCCCGCATCCGCCGAAGCGGAACCCCGGCCGGCGTCAGCCCCGGGCTTCACGGCCCGGAAGACGGCGGTCCGCTCGCTGTCGCCAGACTCCGCCGCATCCTTGTCCTGGTCGGCAACCGGCTTGCCGCTGGTCGCCGAAGCGGAACCCCGACGCGCCTCGCCTGCGGCAGCCGAACCAGCGCCCGGCTTCACCGCACGGAACACAGCCGTACGCTCACTGTCCGCCGACTCCGCCGCCCGCGCGGCAACCGGCTTGCCTGTGCTCGCCGAAGCGGAATCGCGGGCGGCGGCAGCGGAACCGACCACGGGCTTGACCGCATCCGAAACCCGCCCAGCAGCCGACTTTCCGGTGCCCGCCGAAGCGGAATCCCGGCCAGCGTCAGCGGCGGCAGCCGAACCAGCGCCCGACTTCACCTGCTCGGCAGCCAGTTTGCCCGTGTCCGCCGAAGCGGAGGCTCGACCAGCGTCAGCGGCGCCAGCCGCACCGGCATCCAGCTTCACCGCACGGAAGACGGCGGTGCGCTCACTGTCGCCAGACTCCTCCGCATCCGCCTCTCGCTCAGCCACCGGTTCGCCCGCGCCCGCGGAAGCGGAATCCCGACCCGCCCCACCGGCGGCACCGACACCCGGCACGTGCTCAGCAACCGGCTCGCCCGCGCCCGCCGCAGCGGAGTCGCGACGCGCCTCACCGGCAGGAGCCAAGCCCGCGTCCGGCTTCACCGCACGGAAGACGGCGGTGCGCTCACTGTCGCCGGACTCCTCCGCATCCGCCTCTCGCTCAGCCACCGGCTCGCCCGCGCCCACCGCAGCGGAATCCCGACGCGCCTCACCGGCAGCAACCACGTCCGCGTCCGGCTTCACCGCACGGAAGACGGCGGTGCGCTCACTGTCGCCGGACTCCTCCGCATCCGCCTCTCGCTCAGCCACCGGCTCGCCCGCGCC
>NZ_JBSFTS010000016.1:78000-144610 GCF_053591375.1 Streptomyces sp. NPDC003034
CCCGCGGAAGCGGAATCCCGACCCGCCCCACCCGCGGCAGCCGAACCCGCACCCGGCACCCCACCGGCGGCAGCCGGATCCGCGTCCGCCGCGGCGGAATCCTCGCGTGCCTCAGCGGCGGCAGCCGCATCGGCAGGCGGCTTCGCCGGGGTGGCATCGTCGGGCCGGGGCGGTGGGGTGGGGGCCGGGCGCTCGTCGGGGGCCGGGGAGGCGTCGGCCGTGGCGACCCAGGCCGCCACCGCCTCCCGCAGGGGATCCCGCTGCGCGGAGTCGGACTTCGGGTCCGGCTCGGCGGTGGGTCCGCCTGAGCCGTGCTCAGGATCCCTCGGCCGGAACACCGAAAGCCTGGGATCGCGCTCCGCGGAAGACTCCGCCGCCCCCGGCGCTGCTTCATCTACCGACTTGTCGGGGGACTCGCCCGCCACCAGTTCCTCCTCGATCGCCACCACGTCCGGCTGTCCGAATGTCTAACAGTGTCCCGTCTAGGGGGCATCGCCCCCGTGCTAGACGAGAACGACATAGCTGCGGGTTCCCCCACAAAGCGGCCAGGCGCTCTCGACAGATGAATGTGAGAGGCGTCACCCTGTCACTCATCCACGCGGGGAGGCATGGATGGGCAGGAGCCGCAGAACAATTCCGGAGGAGCTTCTGCTGCTCGCTTTGGACCCGGCCACGGGTACCACGGCGCAGCCGCAGTCGCTCGACCTCGGCCTGGCCGGGGCACAGCTAGTGGAGCTGGCTCTGGCAGGACGGATAGCCCCTGACGGGGATCGTATCGCCGTGGTGATGCCACGGCCGACAGGAGATCCGACATTGGACTCCGCACTGGAACTGCTGCGCAGGCGCGGCAGCCCGGTACGGGCCGTCCACTGGATCGGCGGACCCCGCCTGGGCCTCCGCCAGATTTACCTCGCCCACCTGGAGCGTTGCGGCATGGTTCATGCCGTTGCGGGACAGATGTGCGGGGTGCTGCCGACGACTCGCTACCAGGCGACGGACACGGCGATCAGCCGGGAGATCCGTGCCCGGCTGGACACCGCGATCCGCACCGGCGTACCGCCGGACCCGCGGACCGCGGCGCTTGCCGCCCTGGCCCACGCGGTCGGGCTCGGCAAGCACTTGTACCCCGGCAACGAGGGGCGTTCGTCCAGGTCCCGGCTGCGGGACCTGATCCGGCACGACCCGATGGGCGGTCTCGTGGCGCATGCCGTGATGGACGTCCAGAACGGCGTGGGTGCACAGCCACGCCGTGACCGGGCCCCCGTACCGCCCACCGCCCGGGCCACAGCCGCGCCCACCGCCACGGCAAGCGGTATTCCGCTACAGCCGCGCCGGACCGGTGCGATGGCCCGCGCGGCCGCACACTGACCGACCCGCACGACCCGCACGACCCGTACCGACCGCAACACCCAGCACCACAGCACGGTCCACCGCAGCACAGTTCACCGCACCGCAGCACAGTTCACCGCTCCACAGCAACGCCACCACCGCAACCGACGTCCGCAATGACCCGGTTCGGGAGCCGCCAGCGCGCGGGGTGGCGGGGCCGGTTCGCCGGTCTCGCCACCCCGCGCGTCTGTTTTCCCGGCCGTTCCCGAGCGGTGGCGCGTCCTTCGGTGGCAGTCTGCTCATCATCAAGCACGCAGAGAGACAGAAACAAAAGAAGGCGGAGGTGCCGTTCACGTGGCGTCCAATGTCAATCCCACCGTCCGACGCCGCCGACTGGGCATGGAGTTGCGCAAGCTCCGCGAGGACAAAGGCATGACGGCCGAGCAGGTCGCCGAACGCCTGCTGGTCTCCCAGTCGAAGATCAGCCGACTGGAGAACGGCCGGCGTTCCATCAGCCAGCGCGATGTCCGCGACCTGTGCGACGTGTACGAGGTCGAGGACCGCCGGCTCGTGGAATCCCTCATGCAGATGGCCAAGGATTCCCGCCAGCAGGGCTGGTGGCACGCCTTCGGCGACATCCCGTACAGCGTCTACATCGGCTTGGAGACGGACGCCGCCAGCCTGCGCACGTACGAGCCGCAAATGGTGCCGGGGCTGCTCCAGACCCCCGAGTACGCCCACGCCCTCATCCGCGGCGCACAGCCCGAGACGGCGGCGGCCGATGTGGACAAGCGGGTGCAGGTCCGGATGCACCGCCAGAAGCGGCTGTCGGAGACGGACAACAACAACGCCGAAGTCGGTCCGCTGCGCCTGTGGGCGGTCATCGACGAGGCGGCGCTGCGCCGGCACGTGGGCAACCCGAAGTTGATGATCCAGCAGCTGGAGTACCTGATAGAGCAGTCCGAGCAGCCCTACATCACCGTGCAGGTGATGCCTTTCTCGATGGGCGCGCACCCCGGCGTGAACGGCCAGTACTCCATTCTGGAATTCCCGGACGCCTCCGACTCGACCGTCGTCTACATCGAGGGCGTAACGAGCGATTTGTACCTGGAGAAGGCGAACGATGTTCAGAAATACAGTGTGATGTACGAGCATCTGCGCGCCCAGGCGCTCAACGTCGACCAGACCCGGCAGTTCATCGCCGAGATCATCGCCGGCTACGCGGCCCAGGACGACCGGTAAGCGGAGAGGCCCAGGGGTCGGATAAGCGGCGAGAACGGGGCAGTCGGCGAGGAGGGGCCGGTACGGTACACCGCCGCCCCCCGACCGCAGAAGGCCTGAATGGAATATGCCACTCGGTCGGGTGAATGAGTCCGTCACCCGTCGGGAGGTGCGGGTAGCGTCGATCACGTCGGCCGGAAAAGGCAATTGGGGCCGACGTCTCACCCCCACCCGCACCACTCGTTGAACCGGAGAGAAACATGGCTATTCGTCAGGGCGCTACGGAAAACTGGACCAAGTCCTCCTACTCCGGCCCCAACGGTGCCTGCGTCGAGGTCAAGTCCCCTGCTGTGGAAGCCATCGCGGTGCGCGACTCGAAGGTGCAGGACGGTCCGTCCCTCACCTTCGCGCCGGGCTCCTGGACCTCGTTCGTCGCCGATGTCGTCACCGAGGGCGGGCTGGGACGCCTCGTCTGAACGTCACCATGCGCACCCCCGACCGACCCACCTGCACAGCCGCTCAACCCGCACCACCAGTACGACCCGCACCACACGCACCACCAGCACCACCAGCACCACACGCACCACTGACTGGAGCCCTCTCGACCGGCCCGCCGTCTTGGCCGAGGGGGCTCGGCCATGTCCGCTGCCACCGGCCGCCCGCGCCGCCCGGGCCGCCCGCGCCCCGCGTCACCGCAGCTGGTCGACGTACCGATCCGTCCCCGGAACCGTCGGAACGAACGGCGCCACCAGCTCCACCCGCCCCATCCCCGCCTCCGCCACCTCCGCGTCCAGCCCCTCGAACCGCCCCCAGCAGCCCCGCGGGCGCTCCTCCAGGAACCAGAGCAGCGTGAGCCGGGTGTCGACCCCCTCCACCTGTTTGACGTACGTCATCCGGTCCCCGGGCAGCGGCGTCGGCCGGAAGACCGTCACCATCGCGGCGGGCGAGCCGTGGAGCCGCTTCGGCAGGGCGCGCGAGCGCAGCCATGCGAGGAGTTCCGCCCGCTGCCGCGGCCCGTCGGCGTCGATGACCTGGAGGACGAGCCCCGCGTACGGGTGGTCGAGCGCGTGGAAGTCCCGCGGGCCGGCGGCTCCGTCGCGGTAGACCGTGGCCTCGTGGTCCTGGAAGGCCGTGAAGACGTGGGTGCGGTCCTGGTGGACCCGGCCGTCCCGGTTGAGGCGCTGGTTGATGGCGACGGTCCACCTCATGTGTTCGTCGTAGCGCCCCTCGGTCACCCAGTACGTCGACAGGTAGCACCCGGCGGTCACCGGCTGGGCGACGGCCGACTTCTCCGGGTAGCGCAGTTCCTGGAGTGGGCGGGTGGCCACCCAGCGGCGGCCGGCGTACATCCACGGCATGGCCATCGCGCCGGCGTAGTAGTGGTCGTCCTCGTACCAGCGGTTGTAGGCGTACTCGTGACCCGGGTGCGGTTCCACCATGGTGATCAGCGCATGGCCCGGCCGGACGCCGTACGGACCGACGGCCGCCAGGGCGGCGTAGTCAGCCGCCCGGGTGTCCTGCCCCCGCCGCTCCCCGTGATCCACGGGCTCCCGCCGCTCCTGCTCTCCTGTCGTCATGGGTACGGTCTAGCTGATCCAGCGTCAGTTAACGAGAGACAGGGGCCAGTCGGCGCGGCTCCGGTGGCGGCCGTCCACGACCTGACATATACGTGTCGTCTGCACTTTTCTGTGGTTAGGATGCGCGCACCCACCTCCCCGAGGAGCTCCCCGTGCCCGCTGCCGCCGTCCTCACGTCGCCACCGCCCGCGTTCGCCGCCCGCGCCGAGGGGGTCGCAAGCTCCCCCGTACGCGAGATCCTCGCCCTCACCGAGCGCCCCGGCCTGATCTCCTTCGCCGGCGGACTGCCCGCGCCGGAGCTCTTCGACACCGAGGGGCTGCGGGCCGCGTACGACGCCGCCTTCGCCGTGTCGGCGCGCCGGGCGCTCCAGTACTCGACCACCGAAGGCGCGCCGGAACTGCGCGCGGCGATAGCGGCCCGGGCGGCGGCCCGCTCCCTGCCGACTTCCGCGGACGACGTGCTGATCACCTCGGGTTCGCAGCAGGCCCTCACGCTCATCACGGCCGCCCTGGTCGAGCCCGGGGACGTGGTCCTGGTCGAGAACCCGACGTACCTCGCGGCCCTGCAGTGCTTCGGGCTCGCCGGAGCCCGGGTCGTGGCCGTGCCGTGCGACGAGGAGGGCATCATTCCCGACGCCCTCGCCGACCTCGTGGCGCGGGAACGCCCCAAGCTGCTGTACTCGGTCCCCACCTTCCAGAACCCGACCGGGCGCACCCTGCCGGCCGAGCGCCGGGCGGCGGTGGCGGACATCGCGGCGCGCCTCGGGCTGTGGCTCGTGGAGGACGACCCCTACGGAGACCTCCGCTACGAGGGGTGCGAGGTCCCCTGGCTCGCCGCCCACCCGGGAGCGGAGGACCGTACGGCCCTGCTCGGCAGCTTCTCCAAGGTCATGGCGCCCGGGCTGCGGCTCGGCTGGCTCCGGGCGCCGGCTGCGCTGCGCCGAGCCGCGGTCGTCGCGAAGCAGGCGGCCGACCTGCACACCTCCACGGTGGACCAGCTGGCCGCCGCGCACTACCTCGGCGCGGTGGATCTGGACGCCCACATCGCCAAGGTCCGCACCGCGTACCGGGCGCGCCGGGACGCCCTGCTCGCGGGCCTGGGCGAGGCCCTCCCGCCGGGCTCCTCCTGGAACCGCCCGGAGGGCGGCATGTTCGTCTGGGCCCGCCTCCCGGAGGGCCACGACGCGACGGCCCTCCTCCCTTCGGCGATCGCCCAGGGTGTGGCCTTCGTCCCGGGAGCCCCCTTCTTCACGGGCAGCCCGGATCCGCGCACCCTGCGCCTCTCCTTCACCACGCACACCCCGCAGGACATCACGGAGGGCCTGGCCCGACTGCGCCGCGCGGCCACCTGAGAACGCCCGCCACCCCCGGCCCCGCCCCTCCCCTTCACAAGCCGACCCCCCTCCCCTACCCTGGCCCGCTTGAGCACCATACCTGACGGGCCGTCAGCCAGCACGGCCCACCCACCCTCCCCCGGAGGCCCGCCACCATGCCGCTGCTGCGAGGCAAGACCGTCATCGTCTCCGGCGTCGGCGCCGGTCTCGGGCACCAGGTCGCCGCCGCCGTCGTGCGGGACGGCGGGAACGCCGTTCTCGGTGCGCAGCGGTTCGGGAGGATCGACGCGGTCGTGCACGTGGCCGTCTGGGACTCCGCCTTCGGCGGACTCGAAGACGCCGACTTCGGGACCTGGCAGCAGGTCATCGACGTCAATCTGCTCGGCACCCTGCGGATGACGCGCGCCTGCCTGCCCGCCCTCAAGGCGGCCGGCGGCGGCTCCGTCGTCATCATCGGAACCCAGTCCTCCATCTCCCCGCCCTCCGAGGTCCAACAGGCCGCCTACGCCGCCTCCAAGGGCGCCCTGACCTCCGCCATGTACTCCATGGCCCGCGAACTGGGCCCGCACCGCATCCGCGTCAACACCGTGCTGCCCGGCTGGATGTGGGGCCCGCCGGTCCAGGCCTTCGTCACCTTCACCGCCCACAGCGAGGGCGTCCCCGAAGCCGAGGTCCACGCCCGCCTCACCGAGCGCATGGCGCTGCCCGACCTCGCGACCGACGGCGATGTCGCGAACGCCGCCGTCTTCCTCGCCTCCGACCGGGCGCGGGCGATAACCGGCCAGTCCCTGCTGGTCAATGCCGGTGAGCTGATGCGATGAGCCGGCCGTGCGCCGACCGCGGGATCGTATGCTCACCGCATGACCACTCCGAGTGACGCTCCGACCGAAAACGCGATGCGCCGCGCGCTCCGGCGGGCCCGCGACGGCGTCGCGCTCGACGCGACCGAGGCGGCCGTACTCCTCCAGGCGCGCGGTGAAGCCCTGCGGGACCTCTCCGCCTCCGCCGCCCGCGTCCGGGACGCCGGCCTCGCCGCCGCCGGCCGCCCCGGCGTCATCACGTACTCGCGCAAGGTCTTCATCCCCCTCACCCGCCTCTGCCGCGACAAGTGCCACTACTGCACCTTCGTCACCGTCCCCGGCAAGCTCCGCCGCGAGGGCCACGGGATGTACCTGTCCCCCGACGAGGTCCTCGACATCGCCCGCCGGGGCGCCGCGATGGGCTGCAAGGAAGCCCTGTTCACGCTCGGCGACCGGCCCGAGGACCGCTGGCCGGAGGCCCGGGAGTGGCTGGACGCGCACGGCTACGACGACACCCTCGCCTACGTACGGGCCATGGCGATCCGCGTCCTGGAGGAGACGGGCCTGCTCCCCCACCTCAACCCCGGGGTCATGACCTGGTCCGACCTCCAGCGCCTCAAGCCCGTCGCGCCGTCCATGGGCATGATGCTGGAGACCACCGCCACCCGCCTGTGGTCCGAGCCCGGCGGCCCCCACCACGGCTCCCCCGACAAGGAGCCGGCCGTACGGCTGCGCGTACTGGAGGACGCCGGCCGCTCCAACGTGCCCTTCACCACCGGTGTCCTCATCGGCATCGGCGAGTCCTACGAGGAGCGCGCGGACGCCTTCTTCCAGCTGCGCCGGATCCAGCGCGGCTACCACGGCATCCAGGAGGTCATCGTCCAGAACTTCCGCGCCAAGCCGGACACCGCGATGCGCGGCATGCCGGACGCGGAGTTGGAGGAGCTGGCCGCCGCCGTCGCCGTCGCCCGGCACATCCTGGGCCCCGGTGCCCGGATCCAGGCGCCGCCGAATCTGGTGGACGCCGAGTACGCGCTGCTGATCGGCGCGGGCATCGACGACTGGGGCGGCGTCTCACCGCTCACCCCCGACCACGTCAACCCCGAACGTCCCTGGCCGCACATCGAGGAGCTGGCCGCGCGCACCGCCGCCGCCGGTTTCCAGCTGCGCGAACGCCTGACCGTCTACCCGGAGTTCCTCCAGCGCGGCGAGCCCTGGCTGGACCCCCGGCTGCTGCCGCACGTACGGGCGCTGGCCGACGCGGAGAGCGGGCTCGCGGACGAGGGTGCGAGCGTCGAGGGCAGGCCCTGGCAGGAGCCGGACGAGGGTTTCACCGCGTACGGGCGGACCGATCTGCACGCCACCATCGACACCGAGGGCCGCACCGGCGACCGGCGTGACGACTTCGACCACGTCTACGGCGACTGGGAGGCCCTGCGCGAGAGTGTGGCGGCCGACCGGCTGCGGGAAGGCGCCGCGCCGCAGCGCATCGGCACGGACGTACGCACCGCCCTCGCGCAAGCCGCCGACGACCCGACCGCCCTCACGGACGCGCAGGCGCTGGAGCTGCTGCACGCGGACGGGCCGGCGCTGGACGCGCTGTGCCGCGTCGCGGACGACCTGCGCAAGTCGGTGGTGGGCGAGGAGGTCACGTACATCGTCACGCGGAACATCAACTTCACCAACGTCTGCTACACCGGCTGCCGCTTCTGCGCCTTCGCGCAGCGCCGCACGGACGCCGACGCGTACACGCTCTCCCTGGACCAGGTCGCGGACCGCGCCGCCCAGGCGTGGGAGCTCGGCGCGGTCGAGGTGTGCATGCAGGGCGGCATCCACCCGGACCTGCCCGGGACGGCGTACTTCGACATCGCGCGGGCGGTGAAGGAGCGGGTCCCCGGCATGCACGTGCACGCCTTCTCGCCGATGGAGGTCATCAACGGCGCGACGCGCACCGGGATGTCCGTACGGGACTGGCTGACGGCGGCCAAGGAGGCCGGGCTCGACTCCATTCCCGGTACGGCCGCGGAGATCCTGGACGACGAGGTCCGCTGGATCCTCACCAAGGGCAAGCTCCCGGCGGCGGACTGGATCGACGTGGTCACCACCGCGCACGAACTGGGCATCCGCTCCTCGTCCACGATGATGTACGGGCATGTGGACCAGCCCCGGCACTGGCTCGGCCACTTCCGCACGCTGGCCCGGATCCAGCAGGCCGCGCGGGCGAAGGACGTGGCGGGCTTCACGGAGTTCGTGACGCTGCCGTTCATCCACACCAACGCGCCCGTGTACCTCGCGGGCATCGCCCGGCCCGGCCCGACGGTCCGCGACAACCGGGCCGTGACGGCGATGGCCCGGATCCTGCTCCATCCGCACATCACCAACATCCAGACCAGCTGGGTGAAACTGGGCGCGGAGGGCGCGGCCGAGATGCTGCGGTCGGGGGCGAACGACCTGGGCGGCACCCTGATGGAGGAGACCATCTCGCGGATGGCGGGGTCGAGTTACGGCTCGTACAAGTCGGTACGGGACCTGATCGCGGTCGCGGAGGCCGCCGGGCGGCCCGCGAAGGCCCGTACGACGCTGTACGGCAAGGTGCCGCGGGAGCGCCAGGAGGCGGCCCGCGCTTCGGACGGGCACCTGCCGGAGCTGCTTCCCGTGCTGGACTGACGAGCGCGGGGCTCTGGGGGCGGGCGCGCGCGCGGGCGGGCGCGGGCAGGCAGGCGGGCGGGCGGGCGGTCCGGAACGTGTTCGTTTTCCGGCCCATCCCGGCGGATCCGCGCGTTCTCCGTTCGCACCCGTCCACTACAGTGCGCGCCAAAGGCGGCGGGGGGAACAGCATGGACATGACGGGTACGACGGCGGCCGCCACGGGCACCGGGCCCGCCCCGGGGCAAGGCGGCCCCCCGGCCCAGCCGGTGGCCGCGGCGGGCACCGGGCCAGCCGCCGGGCGGGCGGTGGCCACCTGGCTGTGGGGGCGCGTCGAGCAGCAGGACTTCCGCAGCCGGGTCCGGGGGACCCTCCTCGGCTCCGCCCTCGGGGACGCCCTCGGCGCGCCCCTGGCCGCCCTCTCCCTCGACCGCATCCGCGAGACCCACGGCCCGGACGGCCTGACCGCGCCCGCGCCGGCCCCCGCGTTCGGCCGCCGGGGCGCGGTCACCGCCTCCACCCAGCTCACCCTCTTCACCGCGGACGGCCTGATACGGGCCCACGTACGCCGGGACACCGGCGCCTGGCACCCGCCCACCGACGTCCACCGCGCGTACCTGCGCTGGGCCGCCACCCAGAGCGACTGGGGTCCCGACGAGCGCCGCGAGGACAACGGCTGGCTGGCGCAACAGGAGTGGCTCTACGACCGCCGCGCACCCGGCCGGGCCTGCCTGACCGGTTTCGGCGACGCGATCCTCGGCACCCTCGACCAGCCCAAGAACCCCGCCGCCCGGGACGCGGGCGCCGCCGCCCGCTCGGCGCCCTTCGGGCTGCTGGTCGGCTGGGAGCCGGCCCTCGTGTTCCAACTCGCCGTCGAATGCGCCGCGCAGAGCCACGGGCACCCCACCGCGTACCTCTCCGCGGGGGCCTTCGCCGTCATCGTCCACGGCCTGACGCGCGGCGACACCCTGGATGCCGCCGTGCGGCCCGCCCTCGCCCTGCTCGGCGCCCGCCCGGCCCACCAGCCCGTCACGGACGCCCTGCTGCGCGCCCTGTCGGCCGTCACCCGAGGGGCACCCGGGCCCGCGGCGGTAGAGGCCCTGGCCGCGAGCGACGACCCCGCCGACCGCTCCGCCGAGGACACCCTCGCCGTGGCCCTGTACTGCGCCCTCGTGGCCGAGGACGTCCCGCACGGCCTGCGCCTCGCCGTCAACCACAGCGGCGACTCCGCCGCCGCCGGCGCCCTGTGCGGGGCCCTGCTGGGCGCCCTGCACGGCGAGACGGCCCTCCCGGCCGCCTGGCTCGCGGACCTCGAAGGCCGCGCCACGCTGCTGGAACTCTCCGACGACTTCGCCCTGGAAATGACCCAGTCCCCCTCCCTCCACACCCCCACCACGGCCTCCCCGGGCTGGCTCTCCCGCTACCCGCGCGGCTAGGCCCTGTCCTCCGTGTGATCTCCGCGGGCCCGCGCTGCCTGGCACGGCGCCTCCCTGCGTTGTCGGAGCGCGCGAGTACAGCCACGTACGAGCTGCGCCCCTCCGCCTTGCGATGCACCGCACCGGACAACGCGACCTGATCCACGAAGACCGCCCGGACAGGACCTCGGCCCTGTCCGGGCGCCTCCTCACGGGGCTGGGGGATTCGCCCGGCTCGTAACCGAAGCCGGCATCGGAGCGGGGCGACGGTGACGGCGCCATCCGGGGCGCGGGCGACGGCTGCGGGGGGGGGCGGAATGCGACACGACGGCACCGTCATGGCGACGCCCCCTGCCCGCCTCCGGCCGGAGGCCGTAGCGTGGCGGTCCCCACGTATCGGAGGTGCCGGACCATGCGGATCGCCACGACCGTCTTCCTCACCGACCGCACCCTGTCCCCGGTCCGTATGGCCCGCGCCCTCGAAGAGCGCGGGTTCTCCGGCCTCTACCTGCCCGAGCACACCCACATCCCGGCCAGCCGCGACACGCCCGCCCCCATGGGCGGCGAGCTCCCCGAGATGTACGGGCGCACCCTGGACCCCTTCGTGGCCCTCGGCCAGGCCGCCGCCGTGACCGAACGGCTGCACCTGGGCACCGGCGTCACCCTGGTCGCCCAGCACGACCCGATCGGCCTCGCCAAGCGGATCGCCACCCTGGACCACCTTTCCACCGGACGCCTCACCTTCGGCATCGGCTACGGCTGGAACGTCGAGGAGGCCGCCGATCACGGCGTCGAGTGGAGCACCCGCCGGGAACTGGTCCGCGACCGGCTGGCGTTGATGCGCGCGCTGTGGGCGCCCGAGCCGACCGCGTACGTGGGCCAGTACTGCTCCGTCCGGGCCAGCGCCGCCTACCCGAAGCCGGTCCAGGCCCCGCGCGAGCTCGCCTCGGGCGTCCCCCAGTACGGCCCCCGCACCCTCATCGGCGGCGCGGCCGGCCCGAAGCTCTTCACGGCCATCGCCGACCACGCCGACGGCTGGCTCCCGATCGGCGGTCGCGGCCTGTCCGAGTCCCTCCCGGTCCTGCGCCAGGTCTGGGAGACGGCGGGCCGCGACCCGAAATCCCTCCAGGTGGTCCCGTACGGGGTCCACCCCAGCCCCGGCAAGCTGGCCCACTTCGCCGACCTCGGCATCGAGGAGGTCGTCCTCCAGCTCCCCTCGGGGCCGGAACCGGAGGTCCTGCGCACCCTGGACGACTTCGCGCAGTATCTATGAGCCCCGAGGCGGCTCTCATGTACAGCTGGTACATCTATGACATGAGTGAGCCTGTGATCGAGTCCATGGCTGAAGTACGCAACCACCTCGCGGACGCTATAGACCGCGCCCACCGCGACGGAGTGCCCACGATCATCACGCGTCGCGGCAAGCAGGAGGCCGTCGTGATCGACATCGACGAGTACCAACGGCTTCGCCGCCTCGCCGACGACGCCGAGGATGCATGGCTGAACAAACTTGCCGACGAAGCCGAGAGCGAGGGCATCGAGGGCTCCGTATCGCTTGAGGAAATGGCCGCCATGCTTCGCGACCAGCAGGCATGACGGTGGGATACGTCACTCGGTTCACCTCCCACGCACAGCGCGACCTGCTGAAGGTCCCCCGCCCCGACGCAGTGCGGATCCTCCATCGGCTCACCGAACTGCGGAAGGCACTGACGGCTGGAGAAACGGCTGCGTGCGACATCAAGGCCGTGCGGAGCCATGCGTCGCGCTGGCGCATCCGCATCGGCGACTACCGCGTGATCTACACCGTCGAGGACGGGCAGCTCATCATCTGGGTCCTGACAGCGGGGCACCGGCGGGAGGTGTACCGGGACCGCTGAGGCCTACCGTCGCCCGAGACGGCGCCCCGCCCGGCGCGCCCGGGCGGCGGGTCGAGAGCTCGGCCCAGACCGTTTTGCCGATCAGGCGGTCCGTGACACCCCAGCCCACGGCGATTCCCTCCACGATCCGGAGCCCGTAGCCCGCCTCGGCCTGGTACTCCTGCGGCCGCACCGCGGGCCGGCGGTCGCGGCGGGCGTCGGACACCTCCACCCGCAGGACGCCCTCCAGCAGGGTCAGTTTGAGCTCGAAGTCCCGGCCGGGAACCCGGCCGTGGGTCACCGCGTTGGCGACGAGCTCGGCCACGAGGAGCCCCGCGTCGGCGGAGAGCGCTGTGGATTCGGGGATGCCCCAGTCGTCCAGCTCGACCAGGGTCAGCTGCCGGGCGAGGCGGGCCCCGCGCGGAGTGCAGCTGAAACGCTGTGTGAACATGCGTACGAGGACGGGCCCGGGGCGTGAGGGTGCAGTCATGGTGACAACGTCCCGGCTGAGCAGGCGAGTTCCCAGCACCGCGACCGCTACTCACAAACTGTACGAGTCCACGCTCTGGACAGTAGTGGTCACCGTCCGTAAGCATGTCCGCGGGAGGTGACCGCGATGGCACATGCCGATGAGAGCGGTGACGGTGAGGTCGAGCCGGACAACGACCTGAGGAACTTCGGCAAGACGGTGAAGGCCTCACGCAAGCGGGCCGGGCTGACCCAGGAGCAGCTGGCTTCCGAGGTCCGCTACTCGGTGCAGTACATCGGCTCGGTGGAACAGGGCCGCCGCCATCCGTCCACGAAGTTCGTGGACCGGGCGGAGGTGTCGCTCGACGCGTACGGGGTCATCCGCATCGCGGCGAAGGAGCTGACCAAGCGGCGGGGGCTGGCGAAGTGGTTCAGGCGGTGGGCCGAGCTGGAGGAGACGGCGATCACCCTCAATACCTACGAGTGCCGGTCGATACCGGGACTGTTACAGACCGAGGCCTACGCCCGGGCTCAGATCGAACACGTTCCGCCGCTGCCTACGCCGGAGGAGGCGGAGGCACGCATCGCCTTCCGCCTGTCCCGCCAGGCACTTCTGCGCAAGACGCCCTTCACCGCCTTCAGTTTCATCATCGAGCAGTCGGTCATCGAGCGGCAGACAGGTGGGCCGGAAGTAACCCGAGAGCTGATCGATCACCTGCTGGAATGTGCCCACTGCCCAAACGTCGACCTTCAGATCATGCCAACGGTCAGCCCGGAGCACGCGGGTACCGATGGTCCCTTTCGTCTCCTTGAGTCCGAAGAGCATGAGTGGCTCGGGTACACCGAGGGACAGCAGTCGGGTCAAGTGATCTCAAGCCCAAAAGACGTCAGCCTCCTCCACCAGCGGTATGCCAAACTTCGCATTCAGGCCCTCAATCCTGCGGACACCGTGGGCCTGTTGATGCGAATGCGAGGATCCCTGTGAACAGCTCCCAGCTACGGTGGTTCAAGAGCAGTTACAGCGGCAGCCAGGGCGATGACTGCGTCGAAGTCGCCCTTTCCTGGCGCAAGTCCACCTACAGCAGCGGTGACGGCGACAACTGCGTCGAGGTCGCCCTCCCCTGGCACAAGTCCACCTACAGCGGCAGCGAGGGTGACTGCTGCGTCGAGGTCGCCGCCTGCCCCGACATCATCCACATCCGGGACTCCAAGGTGACGGCCGGGCCCGAGCTGGCCGTGGCCTCCGCCAGCTGGACCGCCTTCCTGGGCGGAGTCACCAGCGGACGCTGACCTGAAGCAAACCATCAGCTTCAAGCCATAGTTGGCGCGGCGCCGACCGGCGCCCGCCCCCGGACGGAGACGGCAGCCGCCCTCATCCGGCAGGGCGTGCGCTTCGGCGTGCGCCCCGGTCCGGCCCCCGCGCGACCACCCGGGGCGGCCGGCGCCGCGCCGGGGCCCCTCGTCGCGCCCGCGCTGCCCGCTCAGCCGCCGCCCGGCCGAACACATGACCGGCAGTCGCCCGTGAGTCCACCGGCCGGCCGCCACCCGTACGCCGCCCCCTCCCGCCCACCAGCGCATGTATGCGCAGCGTGAGAGAACCGTGCCACCGGTTCGTATACAAAACGGGGGCCGCTTTGGCGGTCATTACATCCCGGAATTGGCCCACCCATTGGCGCACCCACGCCCTCTGCCGGGGTCGAAACCGGCAGAAGACCCGCGCTCCGCCACCGGGATGATCTTCACCTAGTGCTTTCGCACCATGCGCGCCTCTTCCCCACCCGTACCGATCCGGCCAGGACCGCAAACGCCAAGCCACATGCCCCAGGGCGTCCTTGACGCCAACAAGTGGGCCCCACCATGCTGTTGACGTCCGAAATCCAGGACACAGAGCTTCACTTTCCAAAGAAAAGGGGTGACGAAAAATGAAGGTCAAGGTTGCCGAGAAGCAGGACACCGTGCGCACCACCACGCCTTACGTCGCCGGCTAAGGCGATGACGAGTGGGGGGTCCGTTCATTCGGGCCCCCCACTCCCTTCGGTGAGACACATTGCGAACATTGCGACACGGGAGATTCCGGCATGACCGCTCTTTATTCGCGCGTGCGCCCCGCCCTCTTCGCGGAGCTCGACCATGCAAGCAGCCGACTGGATTCCGGGGACCCGCAGGGCCCGGTATTCCTTCTGGTCACCTCACCGGACGGCGGCGGCAAGGCGGACACCGTACGCGCCTGGCTCGACTCCGAGCGGGGCGGACGGCAGGGACCCGTGATCGTGGGGAACGGTGACCGGCTGGCCCACGGCTACCTGGCCGGTCTCCAGCCGCTCGTGGACCACGCGATCGCGGTCGCGGAGGCGGACGCCCCGGAGTTGGTGACGGCCGCCGAGCAGTCCCTCAAGCGGATCTTCCCGGACCTGGAATCCCCCGCCTTCCGCGTGCCGAAGGACCTCACGGGCGTCGCGAGCCGGGACGAGCGGACCCGTTTCTACTTCCACGAGTACCAGGGCAAGCTGCTCAACGGCGTGTACGAGTTCCTCGAAGCCTTCCTCGGCTCCGCCGACCGGCCGCCCTACACCCTGGTCATCGACAACGCCGAGCGCCTGTCGCCGACGGTGACGCAGTTCCTCGACATCGTCGCCCGCCGCCGGAGCCTGTGCCGCCGGCTGACGATCGTGCTCCTGGTCAACGGGGAACCGGACGTCGCCCTCGCGGAGCAGGGCGTCCAGGTCGCCCTGCCGCCGCTGACCAGGCGCGAAGCGCGGGAGCTGATCGAGGGCTGGGGGTTCGCGCCCCTGGCGCCCAAGCAGCTCGACACCATGTGGCGGCTCTCGCAGGGCAGGCCCGCCCGGCTCGCGGCGCTGATGCGCTGCGCCGACGCGAAGGTGTCGCTGCCCGACTACCTGACCTTCGAGACGCACCTGGACCTCTACCTCAGCCTGCTCGGCGAGCGGCCCCGGCACGACCTGCTGGAGCGGTACGTACGGGCCCACTGCGCGGACGACGACCCGGTGGCGGTGCGCAACTACGAGACCTACGACGCGGGCGTCAAGGAGCGCGTCCACCGCGAGGTGCTCGCCGGCCTCGCCGGTACGCCCGAGGAGGTCTTCCACCCGGTCCACCACCTGGCCCTGCCGACGGCTTCGGACCGGATGGTGGCGCTGGCGCCGCTGTCCATCTCCCTCCAGGAGATCGGGCTGTACGACACCTGGTTCGACCTGTTCTCCCGCTTCTGGGCCGACCCGCAGCTGCGCACCCTCCCCGGCGGCGGGCAGACGCACAACCTGGTCTATCTGCGCATGTCCTTCGTGCTGTACTCGCTGGGCCTCGCGCACGTGTCCATTCCCTATCTGGACACCTTCTACCAGCATTTCCCGCAGAGCCTCTACACGCCCACGGTGCTGTATTCGCAGAGCATGGCGCACGGCCGCTACCAGTCGCCGCCCGACCTCGTCACCGCCGAGCGGTTCGCCCTGCTGAACCTGGAGAAGCTCGGCACCGAATTCCAGGACCACCCCAAGTTCGAGTACATCAAGGTCTTCGCCGAAAACGCCCTGGCCTACATCCGGGCCCGGCAGGGGCGGATGGACGAGGCGCTCAAACTCTGCACCGAGGGCATGGACCGGATGCAGAAGATTTACGGAGACGAGAAGTACGCACTCCACCAGTCGATCCTCGTCTACAACACCGCGCAGATCTACGAAATGGTCAAGGACTTCCCGAAGGCCTACGAGACCTACCAGCGGACCATAGCCCTCGACCCGAACTACGGGGAATACGCGAACGACCTGGCCAACATGCTCCAGCGCACCGGCCAATTCGATGAGGCGCTGGAATACTACGAGCGGGCCATCGCCCTGTGCCCGCCCTACTACGAAGCGCATCTCAACCGCGCCCGGCTCCATCTGCAAAGGGGCGATTCGGCAGCCGCCGAGCAGGACTTCCGGCGTGTGGTGGAGCTCAAGCCGGGCGAGGCGCGGGCGCACCTGGGGCTCGGGACGCTGCGGCTCAAGCAGGGCCGGGCGGCCGAGGCGCTGGCCAGCCTGGACGCCGCCGTCTACCACGACCCGAAGAACGCACAGGCGTGGAGCAACCGGGGCCTGGCCTTGTCCGAGCTCGGGCGCGCCGAGGAGGCGGAGGAGAGTCTGCGCACCGCGGTGGCCCGCAGTCCGAAGCTGACCGAGGCCTGGAACAACCTCGCCCACGTGCTCCACGCGAGCGGGCGCCCCCAGGAGTCCCTGACCTGCCTCGACAGCGCCGTCGCCCTGTCCGACGACCCGGACTACGTCTACAACCGGGCGGTGCTGCGCCTCGAACTGGCCGATGTGGACGGCGCCTCGGCCGACATCGAGCTCGCCGCCGAGCGGGGCGCCGACACCGCGGAGCTGGACGACCTGCGCGCCCAACTGGCCGAGGCGCGCGGCTGAACCGCTCGATCCGCTCGTACGCCGAGCATCCACAAGGAGCAGGAGCACCTCGTGCCACCCACTGAGCGCCGCGGCAGCGCCGAGCGCCGTTCCCTCCGTTCGCTGCTGGCGGCGTACGCCGTGAGCCAGTTCGGCAACTGGCTGTTCCGCACGGGCGTCGTCTACTACGCCTACAACCAGAGCCACGGCTCGACCGCGCTGCTCACCACGGCGATCGTGCTCGTATACCTGCCGATCCTGTTCGGCTCGCGGCTGCTGGCTCCGCTGGCCGACCGCTACGAGACCCGGCGGATGCTGATCGGGCTGGACGCGCTGCGCGCCGTGGTGCTCGCGGTGCTCCTCGCCGCGGTGTGGGGCGGGATCGGCTTCGTCTCCGCCGCCACCATCGGCGTGATGGGCTTCCTCTCCCTGCTGACGCCCTTCTTCACCGCCTCGCAGACGGCCTACCTGCGGCGGGTCCTGCCCACCGACCGGATGCCTTCGGCACTGGCCGCGGTGTCGAAGGTCGACTGGTCGATGTTCATCCTGGGCACCGCGGCCGCGCCCGTGATGCTCCAGGTCAGCAACCTGCCCGTGCTGATCTCCCTGGACATCGCCAGCTTCGTGGTCTCCGGGCTGCTGCTGATCCGGCTGGTCCCCGCGCCCGCCCCACGGGACGACCGGCCGGGGGGCACGGCGGCGGGCTCCGGGAAGCCGCGGCTGACCGCGAGCAGCAAGTGGCTGCTGGGCAGCGTCTTCGCGCTGAACGCCGGCGCGGGGATCATCAACGTCTACCCGAACGTCGTCGCCCGGGACTTCCTGGGCGGCGGCGCCGTGTGGCTGAGCGTGATCAACCTGGCCAACGGGGCCGGGGCGGTGCTCGGCGCCACCCTCGCGGCGCGGCTGCGCAAACAGCGGGGACTGCGTCCGGGGGTGCTCGCCGCGCTGGCCGTGGCCGCGTCCCTGGTGTGCATGACCTCGGTGACGACGGCCTGGGTGGCGGTCCTGGCCAGCTCCACCATGCTGATGGCGGGGCAGGTGTTCGCGGTGGTCTTCCAGGCCCGCATCCTGGAGAACGAACCGGTGGCGGTGGCCGGCCGGGTGTCCGGCCTCTTCACGCTCGGGACCTTCGCCGGCGTGACGCTCAGCATCCTGCTGTTCATGGGGATCACCAGCATCGGCCCGCTGCGCGGCTCCTTCACCGTGCTGCTGCTCATCGCCGCGGCCTCGGCGCTGGTGTCGGCCTGGATCGGGCACGCCGCCGCCCGCCGTCACGGGGTCACGGCGCCGGTGCCGTCCGCGCCGGAGGGCCTCGACGGCGACCGCGGCCATCAGTCGGACACCGGCCCGGAGCGGGAGGCCGAGCGAGGGCCGGACCCCGAGTTGGACGCCGAGGCGGTCGCCCTGCTGGTGCGGCAGGCCGGGCGGGCCTTCGCGACCGGGGTCACCGTCGCGTCGACCGTCAACGCCGGCGTCCCGCACGCCACCACGGTCAACTCCTTCACCACCGTCTCCCTCGACCCGGCGCTCGTACTGATCTGCGTCGCGCACGGCTCGCACCTCGCCTCGCTGATCACCGAGGGCTCCCCCCTGGGGATCACCGTCCTGTCGGCGCGGCAGCGGGACACCGCCGTGTACTTCGCCCGCGGTGACCGCCCGGTGGGCGAGACCCAGTTCGAGGGGCACCCGTGGCGCCCCGGCAAGGAGACCGGCGCGCCCCTGCTGGAGGCGGGCGCCGCATGGCTGGAATGCCGGGTGCAGACGCTCCTGCCCGCCGGGGACCACAAGATCGTGCTGGCCCGCGTCCTGGCCTTCACCCCGTCGGAGGAGACCGGGGACGGACCCCTGGTCTTCTTCGGCGGCGCGTTCCACGCCCTGGGCGACTCACCGACCCTCCCGACTGCCTCGACCGCCCCGCCGGTGGCGGCTGTCCCGCCCGCCCCGCCCGTCCCGCCGGTTGCGGCCGGCCTGCAGAAAGCGGACCAATGAGCGACCCGACGAGCCGGCCGGCGAGCGACCCGACGTACGACCCGACGAGCGGCCTGCCGGACTTCCCCTATCCGGCCGCGCGCCGCGATCCACGGCAGGACAAGCTCCACGGCCACGTGGTGGAGGACCCCTACCGCTGGCTGGAGGATTCCGGCAGCGAGGAGACCCGGCGCTGGACGGCCGGCCAGCGCGAGGTGTGCGACCGCGTCCTGGCCGGGCTGCCCGGACGCGCCGGCCTGCGCGAGCGTGTCGCCGAACTGCTGGGAACGGGCAGCGTGGGCGCTCCCGTATGGCGGGGGCAGCGGCAGTTCTTCACCCGCCGCCTGCCCGGCGAGGAGCGCGCGGTCCTGCTGACGGTGGACCCCTCCGGAGAAGAACGCGTCCTCCTCGATCCGATGCGCCTGGACCCCTCCGGCGCCACCACCCTCGACTCCTGGCATCCGGACGTGGAGGGCCGCCGCCTCGCCTACAAGACCTCCCGGGGCGGGACCGAGGAGTCCCACCTGCACGTCCTGGACGTCGCGAGCGGCGCCCTGCTGGAAGGACCGATCCCCCGCACCCGGCATTCGGCCATCGCCTGGCTTCCGGGCGGCGACGCCTACTACTACGTCCGGCTGCTGCCCGGCTCCGGGCCGGGCCGGCGGGTCTACCTGCACCGGGTGGGCTGCGATCCGGAGCTGGAGGACGTCGAGGTCTTCGGCGCGGGCATGCCCGACACCACCGACTTCGGCATGCTCGTCAGCCGCGACGGGCGCTGGCTGAGCCTGGGCGCCTCCCGGGGCACCGAGAACCGCAGCGACCTGTGGCTCGGCGACCTGGCGGAGGGCGGGCCCGAGGCGCCGTGGTTCCAGCCGGTGCAGGTCGGCGTCGACGCCGACACCGGCCTCTACATGTGGCGCGACGGCCGGGCGTACCTCTTCACGGACCGCGACGCCCCGCGCTCACGCCTGTGCGTCGCCTCCCCCGCCGACCTCTCGTACGGGGCCTGGCGCGACCTGGTGCCCGAGGACCCCGAGGCGGTCCTGACCGACTTCGCCATCCTGGACGGCCCCGAACTGGTCCGGCCGCGCCTCCTGGTGGGCTGGACGCGGCACGCCGTCAACGAGGTCACCGTCCACGACCTGGAGACCGGCGCCCGGCTCGGCACCGTCCCGACACCGGGCGTCGGATCGCTCGGCGGCCTCTTCGAACGGCCGGAGGGCGGCCACGAGGCGTGGTTCTCCTACACCGACAGCACCTCGCCGGGCTCGATCCTGCGCTACGACGCCCGCCACGGCACCACCGAGGTCTGGGCGCCGGCCCCGGGCATGGTGCCGGTCCCGGAGGTGCGGAGCTCCCAGGTCAGCTACCGCTCCACCGACGGAACGACCGTACGCATGCTGGTGGTCGAGCCGCTGGGCCGCACCGGGCCGCGTCCCACCATCCTCTTCGGCTACGGGGGCTTCGGCTCCTCGCAGGTCCCCGCCTATGATCCGTCGGTGCTGGCCTGGGTGGAGGCCGGCGGCGTCTACGTCGTGGCCAACCTGCGCGGGGGCGGCGAAGAGGGCGAGGAATGGCACCGCGCCGGGATGCGCGAGCACAAGCAGCAGGTCTTCGACGACTTCCACCGCGCGGCCGAAACGCTGATCGAGGGCGGCTGGACCACCCCCGAGCGGCTCGGCATCTACGGGGGCTCCAACGGCGGGCTGCTCGTGGGCGCCGCGCTGACCCAGCGGCCCGACCTCTACCGGGCGGTGGTGTGCGAGGCACCGCTGCTGGACATGGTCAGGTACGAGCACTTCGGGATGGGGAGCCTGTGGTCCGCCGAGTACGGATCGGCGGACGAGCCCGAGGAGCTCGGCTGGCTCCTGGGGTACTCGCCCTACCACCACGTACGGGAAGGGACCGACTATCCGGCCGTGCTGTTCACCGTCTCGGAGAACGACGCCCGGGTCGATCCGATGCACGCCCGCAAGATGTGCGCGGCGCTCCAGCACGCCACCGGCGGCCGGGCGCCGGTCCTGCTGCGCGCCGAGGCCGAGGCGGGGCACAAGGGCCGCTCGATGAGCAGGGTCGCCGCGCTCGCCGCCGACACCCTGGCCTTCCTCGCCTGGCGGACGGGCCTGCCCCTGCCCTGACGGAGACCAGCCGAGCCAGCCGGACAGCCGCGACAGCCGCGACAGCAAGCAAGCCAGCCATGAGGGATCGCATGAGTGAACAGCCCGCCGCCCGCCCCGTCGTCGCGATCGTCGACGCCTACTCCAGCGCCCGCAGTCTCGCGCCCCTCTTCCGCGACCGCGGCTTCGACTGCCTCCACGTCCGCAGCGCCGCCACCGCGCACCCCGTGTACGAACGCAGCTTCCGGCCGGGGGACTTCGTCGCGGAGGTCGTGCACGACGGCGACGCCGCGCGCACGGCCGGAGCCGTCGCACGGCACGCACCCGTATGTCTTCTGCCGGGCATCGAGAGCGGCGTCGAGCTGGCCGACGTCCTGAGCGAGGCCCTGGGGCTGCGGACCAACGGCACGGAGCTGAGCCCGGCCCGCCGGGACAAGTACCGGATGCTGGAAACGGTACGTGCGGCGGGAGTTCCAGCCGCCGACCAGATCCTCGCCACCGACCTGGACACCCTGCTCGACTG
This sequence comes from Streptomyces sp. NPDC003034, assembly GCF_053591375.1. Classification (NCBI taxonomy): domain Bacteria; kingdom Bacillati; phylum Actinomycetota; class Actinomycetes; order Kitasatosporales; family Streptomycetaceae; genus Streptomyces; species Streptomyces sp. NPDC003034. The sequence continues at coordinate 99,655 of NZ_JBSFTS010000016.1, forward strand.
GCACGCCAAGGCGGAGGGCCGGGTGGTGCTGAAGCCGGTCAAGAGCGCCGGCAACGACGGCATCCACTTCTGCGACGACGCCGACGACGTGCGCGCGGCCTTCGCGGCGCTGATCGGCACCGACAGCGCTCTCGGCGCGCGCAACCGGGCGGTGCTCGCGCAGGAGTACCTCGTCGGCGGCGAGTACATCGTCAACACCGTGAGCCTCGACGGCCGGCACCACGTCACCGACCTGTGGCGGATGCAGCACCTCAGCGCCAACGGCGTCCGGGACCTGGGGGCCAGCGCACGGCTGCTGCCCCGGCACGGGCCGGACCAGGACGCGCTGGTCGAGTACACCTGCCGGGTCCTCGACGCCCTGGGCGTGCGCAACGGGCCCGCGCACAGCGAGGTGAAGCTGACACCGCACGGCCCGCGGCTCATCGAGACCGCCGCCCGCGCCTGCGGCGCCGACCTCCACGTCCCCGTGAAGGCGGCGATCGGTGAGAGCCAGATGGACTGGACGGTCGACGCGTACGTGGACCCCGGCCGCTTCCTGGAGCGCTGCGGCAGCTCCTACGAACTGGTCCGGCACGCCGGGCTCGTCAACATGGTCTCGCCCGGGGAGGGCATCCTGCGCGACTACCCGAACATGGCGCTGCTGCGCGGGCTCGACAGCTTCCACGACCTGGCCCTGAACGTCCGGCCGGGCGGGCGGATCCACCGCTCGGTGGACGACTGGACCTACCCCATGCGCGTGTACCTGGTGCACGAGACGCAGAGCACCGTGCTGCACGACATCCTGACCGCGCACTACCTGGACGGCGACGGCTTCTACGACATCGCCGACGGCGGGAGCGATGGCGGGGCCGAGGGCGACTAGGGCTCGTTGGCGACCTCCGATACCCGCCCGACGCACCCTGGTGGCACCCCGGGTGCGGCCGTACGCTGCCCCGCATGATCGATTCACGTACCCACATCCGAGTCGCCCGCCCCTCCCTCGACCTGGAGGCCGCCGAGCGGTTCTACGTCGACGGGCTCGGGCTGGAAGTGCAGTGGCGCAGCGCCGAAAGCGTGCCGGGGGAGCACGATCTGCTGATGGTCGGCCCGGCGGGAGGCGGGTGGCACTTCGAGCTCACCCGCGACGCCGGCAACCCGGTCGCACCCGCCCCCACCGTCGACGATCTCTTCGTGGTCTACCTCGGGAAGGCGCCCGACGAGGCCCTCGTGCAGCGGCTCGTCGCGCACGGCGGGACCCGGGTCGCCTCCCACAACCCGTACTGGGACGAGCACGGGGTCACCGTCGCCGACCCGGACGGCTACCGGCTGGTCCTGTGCTCGCGCACCTGGGGCTGACCCCCTAGCCGACCTTCGGGCTCTTGGGCAGCCCGGAGGCCAGGGCCTCGCCAGCGCCCGCGAGGGAGGTGTCCGCGCCCACCAGGGAGGTGTCCGCGGCCTTCGTGGAGCTGCCGGCCACCGACGCGGCGGTGCCGACGGCCGTCTTCGTGTCCTCGACGGCCTGCTCCGGGTTCCCGACGATCTCACCGACGCGCTGGGTGATCGGCGTTCCCTGGACGGGGGACTCGTCGGCGTGCGCGACGACGGGGGTGAGGGCGAGGGCGGTGCCGCCGGAAAGAACCAGGGCGGCAAGGGTGCGCTTCACGGTCTTCTTCATGGCGTGACCAACGACCGGGGGCACCGGGGGTCACCGCGATCGCCGGGCGGGGCTCACGCCCGGGCCCGGGAACGCCGACGGCCCCGGATCGGAGGATCGATCCGGGGCCTCTCGGGACGACACAGGCAGGGGGTCTGGGTCAGTCCTCGACCACCAGGGCCGGGGTGGACTTCGTCAGGACCTCACCGCGGAAGAAGGCGGGACTGCGGCGCTGCGTGATCACCATGATGACCACGCCCAGGAGCAGCAGGCCCACGCCGATGATGAAGACGCTGCCGACGCCGAAGAGCGAGGAGCCGGAACCGTAGGTCGGGTCCCACATGTCGAACAGCGTCTTGAAGAAGACCGCGGCGAGCATCAGGCCGCCGATGCCCGGCAGGATGCCCTTGACGAAGAGGGTGCGCACCGAGGCGCGCAGTTCGGCGCGGAAGAACCAGACGCAGGCGAAGGCCGTGATCGAGTAGTAGAAGCAGATCATGAGGCCGAGGGCGTAGATCGTGTCGAGCAGCACGTTCTCGCTGACCAGGGTCATCACCGCGTAGAAGAGGCCGGTCGCGATGCCCGCCATGACGGTGGCGCGGCCCGGGGTCTTGAAGCGGGGGTGGACCTGGGCGAAGGAGGCCGGGAGGGCCTCGTAGGTGCTCATGGACAGGACCGTGCGCGCCACCGGGATGAAGGTGGTCTGCAGGCTCGCGGCGGCGGAGGCCAGGACCGCGACGAAGAGCAGGATGCCGAGGCCGGAGCCCATGATCGGTCCGGCGAGGGTGGCGAAGACGTTGTCCGAGGTCTCTTCGTTGCCGAGGCCGTTGCCCTCGGTGCCGACACCGGCGTACATCTGGGCGGCGATGGCCACGACCAGGTAGGAGGCGACGATGACGACCATGGCGAGCATCGCGGCGCGGCCGGGCGTCTTGGCGCTGCCGACGCTCTCCTCGTTGACGGACAGGCAGGCGTCCCAGCCCCAGTAGATGAAGATCGACAGGGACAGACCGGCCGTGAAGGCGGCGAGCGAATCGACGCCGAAGGGGTTCATCCAGGACCAGGAGAAGGCGAGCGAGCCCTCGGCCTCGCCGGACTTGGTGATGGCCATGTAGGCGAACATCACCAGCACCGCGAGCTGGAGCCCGACCAGGACGTACTGGACCCACTTGGTGGCGGTGATGCCGCGGTAGCTGATCGCGGTGGCGATCGCGATGAAGGCCAGGGTGGTGAGGATGTGGACGTACTTGTTGCCGTCCAGGGCGGCGAGGTCCGGGTTGCCGCTCACTTCTCCGAGGAGGAGGAAGAAGAAGTTGGTGGCCACACCGGCGAGGTTGGACAGGACCACGATGGTGGCGACGAGCAGGCCCCAGCCGCACATCCAGCCGATGCGGGGGCCGAAGGCCTTCACCGACCAGGTGAAGGAGGTGCCGCAGTCGGGGACCGCTTTGTTCAGGGCGCGGTAGGCGAAGGCCACCAGCAGCATGGGGATGAAACCGGCCAGGAAGATCGCGGGCATCTGCACGCCGACCTCGCTGACCGTGGGGCCGAGCGTCGCGGTGAGGCAGTAGACGGGGGCGACCGTCGATACGCCGATGACCGCGTTGCCGATGAGGCCGACGGAATTGCCGCCGAGTCCCTTGCCGCGTACGCCCTGGGCGACGCCGTTCACCGTGTCTCCAGCCTCGGGCCGGACATCCATCTGTGTCATGGGTCAGGACGTTAGACCCTGCGTTTTCCACATCTGGAGGTCTTGACTCCGGAACCACAGGCGCTGACACGCCTTGGAAATTCGAGATCGACAGCATTCATGAGCATGTAATACAAGGCTCATCCAGCACTCGGGCCTCGGTTCAGCAGGCCCTGGACGGCGGTTTCCATTGTACGGAAACCGCAGCCATGTCCGTTTTAGGCGTTCTTAAAGTTTCCCTTACGACTTTGGGTGACCCCTGGTAACCCGCCGTGAAGGCCGTCTCCGGCCGAGGCGGGCGGCGACCGGACCGACCGCTCCCTCAGCCCGCCCAGACGATCGACTGCGTCTCGCTGTAGGCGTGCAGGGCGTACGAGCCCACATCGCGCCCCACGCCGGACTGCTTGAAACCGCCGAAGGGGGCCTCCATGTTGCGCCCGACGGTGTTCACCCCGACCCCGCCCGCCCGCAGCCGCCGCGCCACCCGGAACCCGCGTGCCGCGTCCCCGGTCCACACGTAGTCCAGCAGCCCGTAATCGCTGTCGTTGGCCAGCGCCACCGCCTCGTCCTCACCGCCGTCGAAGGGGACGACCACGACGACGGGCCCGAAGATCTCCTCCCGGACCACGCGCATGTCCGGCGTGCAGTCCACCAGCAGGGTGGGGGCCACGTAGAAACCGCGGCCCGCCCCCACGACCGGGCGCCCGCCGCCGTACGCGATCCGCGCCCCCTCCTTGCGCCCGAGTTCGACATACGCCTCGACGCGGTCCCGGTGCGCCGCCGAGATCACCGGCCCGACCACCGTCCCCGGCGCCGCCGGCTCGCCCACCTTCATGTACGCGAGGTAGCCGGTCAGCTTCTCGACCAGCCGGCCGTAGACCGCCCGCTGGACGATCACCCGGGTCGGGGCCGTGCAGATCTGGCCCGAGTAGAAGGAGAAGGTGGTCCCGATGCCCCGCACCGCCGCGTCCAGGCCCGCGTCGTCCAGGTCGTCGAAGACGAGCGCCGCACCCTTGCCGCCCAGCTCCATCAGCTGCCGCTTCATCGTCCGGCCGCACACCTGCGCGATGCGCCGGCCGACGTCCGTGGAACCGGTGAAGGAGACCATGTCCACGTACGGGGAGTCGACGGCGGCCTCGCCCACCTCCACCGCGGTGCCCGAGACCACGTTCACCACCCCGGCCGGGACGCCCGCCTCGTGGAGGGCCCCGGCCATCTTGAACACCGACAGCGGGTCCTGCGGGGCGGGCTTGACCACCACCGTGTTGCCCATCGCCAGCGCCGGTGCCACCTTGCCCGCCGCGTTGGCCCACGGGTTGTTGTACGAGGTGATGCAGGTGACCACGCCGACCGGCTGGCGCACCTCCAGCGCCCCCAGCACGCTCGCCCGCCCCATCGGGCCCGCCTCGGTGACCTGCGGCGGCAGGCCCCGCTCCACCGGCTCCAGGGCTCCCCTGGCGTACCGCCGGAAGCGGGCGGCCCCGACCCCGACCTGCATGCCGCGGGCGATCCCGGTCGGCGCGCCGGTCTCCGCCCGCGCCAGCGCCGACCACGGCTCGGACTCCCGCCGGATGATGTCCGCGGCCCGGTCGAGGATCGCCGCCCGCGCCTCGGGGGCCGTACGGGACCAGGCCGCGAAGGCCTCGGCCGCGGCGCGCGCCGCCTGCCCCACCTGGCTGGGCGAGGCCTCGGGCGCGAGACCGGCCACCGACTCGTCCGCCGGGTCCACCACCTCGTAGTGGCCACCGTCGGGCTCGACCCACTCCCCGCCGATGTACAGCTTCTGGGGCTCGTCCTGACCGCTCACCAGACCACTCACCCGGCCGCTCACCTCGTGCTCACCGTCCTCGTGTCCCGGCCCGACCGGAGCACGGTGCCCGGGATGGCGCCCGTCACCTCGTCGTCGCGGACGGTCTCGACTCCGTTGACCCGTACCGAGACGATGCCGACGGCCCGCGCGTCCAGGCGCGGACTGCTCCCCGGCAGGTCGTGGACGAGCGTCGCCGGGCCGGCGTCGATCCGCTCCGGGTCGAAGAGGACCAGGTCCGCGTGGAAGCCCTCCGCGATCCGGCCGCGCTCGCGCAGCCCGAACAGCCGGGCCGGGTCGTCGGTGAGCATCCGTACGGCCTGCTCCAGCGGCACCAGGCGGCGGCCGCGCAGGCAGTCGCCGAGGAAGCGGGTCGTGTACGGGGCGCCGCACATCCGGTCCAGGTGCGCGCCGGCGTCGGAGCCGCCCAGCATGACGTCCTCGTGCTGCCAGGTCTCCCGGCGCAGGGCCCAGCTCGCCGGGTCGTTGTCGGTGGGCATCGGCCACAGCACCGTACGCAGATCGTCGTTGGCGCAGATCTCCACCAGGCAGTGGAAGGGGTCCTGGCCCCGCTCGGCCGCGATGTCGTTGACGACGCGGCCGCGCAGGCCCTCGTTCTCCTTGCTGTAGGTGTCACCGATGACATAGCGCCCGAAGTCGGCGAGGCGGCGGAAGACACCGGCCTCCTTGCTGTCGGCCCGGCGCAGCATCCGCCTGCGCACCTGCGCGTCGCGCAGTTTCTCGATCCGCTCGGGGACGGGCAGGGAGAGGACCTCGCCCCAGCCGGGGATGAGGTTGAGCGCGCAGAAGGTGCCGAGCGACATGTTCATGGGGGTGAGGATCGGCATCGTCAGCGCGACGATCCGGCCGCCCGCCGCACGGGCCCGCTCACTGGGCACGAGCTGGCGCGGCACCCGCTCGGGGACGGAGGCGTCGATGGTGAGGACGTTCCAGTTCAGCGGGCGCCCGGCGGCGGCGGTCATCTCCACGAAGAGATCGATCTCCTCGTCCGAGAACTGGTCCAGGCAGCCCGCGACGATCGCTTCCAGCTGGGTGCCCTCGTGTGCGGCGACGGCTTTGGACAGGGCCAGCAGCTCGGCCGGCCTGGCGTGCCGGGAGGGCACGGGGGAGCCCGCGCCGTCGGAGTGGGTGGAGGACTGGGTGGTGGACAGGCCCCAGGCGCCCGCGTCCATGGCGTCATGGAAGAGGGCGAGCATCTCGTCCAGCTGCGCGGGGGTCGGCTGCCCGCCCACGGCCGCCGCGCCCATCACGTACCGGCGCAGCGCGCAGTGGCCGACCATGAAACCGGCGTTGACGGCGATCCGCCCCTCCAGGGCGTCGAGGTACTCGCCGAAGGTGGACCAGGTCCAGTCGACGCCCTCCTCCAGGGCTTTGAGGGCCATGCCCTCGACCTTGCTCATCATGCGGCGCGTGTAGTCGGCGTCCTCGGGGCGGGCGGGGTGCAGGGGCGCCAGGGTGAAACCGCAGTTGCCGCCGGCGACGGTGGTGACGCCGTGGTTCATGGAGGGGGTGGCGTACGGGTCCCAGAACAGCTGGGCGTCGTAGTGCGTGTGCGGATCGATGAAGCCGGGGGTCAGGACGAGGCCGGTGGCGTCCTCGCTGGTGCGGGCGGTGCCGGTGACGGTGCCGGGCGCGGCGATGACGGCGATGCGGCCGTCGCGGATGCCGACGTCCGCGGTGGACGCGGGGGCGCCCGTGCCGTCGACGACGGTCGCGCCCTTGATCAGGTGGTCGAGCATGACGTCCCTTCTGCCGGTGTGCGCCTTGCGGGCCGTGTGCCGGGCAGCGCCCCGGACCGGGCCCGCCGGCGGGGCTGGTTCTTCAGCCCCGCCGGGTCAGGCGGCCTCGCGGAAGCGCGTCGTGCGGTGGACCGGGTCCGTGTCGATCTCCGGGATCACGTGCTGCCCGATGAGCCGGATGCTGGTCAGCGTGTCCTCGTACGAGACCCCGATCGGCAGGCCGAAGGACAGCTGGTCCGCGCCCGCCGCCTCCCACCGCTTGCACTGCTGGAGCACCTCCGACGGGTCGCCGCAGATCATCAGCTCCTCGGCGATCAGCAGCTCGATGATCTCCGCGCTGTACTCGGGGAGCAGCTCCGGCCACTCCGGGATGCCCTCGGGCCGCGGGAAGGTGTCGTGGTAGCGGAAGACCAGGGACTGGAGCCGGTTCAGCCCGCCGTTGACGGCGATCTCGACGGCCTTGTCGTGGGTCTCCGCACAGATCGCGGTCGAGGTGACCATGACGTTGTCGTTGACGAAGGCGCCGATGGCCTTCGCCTCCTGGATGGCGGTCTTGTACTGCTCCAGGACCCAGGACATGTCCGAGACCTTCTGGACGCTGAAACCGAGGACTCCGAGTCCCTTCTTCGCGGCCATCGCGTACGAGGACGGCGAGCCCGCGGCGTACCACATGGCCGGGTGGGCCTTCCCGTACGGCTTGGGGAAGATCTTGCGCGGCGGGAGCGACCAGTGCTTGCCGGAGAACCCCTCGTATTCCTCCTGGAGGAACATCTTGGGGAACTCGGCGATGGTCTCTTCCCAGATCTCCTTGGTGTGGTTCATGTCCGTGATGCCCGGGAAGAAGCCGAGGATCTCGTGGCTGCCCGCGCCGCGGCCGGTGCCGAATTCGAAGCGGCCCTTGGAGAGGTGGTCGAGCATGGCGACCTTCTCGGCCACCTTGACCGGGTGGTTCACCGCGGCGAGCGGGTTGAAGATGCCCGAGCCGAGGTGGATGCGCTCGGTGGCGTGGGCGAGGTAGCCGAGGAAGACCTCGTTCGCCGACAGGTGCGAGTACTCCTCCAGGAAGTGGTGCTCGGAGGCCCAGGCGTACTTGAAGCCGGACTTGTCGGCCTGGATGACGTACTCGGTCTCCTCGATCAGCGCCTTGTGCTCTGCCTCGGGGTCGACCTTGGACCGCGCCTCAGGCACGTATCCCTGCACGAAGAGCCCGAATTCCAAGGGGTTCACCGTCCTTCGGTTTCTGACGGACCGTCAGATGAGATGGGTCGACTGTTCCACCGCACAGGCGCGAGCGTCAAGACCCGGGGTGCGCGGCATCCGCGACATCCGATGGAGCATCAGGTCTCCTCAGAGGAGGCTGACGCCCGCCATCCAGCCACCGTCGATGACGAACGGCTGACCGGTGATGTAGGAGGAGTCCTCGCCGGTCAGGAAGAGGGCCAGCCTGGCGATCTCCTCCGGCCGGCCCGCCCGTCCCATCGGCACCACGCGCCGGTAGAGCTCCGCCATCGCCTCCCTGGCCTCGTCCGTCATCCCGGCCGGGTCCAGGAGCCCCGGATTGGCCATGGGCGTGTCCACCGCGCCCGGGCACATCGCGTTGACGCGGATCCCCTTCGCGGCCAGCTCCAGGGCGGCGACCCGCGTCAGGCCGACCACGGCGGACTTGGTGGCCGCGTACGAACCGACGTACGCCATGCCCGTCAGGCCCGTGTACGAGGAGGTGTTCACGATCGTGCCGCCGCCCGCCGCCTCGATCTCGGGGGCGACCGACTTGATGCCGAGGAAGGTGCCGACCTGGTTCACCTGGACCACCTGCTGGAACTCCTCCAGCGGGGTCGCGGTCAGCTCGTTGAAACGCAGGATCCCCGCGTTGTTGACGAGCCCGTCGATCGGACCGAAGGCCTCCTTCGCGGCCGCTATCGCCGCCGCCCAGTCCTCCTCGCGGCTCACGTCCATCCGTACGTACCGGGCCCGGTCCTCGCCGATCTCCTCGGTGATCCGCTTGGCGACCGCCGCGCCCTGTTCGTCCAGTACGTCGCCGAGGAGCACCTTGGCGCCCTCGGCGGCGAAGAGGCGGGCCTCCTGCTCGCCCTGGCCGCGTGCTGCGCCCGTGATGATGACGACGCGTCCGTCCAGCTTGCCCATGCCCGTCCCCTAACCGCCCAGGAGCGGGGCCACCTCGGCCCCGAAAGCCGTGATCTGGTCGACGAGTTCCGCCCGGTCGCGGCTGCGGAAGCGGACCTGGATCTGGTCCACGCCGAGCCCCTTGTACGCGCGCAGGGACTCGGCGAGCGCCTCCGGCTTGCCGGTGAGGGTCCGCCGGCCGGTGTCCCAGCCGGGCTCGCCGACGTACAGCGCCTCGGTGATCGCACCGAACTCCACGGGAGCGCTGACCCCGGCCCGCGCGCGCAGCTCCTTGATACGGGCGATGCGCGCCGGCAGCTCGTGGCGCGGGTCGCCCTGCGGCAGCCAGCCGTCCCCGCGGACGGCGGCGCGGCGCAGAGCGGCGGGCGAGGAGCCGCCGACCCAGACGGGGATCCGCGCCTGCGCGGGCCGGGGCAGCTGCCCGAGGTCCGCGAAGGAGAACAGTTCGCCCTCGTACCGCGGATACTCCTCGGGTCCGAGGGCGGCCCGCAGGGCATCCAGGGTCTCGTCCAGCACCGCCCCGCGGCGTTCGAAGTCCACGCCGAGGGCCTCGAACTCCTCCCGGACGTGCCCGGCGCCGACGCCGAGGATCAGCCGGCCGCGGCTGAGGTGGTCGAGGGTGGCGTACTGCTTGGCGGTAACCAGGGGGTGGCGCAGGCCGACGACCGCGACGTGGCTCAGCAGGCGCACGCGCTCGGTGATGCCGGCCAGGAAGGCGAGGGTGGCCACCGGGTCGTACCAGACGGTGCCCATGGGTCCGGCGAGCCGCCGCGGTATGGCCACGTGGTCGCAGGTGGCCACGTACCCGAAGCCGGCCCGGTCGGCGGCCCGCGCGACCTCGGCGAGGTCGGAGACGGTGGCCGAAGCCTCCCAGGGCTCGGCGTAGAGGGTGCTCTGCGACTGGACCGGGAGCTGCATCCCGTAGCCCAGCCGCCCTTCCGTAAACACGCGCGCCATACCGGACCCGCCTCGCCTTCGTCTGCCGACGCCGATGCGGACGCGGATGCCGGTGCGTCGGCGCCTGTATCGGGGGTGCGGGGCCATCGTCATATCTGACGGCACGTCAGGCAAGGGGGCGGAGGCGCGTGCCTCCTCCGGGAAGGCCTCCCCTGGGACGCCCTACTCGGGGCGGGCCTACTCCGGGCTGGCCTCTCGGGGCTGGCGTCTCGGGGCTGGCCTGCTCGCGGATGCCCTACTCGCGGATGCCCTTCGCCGACAGGACGGCGGCGGAGGTCACATGCCCTCGGGGCCCATCACGATCACCGGCTTCGCCGCCGGATCTAGGGTGGCCAGCACCTTCCGCATGGCCTCCTTCGGGATGCCGACGCAACCCTGCGAGGGGCCGTCGTGGTCGACGTGGAGCCAGATGTTGCCGCCCTTGCGCTTGCCCTCCGGCTTCGCCGGGTCCAGCGGTGAGCGGCCGGGCCTGCGGTTGAAGTCGATGGCGACCACGTAGTCGAAGGAACCGGCCAGGGACTCGCCGTTGACGCCGCGGCCCGTGGCGACGAACGCGCGGTCCTTGTCGTACGGGAGGCGCGTGCCGGGCGGCGGCGGCAGCAGGCCACCGGCGTCGGTGAGCGCGAAGACACCCTGCGGCGAGGTCAGATCGCCGTACGTGCGCTCCGTGGACCAGCCCTTCGCGCCGTTGCGGGCCGGCCAGCTCTCGATCTTGACCCAGTCGGCGCCGGGCGCGGGCCGGGTGTAGAGGGTGGCCGTGGACTCCGAGGAGTCCTTGGCCTTGCCGGTGACGAGGATGAGCTGGCGGGAGTCGGCCGGGATCCTGTCCCGGGTCCGCTCGCTGATGCCGGTCAGGCCCTGCATGACGTCCCGCCGGGCGTCGCGCGCGGCCCGGTCGGCGACGCGGGCAGCGGCGGGCGGCCGGCTGTCCGCCTCCGCCCGGGCGGCGCTGCCGGCGGCCCTGCCCGAGTCCTGGAGCACGTACAGCCAGCCCGCACCGAAGGTCAGCAGGCCGAAGGTGGCGGCGAGGGCCACACGTCGTGAAGCGCGCGGCGTGCCGGTCTTGCGGGGCGTACGGGAGCGGGCCCGGGCGTGCTGGCTCATTGAACCGACCGTACAGCAGGCGCTCTTCGCAGACGCTGAACACCGGCCGAGCGCGGCCCGGCCGGTCCGGGAAACGGGCCCGGACCGTCGGGCCCGCCGTGGGGGGCGGATCCGCCTGGGGCGCGACCTCCGCGCCCCCGCCCGCGCGATCGAGGCGGCCATCGACATCCGCAGGCCCCGCTTCCTCACCCGTGCGGACGACCGCGTCCCGGAAGCCTGTGGAGTGCTGTCGCGAGGGTGTCCAGGGCGTACAGGCTGCTCGCCGCGCGGCCATCTCGGACGAGCGCCTTCCGGCATCTCACTTGATCGCGTCGAACATCCCGCCGGTAAAGTCGGTGGAGGACGGTGTCACGTGGGGGACTGATGACAGCAGCCGATGCGGTGCCCATAGTCTTCGTTCACGGGACGCGTTTCAGCGCGGGACAGTGGAGCATGCAGCTTGCCGCGCTCCGGGCGGAGTTCGCGTAGGCCACGAAAGGGTGGTCCACCGACGCGATCAGCCGGCCGCCGGGCCTGAGCACGCGCCGCAACTCGGTCAGCGTCGGGCCCCAGTCCTCCAGATAGTGCAGCACCAGCGACGCGACCACGTCGTCGAACGCACCGTCACCGAACGGCAGGCGGTCGCGCAGGTCGACCACGTGCAGGGCCGCGTCGTCACCGAGCCGCCGCCTGGCCAGCGCCAGTATCCCGGCGCTGGCGTCGATGCCGGTGACGACCGCACCGCGCTCGCGCAGGGCAGCGGACAAGGAGCCCGAGCCGCAGCCGGCGTCCAGGATCCGGCGGCCGGCCACGTCTCCGGCGAGGGCCAGCATCGCGGGCCGCTCGTAGTGCGCGTTCACGAGGTTGTTCTCGTTGTCCGCCGCGTACGCCTCGGCGAAGCTGTCGTAGTCATTCGCCTGGGCCCGATGGGCGGGCGGGGCGGGACTCTCGGGCACGTCGGTTACGCGTTCCATCGTGGCAGCCTAGTCATGACGTGATCCGCCGGACGGGCCCCCAGCCGACACGCCCGCCCGGATCCGACCCGGGGCCCGTCGGCGCATGAGGCGCCGGTCCGGGCCGGTCGGACCGGGGGCGGAAGCGCGCCGCGGGGCTCCATCTGGGGTGGTGCGGACGTACTCTGAATCGATGCGAACTCCACGTCACGCCGCCCGCGTTGTCATCGTGTCCCCCGCCGGATCGGTGTTCCTCTTCCGCGAGAACAACGTGGAGGTCGGCATCCACTGGCTGCCCCCCGGCGGCGGCATAGACCCCGGCGAGAGCCCCGAGGACTGCGTACGGCGCGAGCTGCGCGAGGAGACGGGCTGGACCGACGTGGAGCCCGGGCGGCTGCTGTGCACCTGGGAGCACGACTTCACCCACCAGGGCGTCCCCGTCCGCCAGCACGAGCACATCTACGTGACCACCGGCCCCCGCCGCGAACCGGTCCTGGAGCACCCCGGTATCCACTGGCAGTGGCTCACCCCCCAGCGGCTCGCCGCCCTCGGCGAACCGCTGTGGCCGCCGCGCCTGCCGGACCTCCTCGCAGACCTCACCGCCAACGCCCAGGCCGAGCCGGTCCACCTGGGACTCCTCGCCTGAGCCCGCGGCCGGGCACCGCCACCGGCCCACCCGCCGCAGAATTGCGTCGCCCGCGCGGGCGTTCGAAGCTAGCCTCGACCCCATGAGCACCCTCCAGACCATCCACGACGTGCCCGTCCTGATGTGCCCTGCCGAGGGCGAGGCGATCGGGTGCGAACGCGACGTGACTGATCTGGTCGGAAACGCCATGTACCAGGGTGTGCAGTGGGTCGTCATCCCCGCCGGGCGGTTCGACGATGCCTTCTTCCAGCTGCGCACCCGGGTGGCCGGCGACATCATCCAGAAGTTCGCCAACTACCGGGTGGGCATCGCCGTACTCGGCGACATCACGCGGCACACGGCGGCCAGTTCGGCGCTCCAGGACTTCGTGCGTGAGTGCAACCGGGGCCGCCAGACGTGGTTCCTCGCCGACGCGGAGGAGCTGCGCGAGCGGCTGGAAGGGCTAGCGCCCGCCTAGGCCCGGACCCCCGGCGGCTTCGGGCGTGCCCGTGGCCTTCGCGTACAGGGTGGCCGCGTAGTCGCCGAGGACCGTGCTGGTCGAGACGTCGTCGGTGTCGCCGCCCGTGAGGATGCCGATGATCTTTCCGTCCGCGGCGATCCACGCGCTGCCGCTCGTGCCGCCCGGGAAGTCCGCGCAGTCGAAGCGCTGCTCGGTCGCGCTCTGGCGGACCGCGACCGCCGTGCAGGTACGGGGCACCTTGCGGTCGGCGGGGTAGCCGGTCACCGTGACCTCCTCGCCGGTGCGCCCGCTCGTGTCGAGCACGGCCGCGCCGGTCACGTCCTCGATGGCGCGGCCGTTCGGGTCCAGGGCGAGGCGGGCGAAGGCGAGATCGTAGTCGTCGTCCGTACCCTCGGCCCAGCGGTCGTCCTCGAAGACCTCCTCCAGCTTCCACGTCCCGTACGGGGCGAAACCATTGGCGTACGCGGGTGCGAACACCGCCTCCCCGTCGGTCTGCGTGCCGTCCAACAGGCAGTGCCCGGCGGTGACGATCAGATTCCGGCCGGGGCTGTGCACCACGGTCGCGGTGCAGAAGTGCTCCCCGTCCAGGCCGCCCGTGAAGAGCGCGCCGGTGAAGGCGGCCGGGCCGCCCGGCCGGGGGGTGACGGGCGGCGGCAGCGTGGTTCCGGGCGGGGTGGAGAGCTGCGGCTTCGCCGCTTGCGAACGTGACGGCTCCGGCGCCGAGCCCGTCGCTGACCCCGTCGGCCCCGACTTCGCCCGTACGGCCGGGGCCGCTTCGGGCGGCGGCACGAACTTGGCCATCGCCGCGGACGCGCCCAGCGCGGCGGCGGCGCAGAGCACCACCGTCACCGCGGTCCGCTTGTCCACCGGCATGATGATCCTCCCACTTTGCCCCGGCGAAGCATGCCTCGGGGGTGCGCCGGGGTGCAAGGCCGGCCGAGCGGGCGTGCGGCGCCGTCGGCCGGCTCACTATCATCTGTTCGACTCCCGGCAGCCTTGGGTTCTCTCGTCAAGTAGGCCTGCAAAAAGGGACTTTGACGGTGCGGCGCACGGGGCGAGGCGGGGAGGTTCGGGAAGTGATTCTTGATGAGAGGGCAACGGGGACTTGAAATTGGCGGGTAAGCGTCGAATATCCATCGTCGCGGCGTGTGCCGTGGCGGCGATCGCGGGGAGCCTGCAGCTCTCGGCCAGCGCGTTCGGTACCGAGACCGCCGAGCCGGAGGCCGTGACCTCGGCTCCGGCTCCGGCTCCGGCGGCCGTAGAGGCGCACGACGCCCACGTGGAGGACTTCGGTGCCTCCGCGAACGACAACACGAGCTTCAAGAACGGTGTCATGTCGCTCGGTCCGCGGCCCGCGCCGATGGCCGCCGCCCGGGCGGCCGCCGCCGCACCGCCCCAGGGCGAGGGGTGGAAGCTGAGCGTGAGCGGGGCGGTCAAGTGGCTGTCGGCCGGCTACACGGTCAAGTTCTACGACCAGAAGTCCGCCGACTGGCTGGCGCCCTACGTGAAGGCGTCGGCCGCGGACATACAGCGGAACACGAACGTGCGCGTCAGCGTCGACACCAAGCCGGTGGGCTGGGATTACGCCCGGCCCAAGGGCGAGGTGATCATGGGTGTCCTGCACCGCCCGTGCCTCCCGCCGGCCGCCGGTTCCACCGAGACGGGCTGGCAGGTCGTCCGTGACGGGTCGGGCAGCCCCAACCTGAGCTGCGGATTCCACAGCGCGTCCGAGCCGGCCACGGTGACGAGCGGACACGCCTACATCGACAGCGAGTTCTTCACCGCTGACGGCAAGCCCTCGGCATCCATGGGCGAGACGTACATGCGCAACCACATCAGCCACGAGCTCGGGCACAGCCTGGGCATAGCCCACGCGAACCGCAGCGAGACGCGCGGTGACTGCGCGAAGGGCACGGACTCCGGGCAGGTGCCGGTCATGTGCACGCCGGCTTACGCGTACCAGGACAAGCGCGCGGGCGCCTTCGTCCAGCAGTTCGACGTACAGGGTCTGCGGTACCTCGCCGCCGGCGCCGGCGCCGCGCTGCCCCCGCAGGGCAAGGTGAGCGGGCTCGCCGGCAAGTGCATGGACGTCAAGGGCGGGAAGGCCGCCAACGGCACGCCGATCCAGCTCTACACGTGCAACGGCAGCTGGGCGCAGTCCTGGATCCTGGCCAAGGACGGCACGTTCCGCGCGCTGGGCAAGTGCCTGGACAACGCGGGCAACGGGACCGCCAACGGCAACAAGATCAGGCTCTACGACTGCAACGGCACGCCGGCGCAGCGGTGGTCCGCCAACGCGAAGGGCCAGATCGTGCACACCGCGTCGGGCAAGGTGCTCGACGTGACCGGCGGCAACACGGCCAACGGCACGGCGATCCAGCTCTACACGTCGAACTCGACCAAGGCCCAGATCTGGGCCACACCGAAGTCGTGACGTAAGGGACGTCGGGGGACGTCGGGGGACGTCGGCCGCGTAGGGACATAGGGAAGCAGGCCGGGGCCGTTCGGGCACATGCCCGGCCGGCCCTTCCCGTGCCGACGCCCGCCCGCTCGCCGGTCCCCGCCCCGTCAGGCGCCCGGTCCCGCCCACAGCCCTTCCGCCGTGAGCCCCAGCAGCTCGATCGCGTTGCCGCGCACGATGCGGTCCACCACGTCCGGCGGCAGATGCCCCATCTGGGACTCTCCGACCTCGCGCGACTTCGGCCAGGTCGAGTCCGAGTGCGGGTAGTCCGTCTCGTAGAGGACGTTGCCCACCCCGATCGCGTCGAGGTTCTTCAGCCCGAAGGCGTCGTCGAAGAAGCAGCCGAAGACGTGCTCGGCGAAGAGTTCCGACGGCGGCCGGTGGACCTTGTCCGCGACACCGCCCCAGCCGCGGTTCTCCTCCCAGACGACGTTCGCGCGTTCCAGGATGTACGGGATCCAGCCGATCTGCCCCTCCGCGTACATGATCCGCAAGCCGGGGAAGCGCTCGAACTTGCCGCTCATCAGCCAGTCGACCATCGAGAAGCAGCAGTTGGCGAAGGTGATGGTGGAGCCGACCGCCGGCGGGGCGTCGGCCGAGGTCGACGGCATGCGCGACGAGGAGCCGATGTGCATGGCGATGACCGTGCCCGTCTCGTCGCACGCCTGGAGGAAGGGATCCCAGTCGTCGGTGTGGATCGAGGGCAGGCCCAGGTGCGGGGGTATCTCGGAGAAGGCTGCCGCGCGTACGCCCCGCGCGGCGTTGCGGCGTACCTCCGCCGCCGCCAGGCGGGCGTCCCAGAGCGGGATGAGGGTGAGGGGGATCAGGCGGCCGCGCGCCTCGGGGCCGCACCACTCCTCCACCATCCAGTCGTTGTACGCCCGTACGCCGAGCAGCCCGAGCTCGCGGTCCTTCGCCTCGGTGAAGGTCTGGCCGCAGAAGCGCGGGAAGGTCGGGAAGCAGAGGGCCGACTGGACGTGGTTGACGTCCATGTCCGCGAGCCGGTCGGGAACCGAGAAGGAGCCCGGGCGCATCTGCTCGTAGGTGATGACTTCCAGTTTGATTTCGTCCCTGTCGTACCCGACGGCGGTGTCGAGGCGGGTGAGCGGCCGGTGCAGGTCCTCGTACACCCACCAGTCGCCGATCGGGCCGTCGTCGCCCTCGGCTCCCATGACGGGGGCGAACTTCCCGCCGAGGAAGGTCATTTCCTTCAAGGGGGCACGCACGACGCGCGGTCCGGTGTCCCGGTACTTGGACGGGAGCCGGTCCCGCCAGACGTGGGGCGGCTCGACCGTGTGGTCGTCCACCGAGATGATCTTGGGGAAGGTCTCCATGTCTCCACCGTAGCGTTTATCTGACGCACCGTCAGCTACTCGGGAGGCGATCGGTCCGTTACGGGCTGACGCGTACCCGCGACACAGGGCAGACTGACCCTTAAACCGACGGAAGGCAGGGGGGACGACAGATGGACGGCATACCGGCCATCCCGCACCCGCGGAACCACCCCGAGGCAGCCCGGCTCACCCCCGCAAGCACGCGTCCCACAAGCACGCTTCCCGCACGCGCCGTATCCACCGGCACGGCCCCGGCGGGCACCGTCCGCGCGAGCACGGCGGCCGCCCAGGGCACCGTCCGCCCGGACGCCTCGGGCACGGCCGGACCGACGGCGGCCGGACCGACGACGGCCGCAACGACGACGGCCGCAACCGTGGCGGAGCCCCCGGCGGCCGCGGCCGACGCCGAGCCCCCCGCCACCGCGCCCGCCACCATGCCCGCCACCTCCGCCGCCCTCATCCCCGCCGGCGGCTCCCGGTTCGCCGTCCTCGGCCCCATCCGCGCCTGGCGCGGAGCCGAGCCGCTGCCCTCCGGCACCCCCCAGCAGCGCGCCCTGCTCGCGGCGCTGCTGCTGCGCGACGGCCGCACCGCCACCGCGCCCGAGCTCATCGACGCCATCTGGGGCGAGGACCCGCCGCAGCAGGCCCTCGCCACCATCCGTACGTACGCCTCCCGCCTGCGCAAGGTCCTCGACCCGGGGCTCCTCGTCACCGAGTCCGGCGGGTACGCCATCCGGCTGCGCTCCACCGCCACCCTCGACCTCGGCGACGCCCGCCGCCTCGCCGCCGAAGCCGAGGCGGCCCGCGCCGCCGGCGACCGCGCCCTCGCCCGTACGCTCCTCGCCCGCGCCCTCGACCTGTGGGAGGGCGAACCCCTCGCCGGAATCCCCGGCCCGCACGCCGAGACCGAGCGCACCCGGCTCGCCGAATGGCGCCTCCAACTGCTGGAGACCCGCCTCGACCTCGACCTGGAGGTCGGCCACCACGCCGAGGCCGTCTCCGAGCTCACCGCGCTCACCGCCGCCCACCCCCTGCGCGAGCGGCTGCGCGAGCTGCTCATGCTCGCCCTCTACCGCAGCGGCCGGCAGGCCGAGGCCCTCGCCGTCTACGCCGACACCCGCCGGCTCCTCGCCGACGAACTCGGCGTCGACCCGCGCCCCGAGCTCGCCGCCTTACAGCAGCGCATCCTGAGCGCCGACGCCGATCTGGCCCTCGCCGAGGACCCGGCTCCCGCCGCCGCCCCCGGCCAGGTACTGCCCGCCCAACTCCCGGCTACCGTCCCTGACTTCACAGGCCGCGCCAGCCTCGTGGGGGAGCTCGGCGCCATCCTGTCCGGCGGCGCGCACGGCCGGGTCATGGCCGTCTCCGCGCTCGCCGGAATAGGCGGCGTCGGCAAGACCACCCTCGCCGTGCACGTCGCCCATGCCGCCCGTCCGCACTTCCCCGACGGGCAGCTCTACGCCGACCTCCAGGGCACCGAGGCCCGCCCCGTCGAGCCCGTAGCCGTCCTCGGCTCCTTCCTGCGCGCCCTCGGAACCCCCGACACGGCCATCCCCGACTCCCCCGCCGAACGCGCCGCGCTCTACCGCTCCACCCTGGACGACCGCCGCGTCCTGGTCCTCCTCGACAACGCCCGCGACGCCGCCCAGGTACGCCCGCTGCTGCCCGGCACCGCCGGCTGCGCCGCGCTCGTCACCAGCCGGGTCCGGATGGCAGGCCTCGCCGGGGCCCATCTCGTGGACCTCGACGTGATGAGCCCCGAGGAGGCCCTCCAACTGTTCACCCGGATCGTGGGCGCCGAGCGGGTCGGCGCGGAACGCCAGGCCGCCCTCGACGTCGTGGGCGCCTGCGGGTTCCTGCCGCTCGCCATCCGCATCGCCGCCTCCCGGCTCGCCGCCCGCCGCACCTGGACCGTCTCCGTCCTCGCCGCCAAACTCGCCGACGAACGCCGCCGCCTCGACGAGCTCCAGGCCGGCGACCTGGCCGTCAAGGCCACCTTCGAGCTCGGCTACGGCCAGCTGGAGCCCGCCCAGCAGCGCGCGTTCCGCCTGCTGGGCCTCGCCGACGGCCCCGACATCTCCCTCTCCGCGGCAGCCGCCGTACTGGACCTGCCCGAACACGACACCGAGGACCTCCTCGAAGCGCTGGTCGACTGCTCCCTCCTCGAATCCGCCGCCCCCGGCCGCTACCGCTTCCACGACCTCGTACGGCTCTACGCGCGTGCGTGCGCGGAACGCGACGAGCAGCCGCCGAGCGGGCGCGACGCCGCCCTCGACCGGCTGCTGGACTTCTACCTGGCCACCGCCTCCGGGGTCTACGCGCTGGAACGCCCCGGCGACCGGCTCCCCGCCCACCTGTCCGCCACCTGCTACCCCGGCCTGGCCTTCACCGAGCCGCGCGCCGCCCTGGACTGGCTGTACGCGGAGGCGGGCCCGCTGCTGGCCTGCGTGCGGCAGGCCGCCGTACGGGAGGACGGTACGCGCGTCCTGCGGCGCGCCGTGGACCTGCTGTGGGCGGCCAAGGACCTCGCCGAGTCCGGGGCCAACTCCAAGCAGTACGAATCGGCCGCCGTGGCCCTGCGCGACGCCGCGCGCACCGCCCGGGACCCGCAGTCCGAGGGCCGGGCCCGTACCACCCTCACCAACGTCCACTTGGTCGCCGGCCGCTTCGCCGAGGCCGACGACGAGGCCCGCCAGGCCATGGCGCTCGCCCGCGAGGCCGGTGACCCGCTGCCCAGCTGCTGGGCGCCCAACGACCGCGGGATCATCGCCCTCTACCAGGGCCGCCACGCGGACGGCGAACGGTACCTGCTGGAGGCCATCGACAACTTCCGCGCCGACGGCAACCACGTCGGTGAGGCCAGCGCGCTGTGCAACCTCTCCCGGATCCACGTCGAACTGGGCCGGCTGACCAGCGCCATCGACCTCGCCCAGCAGGGCATCGCCGTCTACGACCGGATGGGCCTCACCCTGCGTCTGGCCAACGGCCGGTACGCGCTGGGCATCGCGCTCACCCAGGCCGGCCGACTGGGCGAGGCCCTGTCGCAGCTCGCCGAGGCGCTGTCCCTGTTCCACGACAACCGCCAGCCGCTGTGGGAGGGCGTGACGCATTTCCGGCTGGCCGAGGCCCATCTGGCGGCGCGCAGGCCCGCCCTGGCCGCCTCGCACGCCGAACAGGCCATCGCGCTGCGCGGCATCGGCGGGGAGTGGCGCCGGGCCACGGTGCTGACCGTCCTCGGCAAGGCGCTGCGGCGGCTCGGCCAGACGGACCGGGCGCGGGCGTGCTGGCGGGAGGCGGAGGCCGTCTTCACGCAGCTGGGCTCGGCCGAACTGGCCGAGGTGCGGGCGCTGCTGGCCTCGGAGATCGCCGCCTGAGTCCGTGTCCGGCCCTGGGCCGGACCGGGGCCCGACCTGATGAACGAGGCGTTCATCGTTCGTTTATCCCGCTGCGACAAGATGAGTGCATCGACCGGGCGCGGCGGGGGGCACGCAGGTCGGTTGGAGGACCACCCGTTCGGCGGTCCGCGGGGGAATCGCCGAACGGGCCCTACCCATCCATCAGGAGATCCGATGACGACGAACGAGAACATCCTGCCGATCGACGGCGACACCAAGCCGCTGGACAAGCCCGCCTCGGGCGCCGAGATCACACCGCTGGACAACCACGCGTCGGGCATCGTGATCAAACCTGTCGATCCCGCCCCGGCCGTGCCGGACGAGGAGATCCAGACCATGGACAACCACGCCTCCACGCCGCTTCCGTAGCGGAGGCCGCGCGAACCCACGGGGGAACGCGGGGGAGCGGGGGGGAGCGGGGGGCACGGGGGACGGCCGGGGATCCACGGGGCGGACGGCCGGACCTACGGGGGAACGGGGCGGGTCCACGGGGGACGGTGGAGCCACGGGGGGGGAACGGGGGACGGCGGTCGCGGTGGCCAAGGGGGGAGCCACCGCGGCCGCCGCGTTCGTGTGCGCCGGCTTGACTCCTCCACGGCCCGGGCCACGGGAATAGGCTGGGTGGGTGTTCACCAGCCACGGACCGAGCGTCCGCGAACTCGCCGCACAGGCCCTCACGTCGGTCGAGCGCGGGTACGACCTGCTCGCGCCGAAGTTCGACCACACGCCCTTCCGCACCCCGGACCGGATGCTCGACGCGGTCGAGGAGACCCTCGCCCAGCGGGAGGGCTCCTTCGGCGCCGGGCTGGACCTCTGCTGCGGTACCGGAGCCGCCATCGGCATGCTCCGCCGGCTCTGCCGGGAGCGGGTGAGCGGGGTGGACCTCAGCGCGGGCATGTTGGCCGAGGCCGAGCGCGTCCACGGCGGGCGCCATGGATCCGACGACGCCCCGGACCCCGGCCCGGCCGCCGCCGGACGCCACCCACGGCAGCCGGATGCGCCCGGTCCCCGGCCGGCGGACCCCGTACGGGCCGGCTTCGCCCCGGCGAACTTCGTACCGGCCGACTCCCCGCCCGTGGACTTCGTACGGGCCGACGCGCGGGCGCTCCCGCCCGCGCTGGGGAACTCGTACGACCTCGCGGTGAGCTTCGGCGCCTTCGGGCACTTCCTCCCGGCCGAGAGGCCCGCCCTCTTCGCCGGCGTCCACTCCGCCCTGCGCCCGGGCGGCCTCTTCGCCTTCCCGATCGGCGCCCCGATCCCGCCCGGCTCGCCGCTCTGGTGGGCGGTGGCGGGCTTCGACGCCGCGATGCGGGTGCGGAACGCGGTATGGCGGCCGCCCTTCGTCATGTACTACCGGACCTTCCCGCTCAGCGGCGTCCGCAGGGACCTCCAGGCGGCCGGTTTCACAGTGGAGACCGTGCCGCTGGAGCACTTCGGCCGCCGGCCGGTGACCTCGCCCCGGCCCGGTGGCCCGGCGGAGGGCAGCCCGCGCTGGCGCCTGGTCCTCGCCCGCGCGGCCCCCGGGCGGGGAGTAGCCCGCGCCCCGGGCCCAGAGGGACTTTGACGGCAGGACTAGGGCGTGTTTCTCGGATCTCCGTGGGAGTAGGAGCGGGGTCTGGTGCGTGCAATCGCAAGGCGCCGGAGTGCGCTAGTAGCGGAGCTACTCGGGCATTTCGGCAGCACGGCGAGCGTGCGTGCCAGGGCTCGCGACGCCGCGGAGATCCGAGAGACACCCCCTAGTCCTGCCGTGCCCGCAGCTCGCGCTTCAGCACCTTGCCGCTCGCGTTGCGCGGCAGCTCGGGGACGAATTCCACCGCCCGCGGCACCTTGTAGTTGGCCATCTCCCGCCGGCACCAGGCGAGCAGGTCGTCGGCGGTGAGGGTCGAGCCCGGGCGGCGGACCGCGTACGCCTTGCCCACCTCGCCCAGGCGCGGATCCGGGACGCCGACGACCGCGACGTCGGCGATGTCGGGGTGCAGGCCGAGGAGTTGCTCGATCTCGGCCGGATAGGCGTTGAAGCCGCCGACGATGAACATGTCCTTGATGCGGTCGGTGATGCGCAGGTTGCCGCCCGCGTCGAGGATTCCGACGTCGCCCGTACGCAGCCAGCCCTCCGGTGTGATGGCCCTGGCCGTCTCGGCCGGGTCCTCGAAGTAGCCCCGCATCACGTGGTGGCCGCGGACCCACACCTCGCCGGCCGACCCGGCGGGCAGGGCCCGGCCGTCGGGGCCGGTGATCCGTACCTCGGTGCCGGGGATGGCCCGCCCCGAGGTGGCGGCGATGACTTCCGCCGGGTCGCCCCTGCGGCACATGGTGACGATGCCGCCGGCCTCCGAGAGCCCGTACGCCGTGAGCACGGTCTCGATGCGCAGCTCGCTGCGGAGCCGCTCGACGAGCCGGCGCGGGACGACGGCCGCGCCGGTGACGACCAGCCGCAGCGCGGACAGCTCGTGGCGGTCGCGCCGGGGGTGGTCGAGGAGGGACTGGTGGAGGGTGGGCGGACCGGGGAGTACGGAGATCCGCTCGGCGGCGATGTTGGCGAGGACGGTGTCCACGTTGAAGACGGGCTGCGGGACCATCGTGGCCCCGCGCATCAGGCAGGCGATGATCCCGGCCTTGTAGCCGAAGGTGTGGAAGAAGGGGTTCACGATCAGGTAGCGGTCGCCCTCGCGCAGTCCGGCGAGCTCGCTCCACACGTCGTAGCAGCGCAGGGACTGGGCGTGGGTGATGACCGCGCCCTTGGGGCTGCCGGTGGTGCCGGAGGTGAAGAGGATGTCGGACGGTGCCTCCGAGGGGATGGCCTCGGCCCGCGCGCGGACGGCCTCGGCCGGTATCCCGTCGCCGTCCGCCAGGAACTCCTTCCAGCTGCGGAAGGACTCGGGGGCGTCCTCGGCGAGGACGACGACCTGGTCGAGGTGCGGGAGCCCGGGCAGGGGGCCGGCGCCCGGCCCGTCGGCGGCGGCGCGGCGCAGGGAGGCGACGTAGGAGGTGCCGAGGAAGGTGCCGGTGACGAAGAGCAGGCGGGCCCGGCTGCGCCGGAGGACGTACGCCGCTTCGGCCCCCTTGAAACGGGTGTTCAGGGGGACCAGGACCGCGCCCGCCGAGACGGCTCCGAGCGCGGAGACGATCCACTCCAGGGTGTTGGGGGCCCAGACGGCGACCCGGTCACCCGGTTCCACTCCGGCGGCGACGCAGGCGGCCGCGGCGCGTTCGACGCGGTCGCCGAGCTCGGCGTAGCTGATCCGGACGCGCCCGTCGACGACGGCCTCCCGGTCTCCGTACCGCCCCGCCGCGGACCGTACGAGCCCTGCGATGGTGCCCCACCGCAGATCCCCGCGCACGTCCTCACCGACCCCGCGACGCTCGACCATCGTCCGCCCCTCCCGGTACACCTAGTAGCTGACTATCCGTCAGATTAGCTGTACCCTTCGCGGCTGTCAGTACTGACGGACGTACTGACGGACGTACTGACGCACGCGCTGACGCACTGACGCACGCACTGACGACGCACGCACCCCCGGAGGTGGCGATGGCGGCAACGCTCAAGGACGCTACGGCGATAGTCGGCATCGGCCAGACCGCGTTCGCCAGACGACTACCGCAGTCCGAGAAGGAACTGGCCTGCCGCGCCATCCTGGCCGCACTCGCCGACGCGGGCTTGGAGCCTTCCGAGGTCGACGCCTTCGCGTCCTACACCATGGAGGAGACCGACGAGGTCGAGGTGGCCAAGGCCATCGGCGCCGGGGACGTCACCTTCTTCTCCAAGGTCGGCTACGGCGGCGGCGGTTCCTGCGCCACCGTCGGCCACCTCGCGGCCGCCGTCGCCACCGGTCAGGCCACCGTCGGCGTCGCCTGGCGCTCCCGCAAGCGCGGCTCCGGGCCGCGCCCCTGGAAGAACACCACCGCACAGCTGCCCACCCCCGGTCAGTGGACCCGTCCCTTCGGCCTGCTGCGCCCCGCCGACGAGATCGCCATGCTGGCCCGCCGCTACATGCACGAGTACGGCGCCACCCGCGAGCACCTCTTCAACGTGGCGATGGCCTGCCGCAACCGCGCCAACGAGAACCCGGCCGCGGTGATGTACGAACGCCCGCTGACCCGCGAGATGTACATGACCTCCCGCATGATCAGCGACCCGCTCTGCCTCTTCGACAACTGCCTGGAGACCGATGGCGCGCTGGCCTGCGTGATCGTCTCCGCCGAGCGGGCCCGGGACTGCCGCCGGCGGCCCGTCTACGTGCACTCCGTCGCCCAGGGCCTGCCCGCCCAGCACCACGGCATGGTCAACTACTGGAACGACGACCCGCTGTCCGGGCCCGCCTGGACGGCCGCCCGCCACCTGTGGAAGCAGGCCGACTTCGGCCCGCAGGACGTCGACGTCGCCCAGATCTACGACGCCTTCACCGCCCTGATCCCGCTTTCGCTGGAGGGGTACGGCTTCTGCGGGCGCGGCGAGGGTGCCTCCTTCACCGAGGGCGGCGCCCTGGAGACCGGCGGCCGGCTCCCCCTCAACACCGGCGGCGGCGGCCTGTCGGAGGCCTACGTACACGGCTTCAACCTGATCAACGAAGGCGTCAAACAGCTGCGCGGTACCTCCACCGCCCAGGTGCCGGACGCCTCCACCTGTCTCGTGACGGCGGGCGAAGGCGTCCCGACCTCCGCGATCCTGCTGCGAACCTGAGGAGAGCCGCGCCATGAGGACCACGGAAGAACCGCTCAGCGGGGAGCCGGCCACCAGCCACTCGGCCACCGGCGGGCCGGCCACGAGCGACGCGACCACCGGCGGGCCGGGCACGAACCACCCGGCCCCCGGTGACCCGAACACCAGCGGGCCGGGCACCACGCAATCGCTTCTCCTCCCGGTACCCGACGAGGACGGCGCCCCCTTCTGGGAGTACGCCGCCCGGGGCGAGCTGCGCGTCCAGGCCTGCGCCTCCCCCACCTGCGGCAAGCTCCGCTTCCCGCCCCGCCCCTGCTGCCCCTCCTGCCGGTCCTTCGCCTCCGACTGGCGCCTGATGAGCGGGCGCGGCCGCATCTGGTCCTACGTCCGGCCGCATCCGCCGCTGCTTCCGGCGTACGCCGCGCAGGCCCCGTACAACGTGATCCTCGTGGAGCTGGCCGACGCCCCGCACATCCGGCTGGTGGGCAATCTCGTCACCTCGGCCGGCGCACCGCTGGACTCCGTGGATCCGGCCCGGCTGCGCATCGGAGCGAGGGTCCAGGCGGTCTTCACCGAGACGGGCGGGATGGCCGTGCCGCGCTGGATCCTGGAGAGGCCGTGACGCTGCGGGTGGATAAGGACGAGGACACCGGGGTCGCGGTCCTCACCCTGGACCGGGAGGACCGGCACAACGCCATCGACCTGGCGACGGCCGCCGAGCTGAGCGCGGTGTGGCGGCGGTTCCGGTACGAGGAGGACGTACGGGCGGTGGTGGTGACGGGGGCCGGCACGGCCGCCTTCTGCACCGGGATCGACCGTGAGGCGCAGGTCCCGCAGCCGCCGTCCCCGTACTCGGCCGACGATCCGCTGCTCGCGATCGGCCCGAAGGCGGGCGACCTGTGGAAGCCGGTGATCGCCGCCGTCAACGGCATGGCCTGCGGCGGGGCGTTCTACCTGCTGGGCGAGGCGGACTTCCTGATCGCCTCGGAGACGGCCACCTTCTTCGACCCGCACACGACGTACGGGATGGTCAGCGCCTACGAGGCCGTGTACATGGCCCAGCGCATGCCGTTCGGCGAGGTCGCCCGGATGTCCCTCATGGGCACGGCGGAACGGCTCTCCGCGCGGCGGGCGTACGAGATCGGCCTCGTCTCGGAGCTGGCGCCGCCCGCGGAACTGCTCGGGGCGGCCCTGCGCGCGGCGCGGACGCTGGCCGGCCTCCCGACGGAGGCCGTACAGGGCACCGTACGGGCCCTGTGGTCGGCGAAGCAGGCAGCGCTGCGGCAGGCACTCGACCAGGCGCCGGCGCTGATCGCACTGGGCAACCTGCCGCCGCACCGCCAGGCATCCCTCTTCACATCCCGCCGCCCGGGCCCCGACTTCCGCCTCCGCTGAGCGGCGGGGCCGGGCGCGGGGCGGGTTGTGCCTTGGCTAGGTCCTGTCCGGGCGGTCTTCGTGGATCAGGTCGCGTTGTCTGGTGCGGTGCATCGCAAGGCGCAGGGGCGCAGCTCGTACGTGGCCGTACTCGCGCGCTCCGACAACGAAGGGAGGCGCCGTGCCAGGCAGCGCGGGCCCGCGGAGATCGCCAGGACAGGGCCTAGGGGCGCCGCTTGGTGGGCTGGGACTTGGGCTTCGACGGGGACGTCGAAGTCGAGCCGCTCGGTGTGGAGCCACTGGGTGTGGCCCCCGGTGTGGCACTGCCCGTGGCGGAGGAGCCCGGCGCGGCGAGGACGGTGATCGTGCCGATCCGGCAGGTCTTGACCTCGGTGGCGCGCGCCGGGTTCTCCAGGGCTACGTCGACCGTGCGGGTCTCGCGTGCGTCCAGGGTCACCTTGACGACCGTCGCCTCGGCTTCGGCCCCGGACGCGGTCTGCCGGTGGAGACCCACCTCGAAGGCCGCCTTGCGGCCCAGCCGGGAGGTGACCTTGAGGGTGGTGACCGGCCCGCCGGCACCGACGCAGCTGACCACGACCGCCGTGGCCGGATCACCGCTGGGGCTGGCCGAGGGCGACGCGCTGGCCGTACTGCCGCCGCTGCCCGCGTGCGTCTTCTTCTTGCTGCTCTTGGAACTGGAGCAGCCGCCCCCGCCACCGCTGCTCTTGCTCTTGCTCTTCCCGCCGCTGCCGCCACTGCCGCCGCCGGTCGAAGAGAAACCGGTCAGCGCGAACACGACGGTCACCAGCACCGCGGTCAGCCTGATACGACGTCCAGCCACCATGACCGAGCCCCTCCCCCTGGACAACGGCGGGCCACGCTATCAGCCGGGACCTGCCGGATGTGCGGGGCCCGGGAGCCCGGCGTAGCTTGGGGATCAAGACCCCCTACTTCGGGAGGGCGCCTCGCATGATCCGCAACGTACTCGGTTCGCTGATGGGGCTGATCGGAGCGACGGCCGCCGTCTGGAGTCCATTCCGCGCCTGGTACGACGGCCGCCGCGGACGGGACTACCGCCTCCAGGACCTGTTCACCGGCGCCGGGATCACCGGCCGCCAGGCCTCCCTGCTGGAATCGCTCCTGCTGCCCTTCCTCGTCGCGGCCCTGCTCACCCTGGTCGCCATCGTGCTCCGGTCCCGGCTGCTGATGGCGCTGGCGGGCATCGTGGTCCTCGGCTTCACCGTGCTCTGGATGGTCCGCCAGGGCCAGGACGCCGGCAGCCTCACCGTGGGCAGCGACGGCCGGGGCCTCGGCGACGGCGTCGCGAGCGCCTGCGGCGCGGGCGCGCTGCTCCTCCTGGCGGCGGCGGTCATGCGCGGCCGCCCCCACCGCACCCGCCCCCGCCACACACCCCCGGACTCCCCGGACTCCCCGGACCGGGCTGACCGGGCTGACCGGGCTGACCGGGCTGACCGGGCTGACCAAGCGGACTACCCGGACCGGGCGGACTATCCGGACCGGGCGGACCGGGGGCACTACCCGGACCGGGCTGGCCGTCAGGAATCCCATGACCCCCATGACTCACCCCCCACCCACCCACCCCACGACCCCGACCCACCGCCTCGCCAGGACCGTACGTAGCCATACGCAGCCCACGCTTCCGCGCGGTGCGGTGGCGTAGGCAGGGGAAATGGCGGCGGCCCCGGACCCCCGGAGGGGGCGGGGCCGACCGGCATGGGGTGGGGTCAGGCGGCGTCGACTACGCCCGAGGCCGCGATCTCGATCTTGGCGCGGGTGGCACCCGACTGGGAGCCCAGGGACTCGATCTTCTGGACCAGGTCCGAGCCCTCGACGACCTCGCCGAAGACGACGTGCTTGCCGTCCAGCCACGGGGTCGGGACGGTGGTGATGAAGAACTGCGAGCCGTTGGTGTTGCGGCCGGCGTTCGCCATCGACAGCAGGAACGGGCGGTCGTGCTTCAGCTGGAAGTTCTCGTCGGCGAACTTCTCGCCGTAGATGCTCTTGCCGCCGGTGCCGTTCTGGTTGGTGAAGTCGCCGCCCTGCAGCATGAACTGCGGGATCACGCGGTGGAACGGCGAGCCCGCGTAGCCGTAGCCGTGCTCGCCGGTGGCGAGCTCGCGGAAGTTCTTGGCGGTCTTCGGAACCACGTCGTCGAAGAGGTTGAAGACGATGCGGCCGGCGGACTCGCCGTTGATGTTGATGTCGAAGTAGACGTTGCTCATGGGGTCCATCCTGTCACTCCCGGTGCGGTGCGCGACCGGGAGGGCCCCGTTCGGCGCGTCAGGAAGCGGCCCCGGCCGTGCGGGTTCCGGTGCCCTTCGCCGCGTCCAGGGCGTACACGCAGCGGTCCTTGCTGCACGCGTAGACCACGCCCGCCTCCGCTACCGGCGCACCCGTGATCTCCCCGCCCGTGGCCAGTTTCCAGCGGAGCTGGCCGCCCGCCGCGTCCAGGGTGTACAGGCAGTGGTCCGCCGAGCCGAAGTGCACCCGGCCGTCGGCGACCGCCGGCAGGCCGGTGATCTCGCCGCCCGCGGCGAAGCGCCACTTCGGGGTGCCGGTGACCGCGTCGAGCGTGTACAGCGCGCTGCCCGCGCCCAGGTGGACGTTGCCGTTGGCCACCAGCACCGGGTCCGAGGACGGCCGCGTCTCGGTCGCGATGCGCCAGCGGTCCGTGCCGGTGGCCGCGTCCAGGGCGTAGACGGTGCCCAGGTGGTCGACGAGGTAGACCCCGCCGCCCGTCACCGCCGCGCCCGGCGCGAAGGCCGGGGCCGCCAGGAAGACGGCGGGCGCCTCGAAGTGCCAGCGGACCCGCCCCGAGGCCCGGTCCACGGACAGCACCCGGGTGCCGGCGGACACGTAGACATTGCCGTCCGGGGCGGGGGTGACCCGTACGGGGACGTTCCCGCAGGAGGCGGCGTCGCCGACCGGGTAGGTCCAGGACTCGCGGCCGCTGCGGGCGTCGAGGGCGCGCAGCCGCGCGTCCTGCCACACGTACACCGTGCCGTCGTGGAGGACGGGGGCCGCCTCCGGGGTCTCGAAGTCGGTCTGGGCGCCCGTCAGTTCCCACAGCTTCTGGCCGTTCGAGGCTTCCCAGCCCTGAACGCCGCCACCGCGCGTGGCGGTGATGACCGTGCCGCGGTCGGCGCGCAGCGCGTACACCCAGGCGTCGGTGGACAGCCGCCACCGCTCGGATCCGTCGGTGGCGTCGAGCGCGAAGAGGGAGGGGCCGTCGGAGGCGTGGATCCTGCCGTCCGAGACGGCCATCGACCAGGCGACGTCGCGCGTCTTGAACTGGCGGCGGCCGGTGGCCACGTCCAGGGCGTGCACCTCGAAGGAGGTGACGTAGAGCAGGTCGCCGGCGACGGTCGGCGTGCCCCACACCTCGTTGGACATGCGGAAGCGCCACGGGCGCCAGCGGCCGCCGTCAGGGCCCGGCTGCCCGGGGCCGCCACCCGGTACGGCCGACGAGGCCTGGCCCGCGGGCGCCGGAGAGGGGGAGGGGGAGGGGGAGGGGGAGGGGGACGGCAGGGCGGACGCCGCGCCGCCGGGCGGGCGGACCCAGCCCGTCGCCGAGTCCGCGGCGGCGGCCGGGGCGTGCGCGGCCGGCGCGGAGGCCGACGCACGCGGGCCCGGCCCGATCGGCACCGGGGAGCCGCCGATCCGGACGGGCTCGCCGGAGCGCACCGGGGACATCGGCGGGTGGTGCGGGCGCTGCGGGACGGCCTGGCCGGTGCGCGGGTCCACCCAGGCCTCGCCGCCGCGCGGGCGGCGGTGGGTGGGGGCCGCGGAGACGGGCCCGCGGGCTCCGGGGCCGCCCGGACCGCCGCCGGGACCGCCCGGACCGCCCGGACCACCCGGCCCGGGTACGACCGGTACGGGAGGGGTACGGTTCCCCGCCCGCCGGCCCTCGATCATCGCGACGGCCCGCGCGGGCAGCCACGCCGAGGCGGTCCCGCTGTCGTCACCGCCGTCGAAGAGGTGCGGGGCCAGCTGCGCCTGGAGGTCGGCCGGTGTCGGCCGCTGAGCGGCGTCCATCTTCATGCACGACTCGATCAGCGGCCGCAGCTCCTGGGGGAGCCCTTCCAGATTGGGTCCCTCGCGCAGCAGCATGAAGACCGTCTCCACCGGGTTCGCCCCGTGGTACGGAGGGTGCCCGGTCGCCGCGAAGACCAGCGTCGAGCCGAGCGAGAAGACATCGCTGGCGCCCTTGACGCTGCGCGAGTCCTTCGCCTGCTCGGGCGACATGTAGGCGGGGGTGCCCACGGCGACGTTCGTCATGGTCAGCCGGGTGTTGGAGACGCCGCTCGCGATGCCGAAGTCGATCACGCGGGGACCGTCCTCGACGACGAGCACGTTGGACGGCTTGAGGTCGCGGTGGACGAGGCCGGCGCCGTGGATGGACTGCAGCGCCTCGGCGATTCCGGCCGCGAGCCACCGTACGGCCTGGGCGGGCATGGGCCCGCACTCGTTGACGATCTCCTCCAGGGAGGGCGCCGGGACGTACGCGGTGGCCAGCCACGGCACGGCCGCCCGCGGGTCGGCGTCCACGACGGCCGCGGTGTAGAAACCGGACACGGCGCGCGCCGCCTCCACCTCACGGGTGAAGCGCACCCGGAACAACTGGTCCTCGGCGAGCTCGGTCCGCACCGTCTTGATCGCGACCCGCCGCCCGGACGCCGACCGCGCGAGATAGACCAGCCCCATGCCGCCGGCGCCGAGCCGTCCCAGCACCTCGAAGGGGCCGATCCGTCTCGGGTCGTGCTGCGTCAGCTGCTCCACCACTCGCCTCCACACCTCCCCGTACGAGCCCCTCACGGGCCCGCTTCACCAGCACGCGCACCGGTACTCGCACACGTACACGCACACGCGCCGGCACGGGGCCGTGCCCCGTGCAGCGTCTCACCCCCGGGCGCCGCCCGGGTCGCGCAACCCGATTCTGTCAGGCCCGCGCCCGGTCCGGCCCCGGCCACGCGACCGGGTGCGGGATTGCTCACACCGCCGCGCGGGCGGCCCGGTGCGCGGGAGCGGTGCCGAAAGGCGTGCCGCGGGCCGGGGAGGGGCGTGCGGGTGCTAGCCGGTCGGCTTCGTACGGGGTTCGGAGAGCAGTCCGAAGACCGCCCCCTGGTTGTCGGCGACGACCGCGATCCGCCCGTACGGGGTGTCGAAGGGGTCCGCGGTGACCCGGCCGCCGAGCCGCTGCGCCATGGCGACGGACTGGTCGCAGTCGGGGACGGCGAAGTACACGAGGAAGTGCGCCGGCATGATCTCCGGGAAGGCGTCGGTGATCAGGCTGCGGCCCATGACGGCGGTGTCCGTTCCGGGCGTACTGCCGGGCGGGGACCAGAGGCGGTACTCGACGCCGGCGTCGTCCTGGTCCTGGGGGACGTAGCCGAAGACGTTCGCGTAGAAGACGTCGACGGCGTCGCGGGCGCGGGTGTAGACCTCGGTCCAGCAGTACGTGTACGGCTCCTGCCGGACCTCGAAGCCGTGGTGGGTGCCGGGCTGCCAGAGGCCGAAGACGGCTCCGCCGGGGTCGGCGGCCAGCGCGGCCGTGCCGTACGGGCCCACCGGCATCGGATCCATCACCAGCTGGCCGCCGGAGGCGCGGATGCGGGCCGCGCACGCGTAGGCGTCGGCGGTGTGGAGGTAGACGCCCCAGACGGTCGGCATCCGGCCGTCGGGCTTGGGGGCGAGGGCGGCGACGTTGCGCCCGCGGCTGTAGGCCTGGGTGTAGTTGCCGTACTCGGCTCCCGCGCTCTCGCCGAAGGTCCACCCGAAGAGCTCACCGTAGAAGCGCTTGCCCGCCTCGACGTCCGGAAGCGAGGCGTCGACCCAGCAGGGTTCGCCTTCCGCGAATGCGGTCATGAGCCCGGTTCCTTCCGTTGTGCGGGGTCATACACCTGCCCGCCTCTCCTACCAGTCCCACCTGTCCTAGCTGTCCTAGCTGTCGCACCTGTCTTTGCTGTCGCACCTGTCCTTGCTGCTCCATCTGTCCCCCTCCCAGCCATGATCCGCCAGAAAACTTGTCCACAGCCTGTTGATAAGACTATTCGGGGGATATCGTGAGGTTACGGACGGCGTGCGCGGCAGCGCGCCCCGGCCGGAATCCGCCCACGCACCCCACCCGGACCGGCTCCGACCCGGGCCGGGGTCCCCGTAGCCCCATTTGCAGGCGGCCGAATAGCGCGCCCATCACCCCTCGGTAAGCTGACGGCATGACAGGACAAGTACGCACCGTCGACGGGCGTGTCGCCGGCCGGCGCGGCCAGGCGACGCGGCAGAAGCTGCTCGACTGCCTGAGCGAGATGCTCAGCTCCTCGCCGTACCGGGACGTCAAGGTGATCGACGTCGCCCGCAAGGCCGGCACCTCCCCCGCGACCTTCTACCAGTACTTCCCGGACGTCGAGGGTGCCGTCCTGGAGATCGCCGAGGAAATGGCCACCGAGGGCGCTCAGTTGACCTCGCTCGTGGAAGGCCGCACCTGGGTCGGCAAGTCCGGCTGGGCGGCTGCCGAGGAACTCGTCGAGGGTTTCCTGGACTTCTGGCGGCGCAACGACGCCATCCTGCGCGTGGTCGACCTCGGCGCGGCCGAGGGCGACAAGCGCTTCTACAAGATCCGCATGAAGATTCTCAGCTCGGTCACCAACTCCCTGACGGAATCGGTGAAGGAGCTCCAGGCCAAGGGCAAGGTCGACAAGGACGTCAGCCCGGCGGCGATGGCCGGTTCACTGGTCGCGATGCTGGCCGCCGTCGCTTCGCACCAGAAGGGCTTCCAGACCTGGGGCGTCAAGCAGGCCGAACTCAAGCCGAACCTGGCGCTGCTCGTCCACCTCGGCATCACCGGCAAGAAGCCGGCCAAGTAGCGGCGGACCTCCTTCCGGGGTCCGCCGCCGTCCGCGGGCGGGCTTCGTACCGCCGTCCGCCGGAGGCCGGGGGCCGGGGGCCGCGCGCCGCACCGCCGTACGCGGGGGGCCGCGCGCCGTACGGGCAGGCCGTGCGCCGTACGGGCAGGGGCGGGCGATCAGCGGCGCTCCAGGCGGAACAACCGGATCTCGCGCTCGATGCGCGCCTGGTACGTCGCATACGGCGGCCAGAAGTCAAGCACCGCCCGCCACGCCGCCGCACGCTCCTCGCCTTCCAGCAGCCGGGCCCGCACAGCGATGTCCCGGCCCCTCCAACTCACCTGTGCCTCAGGGTGCTTGAGCAGGTTCCCGGTCCACGCCGGGTGCCCGGGCCGGCCGAAGTTGGAGCCGATCAGTACCCAGCTGGCGCCCCCGTCCTCCGGCATGCAGGCGAGCGGGGTGGTACGCGGTTCGCCCGTCCGGGCGCCCGTGGCGGTGAGGACCAGTCCCGGCAGCATCCGGGCGCTGAGCATGACCTTGCCCCGGGCCAGTCGGTGCACCGCCTTGTCCATCGCCGGGATGAAGTGCGGCGCGAGTCTGGCGAAGAGCGGCGTCGAGGAGATCTTCTGCATCAGCGTGACGCCGATACCCATCACACCGCCGCCTTCGCGCTCGGGGGTACGGGTGCGCCTACGGGGGCGGGGGGCGTCGCGGGTGTGCGAGCGCGGGCCGTCGCGGGGGTGAAGAGGCCCGCGCGGGCGGCGGCGTGTGCCCGCAGCCGGTCGGCGGGACCGAAGAGGAGCTCGTCGGCCGCCGCCCGCTTGAAGTAGAGGTGCGCGTCGTGCTCCCAGGTGAAACCGATGCCCCCGTGCAGCTGGATCGCCTCGCCGGCGGTCGCCCGCAGGGCCTCCAGCGCCTGGGCGAGGGCGAGGCCGCCCTGATGCGGGTCCCAGGCGGCGTAATAGGCCGCCGAGCGGGCCGCCTGCACCTGGACGTACAGGTCGGCGAGCCGGTGTTTGACCGCCTGGAAGGAGCCGATCGCCCGGCCGAACTGTTCGCGCTGCCGCACGTACTCCACGGTGCGGGCGAGCGCCTGTGCGGCCGCGCCGACCGCCTCCGCGGCCAGTACGGCGGAGGCGGTACGGCCGGTGGCGGCGAGGGCCCGCAGGACCTCGCCCCCACGGACGTGGTCGGCCCCGCCAAGCAACTCGGCGGGCACGTCGCGCATTTGGACGGTCGCCTGCGGGCGGGTCTCGTCCAGCACCGACCGCCGCGACCGTACGAGGCCGGGCGCGCCCTCCCGTACGAGGAACAGCAGCGTCCGGCTCCGCGCGAAGCCTCCGGCGTGGGCGGCGACCAGCAGCAGCGATGCGCTGTGCCCGTCGAGCACCTGGGCGACCTCCCCGTAGAGCCGCCAGCCTCCGGCGTCGGGGGCGGTGGCGGTGGCGGGCCGCGCCTGGACGCCACCCGCGCGGCCGCCGCCGGCCCACTCCCCGGCGGCGTTCTCACCGGCGGCGTTCTCACCGGTCAGGGCCAGCGCGGTGGCCAGCGCCGTACCGGGCACGGCGAGGGTGGCCGTCAGGCCGCCGGCCGCGAGCGGCGGGAGCAGCGCGGCACGCTGGGCGGCGGTACCGAGGGCCGTGATCAGCGGCACGCACAGCACGGCGGTGGCCAGCAGCGGCGAGGGCATCAGTGCCCGCCCGGTCTCCTCACAGGCCAGGGCCAGGTCGGCGGGCGCGCAGCCGACGCCGCCGCACTCCTCGGCCACGGCGATGCCCGGCAGCCCGAGCTGCCGGGCGAGCTGCTGCCACAGCGCCCGGTCATATCCGGCGGCGGTGCGGACGGCGGCCTTGACCTGGTCCGGGCCACATCGTCTGCCCAGGATCTCGCGCAGGGTGCGCCGCATCTCGTCCTGCTCCGCGGTGAAGGCGGCATCCATGGTCGGGCTCCTCCCCGTATCTGACGGGCCGTCATGCTAGGGCGGCGGACGACAGATGCACAGGGGTGCGAGCCACCTCGCCACCTTCGAGCAACTCCCCGCTCTGGTGGCGGAGCACGCGGACGAGCCGGCTTCGCCCCCGTCCGCTTGCACCTGTCGCGGAGCGGATGCGGTGCACGCGGGGGGCGGGCTGCGGCGGGGCGGCGAGTGCACAGGCCGCCCGATGCCGCCCGGGCCGCCGGCGCCGGAGGGCCCGTAACTGACGCAGCGTCAGATACCATACGCCGAGTCGCTCGCTGATGCCGATCGCCGCAAGGCGCCGCCCGCGGAGGACCCCATGCCCACGCCCTCGCCCCTGTCGCCGCCTCTCCCCGCAGCCCCAGCCGAGTCCGAGTCCCGCCTCCCCGGCGCCCGCGCCCGCGCCCGCCGCCGGGTCGCCGTCGTCGGTGTGGCGCTCTCCGAGTGCGGGCGGGTCGACGGGCCGACCCCGTACGCTCTGCACGCTCAGGCCGCCCGGCGGGCGCTGGCCGACTCCGGGCTGGACCGCTCCGTCATCGACGGCTTCGCCTCCGCCGGTCTCGGCACACTCGCGCCCATCGAGGTCGCCGAGTACCTCGGCCTGCGGCCCACCTGGGTGGACTCCACCTCGGTGGGCGGCTCGACCTGGGAGGTCATGGCGGCCCACGCGGCCGAGGCGATCGCCGCCGGACACGCCAACGCCGTCCTGCTCGCCTACGGGTCCACCGCCCGCGCGGACATCAAGGCCCGCCGGCGGACCTCGAACCTCTCCTTCGGCGCACGGGGCCCCCTGCAGTTCGAGGTCCCGTACGGCCACACGCTGATCTCCAAGTACGCGATGGCCGCGCGCCGCCACATGCACGAGTACGGGACCACGCTGGAGCAGCTCGCCTCCGTGGCCGTCCAGGCCCGGGCTAACGCGGCGACGAACCCGGACGCGATGTTCCGTACCCCCATCACGGTCGACGAGGTCCTGTCCGGGGAGATGATCGCGGACCCCTTCACGAAGCTGCACTGCTGCATCCGTTCCGACGGCGGCTGCGCGGTGCTGCTGGCGGCGGAGGACTACGTACCGGACACCGCGAAGGCGCCGGTCTGGATCCTCGGCTCGGGCACCTCCGTCTCCCACACCACCATGTCGGAATGGGAGGACTTCACGGTGTCCCCGGCGGCCGTCTCGGGCCGCCGCGCCTTCGAACGGGCGGGCCTCACCCCGGCGGACGTGGACCTCGCGGAGATCTACGACGCCTTCACCTACATGACCCTGGTGACCCTGGAGGACCTCGGCTTCTGCGCGAAGGGCGAGGGCGGCACCTTCGTGGAGAAGGGCCGCCTGCTGCGCGACGGCGAACTCCCGGTCAACACCGACGGCGGCGGCCTCTCGGCCTGCCACCCCGGCATGCGGGGCCTGTTCCTCCTGGTCGAGGCGGTCCGCCAACTCCGCGGCGAGGCGGGCCCGGGCCAGGTCACCCGCCGCGAGGGCCACCTCCCGGAGGTGGCCCTCGCCTCGGGCACGGGCGGCTGGTTCTGCTCCTCGGCAACACTGCTCCTCGGGCGGGGGTGAGGCCGCGGGCCGAGCCAACGCCCTCCGGGCACAACCCCAGCTCTCGAACACGCCCTAGCCTGGCGGTATGAGCAGCGAGAGCAGTAGCGGGATCAGCAGTGACCAGTTTCGTGCCACCCTGCATGCCCTGCGGGTGTGGGACGGGCCGCCGCTTCCGGGGTTTGATGCCGGGGGCGCGCCCGGTGAGCCGTTGCCGCTCTTCCGGGAGTGGTTCGTGCAGGCCGCTAAGGCGGGGCAGGCCGAGCCGCACACCATGAGTCTGGCGACGGTGGACGGCGAGGGGCGGCCCGACGTACGGACGTTGATGCTGCACGACGCCGACGCGCGCGGCTGGCACTTCGCCTCGCACGCCACCAGCGCCAAGGGCCGGCAGCTGGCCGCGCGGCCGGAGGCAGCGCTCGGGTTCTACTGGCCGGCCGTGGGCCGGCAGGTGCGGATCCGGGGCCGGGTCACGGCGTGCGGACCGCGGGAGAGCCGCGCGGATCTGGCCGTACGGTCCCGGGGTGCGCTCGCCGCCGCGCTCACGGGCCGCCAGAGCGAGGTGCTCGGCTCGCGGGAGGAGCTGGCGCGGGCGTCGGAGGCCGCGTGGGAGCGGGCCGCCGCCGAGCCGGACGCACCGGCCCCGACCTGGACCCGGTACGTACTCGACGCCGCCGAGGTCGAGTTCTTCCAGGGAGACGCCGCCCGCCGCCACACCCGGCTGCGCTACCGCCGCGCGGCCGAGGGCGCCTGGACCCGCGAGCTGCTCTGGCCCTGACCCGCCGACGAGGAACCGTCAGCTGCGCCTCGGCGAGGTCGGCTTGTGGCCGGGATAGACGTGCCCGGGGCTCACGATGCGGGTGATCGCCTCGCCGAAGAGTTCACTGGGCTCACGGCCGTCGTGCAGGACATCGGTGTTGAGGAGGACGACCATGGTCGCCTGCGCCTGCGGCAGGTAGACGGTCAGGTTCTCGTAGCCGGGGATGGAGCCGTTGTGACCGATCCAGCCCTGGATGTTGAAGATGCCGAGCCCGTACCCGGCGCCCGGAATGCCCAGCGACGTGGTCTTGAGGCGTTCCGCCTGGGTCGCGGGGGTGAGCAGCGTGCCGGTGGCGAGGGTGCGGGCCCAGCTGCGCAGGTCCTCCAGGTTCGAGATCATCGCTCCGGCGGCCCAGGCCCAGGAGGGATTCCAGTCGGTCGAGTCCTCGATCTTGCCCGAGCCCGTCTGGTTCGTGTAGCCGTGCGCGTGCGGTTCGGGGAACTGCGCACCGGTCGGAAAGAGGGTCCGGCGCAGCCCGGCCGGCTCCAGAACGTCCTGCTTGATGACCTCGTGGAGCGGTCGCCCGGTGAGCTTCTCCACCACGAGGCCGAGCAGGATCAGATTGGTGTTCGAGTACTCGAACTTCTCGCCCGGCTGGAACTGCACGGGGTGCTTGAAGGCGTAGTCCAGCAACTGCTGCGGTGTGAGGACCCGTTCCGGGTCGGACGTGAGCTCCTTGTCGAAGCCTTCGTCCTCGCTGTAGTTGAAGAGTCCGCTGCGCATGCCCGCGAGGTCGCGCAGGGTGATGCGGTCCCCGTTCGGGACGCCGGTGATGTACTTGCCGATCGGGTCATCCAGGCCGGCCTTGCCCAGGTCGACCTGCTGGAGGAGTGCGGTGACCGTGAACGTCTTGGTCTCGC
Organism: Streptomyces sp. NPDC003034; assembly: GCF_053591375.1. NCBI lineage: Bacteria > Bacillati > Actinomycetota > Actinomycetes > Kitasatosporales > Streptomycetaceae > Streptomyces > Streptomyces sp. NPDC003034. The sequence continues at coordinate 138,056 of NZ_JBSFTS010000016.1, forward strand.
TGCCGATGCGCATGTGCAGATCGGTCCTCATGGGCGCGCCGGTCGCCTTGTCCGCCACGCCGAACGTCTTCACGTAGCTGCCCTTGCCGGGTGCCCACAGTCCCACGGTCACGCCCGGCACCTGTGCCTCACGCATGACCTGCCGTACGGCCGCGTCCAGTTCCGCCGCGACGGCTGGGGTGAGCTGGGAGAAGGCCGCATCGGTGTCGGGTGAGGGGGCGGCGGGGACGGACCGCGCCGCGGCAGTCGTCCCGTACGCGGTGCCTGCGACGGCCGGGGCGAGGAGTACACCGGCGGTGGCAGCGGCCACGCAGGCCCGGCGGATCCGTATGCGGGTAGGCCTCACGGCATGCCTCCTGTCGTACGAGGACTCAAGGCAACATCACCAGCCTAGGCCTGCCCGATCGTGGTCGCGAGGCGAGCCTTACGGTCGCGCGCACCCGGCCGCTGTGCCGCCCGGCTGCCCGCCCGCCCCGTTTCCACCAGGAGCAGCTCAGGGGTAGAGCGCTGCTCTTACAAAGCGGATGTCGGCGGTGCGGAACCGTCCACGCCCACCCGTACGAAGTACCCCGACACGGGACCGCCCCGACGCCCGATGCCGGTGTCGTCAGCGCGCCGCCCGGTCCCGCTCCGACGGCGCGTCCGGGGCCGGGCGGAAGACCGGGATCACGAAGCCCTCCGCCGCCTCGCGGAAGGTGACCGTCAGCGGCATGCCGATGCGCAGGTCGGCCGCATCGCAGGAGACCACCTCCGTCATCATCCGGGGTCCCTCGGCCAGATCGGCCACGGCCGCCGTGTACGGGACGCGCGTACCGAAGAGCGGGAGGTCGTTGCGGTGGATCACCGACCAGGTGTAGAGGGTGGCGCGGCCGCTGGCCCGCTCCCACCTCACCCGCTCCTCCCCCGCCCAGCAGAACGGGCAGAACTCGCGCGGATAGTGGTGCGCCCGCCCGCAGTCGCCGCAGCGGCGCAGCAGGAGGCGGCCTTCGGCGGCCGCGTCCCAGTAGGGGCGGGTGAAGTCGTCCGCCTCCGGGAGGTCGTAGCGGGCCGCGCCGGTCACCGGAAGAGGCCGATCGCCGCGTCGAGGGACCAGGTCTGCCAGCCCATGGCGAAGAGCGCGACCAGCGAGATGAGTGCCATCATGGCGTTCTGGCCCTGCTCGGCCCAGTCGTGGACCATCAGCACGAGGTAGAGCAGGTTCAGCAGGAGGCCGCCGACCAGCGCGACCGGCGTCAGGAATCCGAGGACCAGGCCTACTCCGAGGACGAGTTCCGCGTAGACGACGATGTACGCCATCACCTTCGGGCGCGGCTTGACCACGAGCTCGAAGCCGGCCTTCACGAACGTCCAGCGGTGCTTGCCCGCGACGTCGGCCGCCCACGCGATGCCGGTGCCGCGCTCGAACCAGCCCTTCTTGTCCTTGTGCCGCCAGCTCTCCAGCCACCACAGGCCGAGGCCGATCCGGAGCACGGCGATCCATTCGGCCCCACTGAGCCAGACGGTCTGCATCGGCAGCCCCCACCCCTTCCATCTCTACCTGCCGCCCCAACGACCTGACGGTACGTCAGTTCAGCGGATCCGGAGCGATCCCGCAAGGCCCGGCAAGGCCCGGCAAGGCCCGGCAAGGCCCGGCAAGGCCCGGCCGCACTGCCCACCTCGCAACAGCCGGGAACGTACCGTGATCGATCCGCAACCGATTCCCTCCTCGTCCGAGACCCATTGACGCTGCGTGGCGATACGCTCACACCTCATGCCCGCAGTCCCCGCAACACCCGACATGACCACCCAGCCCCGCCCCGTGTACGTCATCGGCGCCGGCCCCGGCGGTCTCGCCGTCGCCGCCGCGCTGCGGGCCCGGGGGGTCCGCGCGGTGGTCATCGAGAAGTCCGGATCCGTCGGCGCCTCCTGGCGCGGGCACTACGACCGGCTCCACCTCCACACCACGCGCCGCCTCTCCGCCCTGCCGGGCCTGGCCATGCCGCGCCGCTTCGGGCGCTGGGTCTCCCGCGACGACCTCGTGCGCTACCTGGAGAAGTACGCGGAGTTCCACGAGCTGGAGCTGATCACCGGTGTCGAGGTGACCCGCATAGAGCCGGCCGGCGCCGGGACCGCCGACCGCAACGCCGCCGACGCCACCGACGCCGCCGGAGAACCGGAACACGCCGGCGCGGTGGCGGCGGACGACGGGAATCCGGGCGGCTGGACCCTGCACGCGAGCGGTGGGCGGATGCTGGCCGCCGGGGCCGTCGTCGTCGCGACCGGCTTCAACCACACCCCCGCCCTGCCCCACTGGCCGGGCCGTGAGACCTACACCGGCCGCCTGCTGCACGCCGCCGCATACCGCAACCCGCAGCCGTACGCCGGCCAGGACGTCCTCGTCGTCGGCGTCGGCAACACCGGCGCCGAGATAGCCGTCGACCTCGTCGAGGGCGGCGCCGCCCGCGTGCGGCTCGCCGTGCGCACCGCCCCCCACCTCGTACGCCGCTCCACCGCCGGCTGGCCCGCGCAGCGCACCGGGATCCTGGTGCGGCGGCTGCCCGTGGGGCTCGTGGACCGGCTCGGCGCGCTCCTCGCCCGGGTCGCCGTACCGGACCTGTCGGCGTACGGGCTCCCGCGCCCCGACACCGGCCTGTACAGCCGTGCCCGGCAGGGGGCGATCCCGGTCCAGGACGTCGGCCTGATCGACGCCGTCCGCAGCGGCCGGGTGGAGCCGGTCGCCGCCGTAGAAGCCTTCGACGGCGGGGAGGTGGTGCTGGCGGACGGCACGCGGATCACCCCGGACACGGTGATCGCGGCCACCGGTTACCGGCGCGCGCTGGAGGGCCTGGTCGGCCACCTCGGCGTACTCGACGAGCGCGGCCTGCCCCGCACGGTCCGCGGCCGCGCGGCCGGGGTCCGTACGCCCGGTCTCTACTTCACCGGCTTCACCAACCCCCTCAGCGGGATGCTCCGGGAACTGGCCCGGGACGCCGAGAAGATCGCCAAGGCCGTGGCGCGAGAGACACCCACCGCCGGCTGACGAGGTCGGCGCGCCCGTACGGACCGGCCGGCGCGCCCGCTCGTGCGCCCCCGGGGGACGGCCAGGATCCCCCAGCCCCGGCGGCCGGAAATGCGCTCTGGACCGGCGCCGGAGGCGTCTGGCACCGTACGCACATCACCTCCACACCTTTTCGCCGCAGCCCTGTTCCTGACGGCACGTCAGTTCAGTAATCTGACTACACGTCAGTTATTGACGGCCGTTATTGAGGTTCACCGAGCAGGAGCGGGCGGAACGATGCTTGGATCTACTCACGGCACCCTCACCACCGACTTCCGCGCACGGGTCGAGGCCTGCGGGGAAGCCCCCAAGGCCGCCGTCCACTCCTCGGCGGCCCCCTCCGCCGAGGACGCGGTCGCACTGGACGTCAGCGGACGGCCCCTGTACTCCGACGTGCCCGATCTGGACCGGTTCTTCCGGCCCGAGTCCGTGGCCGTCGTCGGCGCCTGCGACACCGAAGGCAGGGCGAACACCGGGATCACCCGCCAGCTCATCGCCTGGGCCGAGCGCGTCGGCGCCCGGATCCATCCCGTCCACCCCACCCGCCCCGCCGTCTTCGGACTGCCCTGCCACACCTCCGTGGCCGACCTGCCCGAGGACGTGGACCTCGCCGTGCTCCTCGTCGGCGATCCGGTGCCGGTGATCGAGGAACTGGCGGACACGAAGGTGAAGTTCGCGGTGGCCTTCGCCTCCGGCTTCGCGGAGACCGGTGACGCGGGCGCGGCCGCCCAGGCCCGCCTGACCGCCGCCGTACGGCGCTCCGGCCTGCGCCTCCTCGGCCCCAACACGAACCTCAACGCCTTCGAGGAGTTCCGCACCGGCCTCGAAGGCCCGGCGATCGCGCTGATCACCCAGTCCGGCCACCAGGGCCGGCCCGTCTACGCCCTCCAAGAGCTCGGCATCCGGCTCTCCCACTGGGCACCCACCGGCAACGAGGCGGACCTGGAGACCGCCGACTTCATCTCCTACTTCGCGGAGCAGCCCGAGGTCGGAGCGATCGCCTGCTACGTCGAGGGCCTCAAGGACGGCCATTCCTTCCTGCTCGCCGCCGACCGGGCGGCGCGACGCGGGGTACCCGTCGTCGCCGTCAAGGTGGGCCGTACCGAGACCGGCGCGCGGACGGCCGCCTCCCACACCGGGAAGCTGACCGGCGCGGACACCGTGGTGGACGCCGCCATGCGGCAGTTCGGCGTGATCCGCGTCGACGGGCTGGACGAGCTCCAGGACACCGCCGCCCTCCTCGCCCGCGCGCGCAGGCCGCAGGCCGAAGGAGTCGTCGTCTACTCCATCTCCGGCGGCACCGGGGCCCACTTCTCCGACCTGGCGACGGAGGCGGGCCTCACCCTGCCCACGCTCTCCCGGGCCCGGCAGGAGGAGCTCCACCAGTGGATACCGCCGTACCTGAACGTCGCCAACCCCGTCGACAACGGCGGTCACCCCGTCGGCGACTGGCGCGGCCGGAAGATCATCGACGCGATCCTCGCCGACCCCTCGGTGGGCGTGCTGATCTGCCCGATCACCGGCCCCTTCCCGCCGATGAGCGACAGGCTCGCGCAAGACCTGGTGGACGCCGCCGAGCAGACGGACAAGCTGATCTGCGTGATCTGGGGCTCCCCGGTGGGCACCGAGGAGGCCTACCGCACCACGCTCCTCGGCTCCTCCCGCGTCGCCACCTTCCGCACCTTCGGCAACTGCATCACCGCCGTCCGCGCCTATCTCGGCCACCACCGCTTCACGGCTTCCTACCGGTCCCCCTTCGACGAGGCCCCCCGCACGCCCTCGCCGTCCTTCCGCAAAGCGCGGGCCCTGATGCGCCCGGGCGAGCAGCTCAGCGAGCACGCGGCGAAGCAGCTCCTGCGGGCGTACGGGATACGCGTGCCCCGCGAGCAGCTGGTGACCAGCGCGGCGGCCGCCGTGCGGGCGGCCGGGCTGGTCGGCTACCCGGTCGTGATGAAGGCGTCGGGCCCGCGGCTCGCGCACAAGACGGAACTGGGGCTGGTGAAGACCGGGCTGACCTCGGCGAGCCAGATCCGCGACGCCTACCGGGAACTGACCGATGTCGCGCGCTACGAGAACATCCCCCTCGACGGGATCCTCGTCTGCCAGATGGTCGAACGGGGCGTGGAGATGGTCGTCGGCGTCACCCGGGACGCCCTCTTCGGCCCGACGGTCACGGTCGGCCTCGGCGGAGTCCTCGTAGAGGTGCTGAACGACGCGGCGGTGCGCGTGCCGCCCTTCGGCGAGGACCAGGCGCGGGCGATGCTGGGCGAACTGCGCGGACACGCACTGCTGGAGGGGGTACGGGGAGCGCCCCCGGCCGATGTCGACGCGCTGGTCGAGGTCGTCCTGCGGGTCCAGCGGATGGCGCTGGAACTCGGCGAGGACCTGTCCGAGCTGGACATCAATCCGCTGATGGTCCTCCCTCGCGGCCAGGGCGCGGTGGCGCTGGACGCGCTGGCCGTCTGCCGCTGACGCCGTGCGGCCTCGCCGACCGCGCCGGCCCGCCGACCGGCACCCGGTGCTCCCGGGCGCCCGCCGACCACCCCTGAACGGGAGTTCACCGATGACCGACGACGCCGCGCGGGACGTCCTCCACCGCACCGAGAACGCCGTCTCCTGGATCACCCTCAACCGGCCGGCCGCCCTGAACGCCCTCACCTGGCGCCAGCGCGAACGCGTCATCTCGCTGCTCGCCGACGCCTCCGCCGACCCCGGCGTCCGCGCGGTGGTCCTCACCGCCACCGGGAAGGGCTTCTGCGCGGGCGCCGACCTGCGGAGCGCGCCCGCGACCGCCACCGCGCCCGGGACCGCGCCCACCACCCCCGCAGAGCGCGTCGCCGGGGACGTGGCGCGCATGATCCGGCTCGGCGCCCAGCGCCTGATCACCGCCGTGCTCGACTGCGAGAAGCCGGTCATCGCCGCCGTCAACGGCACAGCCGCCGGAATCGGCGCCCACCTCGCCCTCGCCTGCGACCTCGTCGTCGCCGCCGAGACGGCCCGCTTCATCGAGGTGTTCGTGCGCCGAGGCCTGGTCCCCGACGGCGGGGGCGCCTACCTGCTGCCCCGTCTCATCGGCCCGCAGAAGGCCAAGGAGCTGATGTTCTTCGGCGACGCCGTCCCGGCGGCGCAGGCCGCCCGCCTCGGCCTGGTCAACAAGGTGGTTCCGGCCGAGGAGCTGGAGTCCGCCGCCCGGGAGTGGGCGGAGCGCCTCGCGCAGGGCCCGACCCGCGCGCTCGCCCTGACGAAACAGCTGGTCAACGCCTCGCTGGACAGTGACCGGGCGGCCGCCCTGGCCGCCGAGGCCACCGCTCAGGAGATCAACATGACAACCGCCGACGCGAACGAGGGCCTGGCGAGCTTCACGGAGCGCCGCCCGCCCGCCTTCCGCGGTGCCTGAGTTCTAGGGCGTGTCTTTCGGATCTTGCCGGGCCCGCGTTGCCCGGCAAGATCCGAAAGACATGGCCACGAACGTCCAGGGCTTCCGCCTCTCTGCCATCCGCTCAGCGTCAGCCTTGAAC
>NZ_JBSFTS010000017.1:0-139097 GCF_053591375.1 Streptomyces sp. NPDC003034
CCCGCAAGGCAAGCCCGCCACCACGGGAAAGAAGGGCGCCGCCGGGATCGGCGTGCTCCTCGCCCTGCTCGCGACGGTCGTCTGGTCCGGCAGCTGGGCGGGGTGCCCCTTCGTCACGGTACGGAGGTGTCCGGCGGCTCAGTAGGCCTCGGTGAACAGGCGCGAGGCCTTCACGTCGGTGGCGCGGTAGTCGCCCTTGCCGCGCTCGATGAGCTGGGCGACCTTCTCCAGCTGCTTCTGCATGTGGTCGGCCTTGCCCTTGTACTTCCCCTGGAGCGCGATGTATTCGGCGTGCGCCACACCGTCCCAGGTGTCCGTGACCACCTTCAGGGCCTGGTCCATCTCCTCCAGGTCCTTGAGGATGTTGGCCGAGACGATCCGGATGCGGTCCGCCATTTCCTGGACGCTCTCGTACCGGACCCGGGTGTGCCCGTCGTTACCCGCCATGTTCTTCTCCCTTTCGTGCGGTTCACTGCGGCCAACTGGAAACAGCGAGGCGTGCCGTCAGAGGTTGTTGAGTGCCGAGCGGTTCGCACTCGGCGAATCCTCGGTGGCCGCCTTGAACGCGGCGCGCACGTCGTCGTCCTGGGCGTTGCTGAGGTTCTTGGTCCCCACCACCGCGTTGTGCAGGACCCCCAGCATCCGCCGGATCTCGTCGTGGTCCTCATTGACGACCTTCTGGGCGGTGATGAAGCCCGAGGCGCCCACACCGGTCCAGCCAGCGCTCACCGTGGCGATGATGTCGGCCAGCTCGCGGGCCTGCCGGGTGACGGCGTTGGCCGTGATCTCGATCTTGTTCTTCGCCTGGACGACCGGATCATCCGCGAGTCCGTACGTGTTGGTGCTCATCCGAAGCTCCTCATTGTCAATTCGCCGGAAGAACCGGCGGATTGCGTGGCGGAGCGGACATTCCCCTGGTACGGCTTTGAGCCACGCGCCCGGACATCCCCCTCCGCTTCACGCGATCCCCCGATCACACTCGTGAAGCCTGTTGCCACTCTAGTCAGTTCACGGCCCCCGCCCAACACAGGTATGCCGCTTCCGCCGGTGGAACGCAACTGTTCACTGCAAACGGCGTCGGCGGCTGCGGGCATCCCGTACGACGGTGGCGGTCCCGGCGATGACGGCGATGAGGACGGCGCCGGTGCCCAGGGCGTAGGAGGCGAACCGCTCCTCCCGCTCCTGCGCCGTCTCGGTCAGCCGCAGCGCCGCCGCCTGCGGGGCAGCCGCCGGGGGCGGGCCGGTGTCGGGGACGGGCGGCTTCGGGGTGTCGTGGTCCTGGGTGACCGCGCGGACCGGATCCACGACGCCCCAACCGACGTAGTCGTCACGGCCGTTGACCGAGCGCTCGGCGGTGTTCTGGATCTGCCAGACGATCTGCTGCGGGGACCACTCCGGGTGCTGGGCGCGCAGCAGCGCGGCGACGCCGGCCACGTACGGCGCGGAGAAGCTGGTGCCGTTGTCGATGCACTGGCCGAAGCCCGGGACGGTGGAGACCATGTCGACGCCGGGCGCCGCGACCCCGATGAAGTCGCCGGGCTGGGAGAAGGCCGCGCGCTCGTTGTTGCGGTCCGAGGAGGCCACGGCCAGCACCCCGGGGAAGGCGGCCGGGTAGGTCCTGCGCTTCTGGCCGGTCATGCCGTCGTTGCCCGCCGAGGCCACGATCACGATCTTGGCGTCGACGGCCTTCTGGACGGCCTTGGCGAGTGCGGAGTCCGCGGACAGCGGCACGTCGGTGTCCTGGGAGATGTTGATGACGTGGGCGCCCTTGGCCACCGCGTGGTCGATCGCCTGGCTCAGCGACAGGGCGTCGCCCTTGCCCTGCCCGTCGTTCTGCCGGATCGGGATGATCGTGGCCTCCGGGGCCAGGCCCACGAAACCGGTGCCCTGCTGCGGGCGGGCGGCGATCAGCCCCGCGACCTTGGTGCCGTGCCCGACGGTGTCGGTCGTACCGTCGCCGCCCCCGGGGTTGATCAGGTCCTTGCCCGCGCCCGCGTCGACGGCGGCGCTGAGCTGCGGGTTGGCGCGGTCCACGCCGGTGTCGATGACCGCCACCCGGACGCCCTTGCCGTCCGTGCCCCTGCCCTTGGTCTCGGCCCAGAGGGCGTCGAGGAGGAGCCGCTGGAGGGCCCAGGGGCGGTCCTCGATCTGCTTCTTCATGGGGAAGGTGCACTCCCCGGCGCCGGCGAGGCGCAGGGCGTACGGGGGCTGCGGCGCGGGCGCGGAGACGGGGGCGGCGGAGACCGCGGCGGAGACGGGGACGAGGGTGAGGGCGGCGATGAGCAGCGGCGCGCACCGCGCGTACGGGCGGCGTCGGTGGCGGCGGCTCAGCGACGTCGGCATCGGCATCGGCATCGGCATCGGCGGCATCCTCAGGAACCCTGCGGCTGGCGCGCGGAGTTGGTGTCCAGCCGGGGCCCCTTCGAGAGGAACTCCGACCACGCGATGGGCACCATGGCCGGTGCGATCCCTCCGTAGCCGAGCCGGATCTGCGCCTGGCTGGCCTCGGGGCGGCCGTCCGCGGTGGCCTTGGCCTGCTCGTCGGGTGCGCCGATCCGCGACTGCTCGGCGTCGCTGTCACCGTTGGCCTGGACGGCGTACCGCAGACCGGTGTCGGTGACCAGGAAGAGGGCGCCGCCGGCCGTGGTCTGCTTGCCCTGCACCTGGGTGTAGAGCAGGCCCGAACCGGGTGTGACGTACGCGCTCGTGCCACTGGCGGTGATGTCGACGGGGAAGGCGGAGCCGGCCCAGGTGCTCAGCGTCTGGTTGCCCTGGCCGTCGACGGCGCGCAGGACGTTGCAGACGGTGTCGCGGTCGCCGGACCCGGCGCCGGTCGCGGCCGCCACCCCGGTGGCGGGAGCCGTGTGGTTGATCCGTTCCGTTTTCCTCTGCGGCCACGTGGCATCGCCCAGGAACGGGCTGGCGTCGGGAAGGAGGGACTGGAGGTCGACCTCGCGCGGCTTGCCGTGCATGTCGAGGCCGTCGGTCGCCGGGGCCGAGATCAGCAGCCAGGCGATGAAGTCGGAGACCGGGGCGACCTTCCCGGGCAGCACCACGTAGTGCTGTGTGCCGCTGCCGGTCTGGGCCTTGAGCACCATGCCGACCTTGTTGTCGGCGCCGGCCAGGCCCTGGACCCCGGCGTTGGCGCCGACCCGGCCCGGCAGATGCGGAAAGGCGAGGTCCGCGCCCGTGTCGAGGGTCGCCAGCCACTGCTCGGTGACCTGCTGGGGGAGGGCGCCGGTGCCCACGAGGGCAGTGGTCATCGTCCCGGCGGCCGGGGTGCCCTCCGGGAACTCGTACTTCCGGCCCGTCGAGTCCACCAGGTACCGCTCCTTGCCCGCGCCGGTGCTCTGGACGTACAGCGCCTGCGTGTCGGTGACCTTGCGGGTGTCGTCCATCAGGCCTGCCTCGCGGTCGGCGAGGACGAAGGTGGCGCTCTGCACTCCGCGGCCGTTGCCGCCCGGCTGCTGGCAGACCGCCCAGCGCTTGGCCTTGCCGGCATCCGCCTTGGCGGGCAGCCGGTCGGGGGCGTACGGAATGCCGATGATGGGACCGCGCGGCGGCTTTCCGGCGTCCAGGACCTTGTCGTCGACGTGGACGACCTTGAACTTCTGCGGGTCCAGCAGCAGCCGGGCGGAGGCCAGGTTCAGCACCGGGTGGAGCCGGGTCTGCTCCTTGCCGTCGGCCTTGGTCGTCAGGACCACGTACCGGGTGGTCGACTGCTTGCCGACGATGACCTGCGCACCGGGCGCCGCCCAGCCCTTGGGAGCCGTTGGCTTGAACATGCCCCAGGCGCCGAAGCCGGCGAGCACGAGCGCTCCGATGACCATGCCGGGGACGACGGCTCGCAAGGGCCGCGGCGCGCCCTCCTCGGTTCCCGTGGCGGAGGGCTGGAGGAACGCGGCCACCGTGCGCCGCTTCGCAAACGTGTACGCGTTGAGCTCATCGCGTCGTGATGCCATGACCGCCTGCTTCTCCCCGCACGGCCCGGCCGGTGAGGACGGTCCCCGGGCCTCGATTGTCGGACCGGGCACCTACTATGCCTCTTGACGGAGGGTATGCGGGGGCCGGGTAGGGTGACCTTGCCGCTCAGCGCCTTGCGGACCGGGCAATCAGGGGCATGTCGGGGTGGATTGGGGAAGTCCCGGAGCCGTGCGGCGGGTGCCGCTCAGCGCCGGGACTCACGGGGGCTGGCCCCGTGGAAGGGGAGGTGTGCGCGTGATGGCCACCGTGGCGCAGGAGCAGACGGGCGCGGCCGCATCCGCACGCGGCGGGGTGGTACCGCATCCGGAATCGAGCCCTGGCCGCTTCGGACCGTTCCGATTGCAACAACTCGTACTGCTTCAGCTCGCCGCGGCGGCCCTGCTGGTGGCCTGGGTGGTCGAACCGCTGCTGCTGGTCCCCGCCGGTGCGCTGGCACTCGCCTTGGTGGTGCTCGCGGTCGTACGCCGCCACCGGCGCTCCCTGCCCGAGTGGATCGGCGGCGCGCTGGCCCTGCGCGCACGGCGGCGCCGGGCCGCCTCCGTGACCGTGCCCGAGGACATCGAGCCGGGGCTGGCCCCGCTGGTCGAGGCCGATCCGGCCCTGCGGACCCTGACGTTCAGCGACCGCGACCGGCGGCCGGTCGGGATGATCGGCGACGGCACCTTCCTGACCGCGGTCGTCCAGGTGGACATGGGAGCCACCGCGCTGCGGCCCGACCGGGCGGCGCGGCCGCTGCCCCTGGCCGTCGTCCGGGACATCCTCGAAGTGGACGGCATCCGGCTGGAGTCCGCGCAGTTGGTGCAGCACACGCAGCCGGCGCCGGCCCCGCATCTGCCCGCCCAGTCGATGGCCACGCGCAACTACGCGCCGTTGCAGGCCCAGACGGGTTCCCCGGCCGTGCGGCTGACGTGGATCGCGCTGAAGCTCGATCCGGAACTGTGCCCGGAAGCCGTCACCGCGCGCGGCGGCGGCCTCGGGGGCGCGCAGCGGTGTGTGGTGCGAGCAGCGGACCAGCTGGCGAGCCGGCTGGCCGGCGCCGGTTTCCAGGCCGCCGTACTGACCGAGCAGGAGCTGACGGCCGCGCTGGCCACCTCCTCGTGCGCGAACCCGATGGCGATCACCCAGGCCGGGCGGACCGCCGGCACGGGGCGGCGTACGGAGGAGACGGCGCGGACCTGGCGCTGCGACGACCGCCGGCACACGACGTACTGGATAGGCCGCTGGCCGCGGTTGGGCGGCGGCGGAGCGGCCGCGCTGCCGCAGTTCGTGGCGCTGCTGACCTCGCTGCCCGCGCTCGCGACGAACTTCAGCCTGACGCTGGCCCCGGCGGGGCGCCAGGGCGTGGCGCTGGCCGGGTACGTACGGGTGACCGGGCGCAGCGATGAGGAACTGGTGACGGCTCGCCGGGAGTTGGAGCGGACGGCGCGGGGTGTGAAGGCCGGGCTGGTCCGCCTCGACCGCGAACAGGTACCGGGGCTGCTGGCTTCGCTGCCGCTCGGAGGGGCGCGATGAGAGGCGGATTCGGACTGATCGGCCCCCGGCGGGAACGGCATGTGCTGCCCGCGGCCGACTTGGACGTACTGGCGCTGCCCATCGGGGACGACGGGGTCGTCATCGGCGTGGACTCCGAGGGGCGGCCGGCGGTGCTCGGCATCAACCGGCCGACACCGTACGAGGTGACGCTCATCGGCGGTCTGTGGACGGCGCAGGTGCTGGCGCTGCGCGCGGCCGCCACCGGGGCACGGGTGGCGGTGGAGACGGGCCGCGGGCAGGTGTGGTCGGCGCTGGCCCAGGCGGCCGGCGGCGGACAGCAGTGCGTGACCCTGCACGAGGTGGGCCGGGTACCGCCGCAGGGCGCCTCGGCGGGCAGCCCGGTGCTGGTGGTCCGCGACTGCGGGATGCAGCCGCCGCGGGGGCGGGTGGTGGCCGGGCCGTGGCAGTCGGTGCTGACCCTGCTGCCGTATCTGAGCCCGAGGGCGCCGCGGCTGCTCCAGCAGTCGTCACTGGTGGGCGTGCAGCGCGTGTCCCCGGACGAGGCGGAGCGGATCGGCCGCCTGATGAACCTGCCGCGGCCGGCGGTGCACGCGCTGCCGACGCTGGGCGACGGGGTGACGCTGTGGTGCACGGCGCTGGACCGGCAGTTCGTGATGACGCGGGGGACGGAGGCGGAGACGGGCCTGCTGGGTGCGTCGCGCCGTATCGACTGAGGCTGCCGGGCGGTTGGGGGAGCCCGGCGACGACCTCATGGAGCGGGACGACGGCGCCGGCCGGCGGGGGCGCGCCCCGGGGGCGGCGGACATCGGGGCCGGGCGCGATTAGGCTGAGTGCGGGCGTGGCGTCGAGGTGGGCGCCGGACCAGTGTTCGACAAACCAGGAGGACCAGTGAGCGGCGATCGGAACGAGAGGCGCGGCGGGGCGTGGGACGTCCCGACGGACGATCAGTCCGACGCCGAACAGGAACTGACGGGCGAGTTCACCATCGACTACACCCCGCCGGCCTGGTACACCCAGGGCGCGCCCTCGGCCACGCCGGTGCCGGGGCTGCCCGAGGGCAGCGGCTTCGAACCGCACCGCCCGTCGGACGTGGCCCCGCCCCCGCCGATGCGGCTGACTCCCCCGGCCCCGCGACTTCCGTCCGAGGGCGCGGACACACCCACGCCGTCGCCCGCCCCCTACGCGGCCCCGGCGGAGGCCCCCCGGCAGCAGGCCGCCCCGCCCGCGCCGTACTCGGCACCGACCCCCGCCCCGGCGGAGGCGCCGCCGACGCCGTACCCGGCACCGGCACCGCAGGACCAGGACGCCCCGCCCGCGCCGTACACACCGCCGGCACCGACCTCCGCTCCGGCGGAGGCCCCACCGACGCCGTACTCGGCACCGGCACCGCAAGACCAGGACGCCCCTGCGGCGCCCTACACACCGCCGGCACCGACCTCGGCTCCGGCGGAGGTCCAGGCCGAGCCGGTCAGGGACCCGGAAGTCGCGGAAAGCAAGGCTTCGCCGTCCCGGGCTCCGTTCTCGATCGAGCAGGCGGTTCAGGACGCGGCAGAACGGGCCGCTCAGCCCGCGCCGTTCACACCCCCCGCGCCCGCTCCGGCGGAGGCCAAGGCCGCGCCGTACACGGAGCCGGCACCCGGCGAAAGCAAGGCTTCGTCGTCCCCGGCCCACTTCTCGGTCGAGCAAGTCGTCCAGCCCGCGCCCGCCGAGGCCCCCGCGACGCCGTACTCGGCATCGGCGCCGCAGGAACCGGACGCCCCGGCGGTGCCCGTCGAGGCGCCCACCCCCGCGGACACCCCGCCGACTTCCTACGCCACCCCGCAGGAACAGGCCACGGCACCGACCCCCGCTCCGGCGGAGGCCCAAGCCGCCCCGTACGGGGATCCGGCACCCGCCGAAAGCAAGGCTTCGCCGTCCCCGGCCCACTTCTCGGTCGAGCAGGCCGCGCAGGCCGCTCCGCCCGCGCCGTTCGCACCCCCGGCGCCCTACCCGCCGTTGGCACCGCAGGACCAGGACGCCCCGCCCGCGCCCTACACGGCACCGGCATCCGCCCCAAGCCCGGCTTCGCCGTCCCCGGCCCACTTCTCGGTCGAGCAGGCCGCTCCGCCCGCGCCGTTCGCACCCCCCGCCGCGCCGTACCCGGCATCGGCACCCGCGCCGCAGGAGCAGGACGCCCCGGCGGCGCCCGTCGAGACGTCGATCCCGACCGAGTACGCCACCCCGTCCCCGTACGCGACGCCCGCACCGGCATCCGCACCGCACGAGCAGGACGCACCCGGCCGTGCCGCCGAGGCCGCGTACGTGGGGACCGGCACCAGCCCGCGCGACACTCCGGCGGACGCCGCCCCGCAGCCCGGACCGGAGAGCCCGTTCGGCGCTCCCGGAAGCGGTGGTGAACTGCCGCCGCTGCCGCCCGCCTTCGCTGCTCAGGGCTCCTACGGCTTCCCGCCGCCCGCCCAACCGCAGGCCCAGCCGCAGCCGCAGGCCCAGCCCCCGCACCACGACCCCCGCGCCCAGACGCAGTGGCCCGTCGGCCAGCACCCGCAGCACGCCCAGCCCCAGCCGCACCACCCGCAGCCGCAGGTACAACCGCACGACCCCCGTTACGCGGCCGGCCCGGCCACCGGTGGGGCGCCGCTCGGCTACACCGCCGCCGTCGAGCTGTCCTCGGACCGTCTACTGCGCGGCAAGCAGAAGCCGAAGAACAACGGCGGCGGCGCCGCGGGAGGCAGCGGCGGAGGCCTGTTCCGCTTCGGAGGCAAGGCCGCCGACGCGGAACGCCGACGCAAGCTGGAACTGATCCGCACCCCGGTCCTGTCCTGCTACCGCATCGCCGTCATCAGCCTCAAGGGCGGCGTCGGCAAGACCACCACGACCACGGCTCTCGGCGCCACCCTCGCCACCGAGCGCCAGGACAAGATCCTGGCCATCGACGCGAACCCCGACGCCGGCACCCTCGGTCGCCGCGTCCGCCGCGAGACCGGCGCCACGATCCGGGACCTGGTCCAGGCGATCCCGTACCTGAACTCGTACATGGACATCCGGCGGTTCACCTCACAGGCCCCCTCCGGTCTGGAGATCATCGCCAACGACGTGGACCCGGCCGTCTCCACCACCTTCAACGACGAGGACTACCGCCGCGTCATAGAGACGGTGGGCCGCCAGTACCCGATCGTCCTCACCGACTCGGGCACCGGCCTCCTCTACTCCGCCATGCGCGGCGTCCTGGACCTGGCCGATCAGCTGATCATCATCTCCACGCCGTCCGTGGACGGCGCCAGCAGCGCCAGCACCACGCTCGACTGGCTGTCCGCGCACGGGTACGCCGACCTCGTCTCCCGCTCCCTCACCGTCATCTCGGGGGTGCGCGAGACGAGCAAGATGATCAAGGTCGAAGACATCGTGCAGCACTTCGAGACCCGCTGCCGCGGCGTCGTCGTGGTCCCCTTCGACGAGCACCTCGCGGCCGGCGCCGAGGTCGATCTCGACCTGATGCGGCCCAAGACCCGCGAGGCGTACTTCAACCTCTCCGCCCTCGTGGCGGAGGACTTTCTCCGGGCCCAGCAGCAGACCCCGCAGAACCACTGGGGAACGCCGCAGCAGCCCCAGCCCGGCCAGCCGCCCCAGCAGCAACACCACCAGCAGCAGCCTGCACAGCCGCAGCCTGGCCAGCCCCAGCCGTACGGGCAGCCTCAGGGCCCGTCCCCGTACGCGCAGCCCCCGCAGCCCTACGGCCAGCCCTACCCGCAGCACCCGCAGCCGGGTCAGCCCTGGCAGCAGCCGCAGGCCCCGCACCAGCAGCCCCAGCCGCCGCGCGACCCCCGTCTCGGCTGACGAAGACGGCAGCAAGAAGGGCCCGTACCGCCTCAGAATCCAAGATCCGGGCAGTACGGGCCCTCATGCGAAAAATCGCAGCGGGGGGTCAGCGCTCCGCGTCGTACGCGTCCGTCAGCACGCGCGCCCGCTTCACATCGTCCGCGATGGCCTCCAGCAGCCCGTCCAGGGAATCGAACTTCGCCATCCCGCGGACGTAGGCGAGGAAGTCGACGGCCACGTGCATGCCGTACAGGTCCAGCCCGATCCGGTCGATGGCGTACGCCTCCACCGTCCGCTCCGTGGCGTCGAACTGCACGTTCGTCCCCACCGAGATCGCCGCCGGCATGCGCTCGCCGGCGGCGGTCAGCCAGCCCGCGTACACGCCGTCCGCCGGGATCGCGGTGTGCGGCTGCGTCTCCACGTTCGCCGTCGGGTAGCCGAGCTCGCGGCCGCGCTGCGCACCGCGCACCACGACCCCCTCGACCCGGTGCGGCCGGCCCAGGACCTCGGCCGCGCCCTCCATGTCGCCCTGGGCGACCAGCTTGCGCGCGAGGGTCGAGGAGAACGGCACGCCGCCGCCCGCCTCGCCCCTCTCGACCAGGTCCACGACCTCGACCTCGTAGTCGTAGGTGGCGCCCAGCTCGCGGAGGAAGTCGACGTTTCCGGCGGCCCGGTGGCCGAAGCGGAAGTTGGGGCCCTCGATCACGGCGCGCGCGTGCAGCTTGTCCACGAGCACCTTGACGATGAAGTCGGCCGGGGACAGCTTCGAGAACTCCGCCGTGAAGGGCAGGATCAGCAGGGCGTCCACGCCCAGCCCGGCCATCAGTTGGGCACGCCGGTCGTACGTGGCCAGGATCGGCGGGTGGCTGCCGGGGCGGACCACCTCGCTGGGGTGGGGATCGAAGGTGACGACGACGGAGGGGACGCCGAGCGCGCGCGCCTTGGCCACGGCCCGTCCGATGATCAGCTGATGCCCTCGGTGCACACCGTCGTAGGAGCCGATGGTGACGACGCTGCGTCCCCAGTCCTGGGGGATGTCCTCCAAGCCACGCCAGCGCTGCACTGTGACCGCTCCTCGCCCGAACCGTGTAGTTGTACTGATTGCCTCTTGCAGGTCTAAGACTGCCATGCCGGTGGCCGGTGCCCCGCATCGGCATCTGGCTGGGACCAGCCCTGTGTCATATCGTCAGGTCCCCTCCGAAGCCGCCCGCCGAGGGGCTCCACCGTCCGCCGGGCGCTCAGCCCCGTACGCGCGACGGCCGGGAGGTGAGGATCAGCCCGCCAGCGCACGCGGGGCCAACGCGCCCCCCTTCACTCCTCCATTCACTCCGAGCGCCTGCTCGGACGGGTGAAAACGAGGGTCCGGGTGGATAGAGACCTACCCGAGGGGGGTCGTGGAGCGGCGAGCCGCTGAACATGTGCGCTCGCCGCTCCACGTCAACATCATCAGAGCCGGGGCCACGGCCGGTTCACGACCGCCCCCGACGCAGAGCCGGGCCGGTTCACGACCGGCCCGGCCCGGCCCGCGGGTCAGACGAAGACCGCGAGGGACTTCGCCTTTCCGCCCTTGCTCTCGACGAGCCCGAGCAGCTGCCCCTGCGGTCCGTAGACCGCCACCGTCTTTCCGGCCTCGTACTCCGCCGGCATCTCGATGCGCACACCGTTGGCGAGCAGCGCGGCCCGCCGGGCGTCGAGGTCCCAGCGCGGGAAGGCCGCGGCGGCCGCCTCACCGATGGGCATGACGGTCAGCTCCTCCTGGAGCTGCTCCAGGGTCCGCGCCCGGTCGATCTTGTACGGGCCCACCCGCGTGCGGCGCAGCGCCGTCAGGTGCCCGCCGACGCCGAGGTCGGCGCCGAGGTCGCGGGCCAGGGCGCGGATGTACGTACCGCTGGAGCAGACGACGGAGACGATGAGGTCGAGCACCTTGGTGCCGTCCTCGGCCTGCGCCTCGCGCAGGTCGTACACCTGGAACGACGAGATGGTCACCGGCCTGGCCGGGATCTCGAAGTCCTCGCCGTCGCGCGCCCGCTTGTAGGAGCGCACGCCCTTGATCTTGATGGCGCTGACCTTGGACGGGACCTGCATGATCTCGCCGGACAGCTTGGCGATGGCCGCGTCCACGGCCTCCCGGGTGACCCGGGAGGCGTCCGTGGACGAGGTGACCTCGCCCTCGGCGTCGTCCGTCAGGGTGTTCTGGCCCAGGCGGATCGTGCCGAGGTACTCCTTCTCCGTGAGCGCGAGGTGGCCGAGGAGCTTGGTGGCCTTCTCGATGCCCAGGACCAGCACGCCCGTCGCCATCGGGTCGAGCGTGCCGGCGTGGCCGACGCGGCGGGTCTTGGCGATCCCGCGCATCTTGGCGACCACGTCGTGCGAGGTGAAGCCGGAGGGCTTGTCGACGATGACAAGGCCTCCCCCGGCCTCCGGCCGGGAGGGACCCCCTGGAGTCTTCGGAGTCTTCCCTGCGTCGGTGCTCATTCCGCGGCTGTGTCCTCGTCGTCCTCGCCCGGCTTCTTGTACGGGTCGGGCTCTCCCGCGTAGGTGGCGCCGGAGGAGACCTCGCGCACCTGGGCGTCGGAGGCGCGCGCCTTGTCGAGGAGGTCCTCGATGGTCTTGGCGTTCTCCGGGAGGGCGTCCGCGATGAAGGTCAGGGTGGGCGTGAACTTGGTTCCCGCCGCCCGGCCGACCGCGGAGCGCAGTACGCCCTTGGCGCTCTCCAGGCCCGCTGCCGCGCTGGCCCGGTCCTCGTCGTCGCCGTACACCGTGTAGAAGACCGTGGCCTCCCGCAGGTCTCCGGTGACGCGGGTGTCCGTGATGGTCACGTGCGTCCCGAGGCGGGGGTCCTTGACACCACGCTGCAGCTTCTCGGCCACCACCTCCCGGATGAGGTCCGCCAGCTTCTTCGCCCGCGCATTGTCGGCCACTGGTCCGTCTCCTTCTTTCTTGCAGACAAGCAATCAGTCTTCATCACCGTGGATGCGCCGTCGTACGGACAGCAGCTCCACTTCCGGACGTGCCGCGACCAGCCGCTCGCAGCGGTCGAGTACGTCCGAGACAAACCCCGCGTCCCCACTGACCAGGGCTACCCCTATACGGGCCCTGCGGTGCAGGTCCTGGTCGCCCACTTCGGCCGCGCTCACAGAGAACTTGCGCTGGAGCTCGGCGACGATGGGCCGGACGACGGAGCGTTTCTCCTTCAGCGAGTGGACGTCGCCGAGGAGCAGGTCGAAGGACAGAGTCCCCACGTACATGCGGTTCCGGATGTCCCGCCGGTCCGGGTTCGGTGGCCTGCCGGCCGACGCTCGGCAGGGTCACCAGAACCGTACACGCAACGGCCGGGGCCGATCGACGGATATTCCGCCGACCGGCCCCGGTTACGACACGGTGCGTTCCGCCACGCGATTACGCGCGGGGCTTCTCGCGCATCTCGTACGTCGCGATGACGTCGTCGACCTTGATGTCGTTGAAGTTTCCGAGGTTGATACCACCCTCGAAGCCTTCGCGGATCTCGGTGACGTCGTCCTTGAAGCGGCGCAGACCGGAGATGGTGAGGTTCTCCGCGATGACCTTGCCATCGCGCAGGAGCCGCGCCTTGGTGTTGCGCTTGACCTCGCCGGACCGGATGAGGACACCGGCGATGTTGCCCAGCTTGGACGAGCGGAAGACCTCGCGGACCTCCGCGGTACCGAGCTCGACCTCTTCGTACTCCGGCTTGAGGAGACCCTTCAGGGCCGCCTCGATCTCCTCGATGGCCTGGTAGATCACCGAGTAGTACCGGACGTCGACACCCTCGCGCTCCGCCATCTGCGCGGCACGGCCGGCCGCACGGACGTTGTAGCCGATGACGATGGCGTCGGAGCCCATCGCCAGGTTGATGTCGGACTCGGTGACCGCACCCACACCGCGGTGCAGGACGCGGATGTCGACCTCTTCACCGACGTCGAGCTGGAGCAGCGAGGACTCGAGAGCCTCGACCGCACCGGACGCGTCGCCCTTGATGATGAGGTTGAGTTCCTGGACGAGACCGGCCTTGAGGACCGAGTCGAGGTCTTCCAGGGACACCCGGCGGACACGCTTGGCGAAGTTGGCGTTGCGCTCTCGCGCAGCACGCTTCTCGGCGATCTGACGGGCCGTGCGGTCCTCGTCCACGACGAGGAAGTTGTCGCCGGCGCCGGGGACGTTGGTGAGACCCAGGACCAGGACGGGGGTCGAGGGACCCGCTTCCTCGACGTTGTTGCCCTTGTCGTCGAGCATGGCGCGCACTCGGCCGTAGGCGTCGCCCACGACCATCGTGTCGCCGACGCGGAGGGTACCGCGCTGGACGAGGACGGTGGCGACGGCACCGCGGCCGCGGTCGAGGTGGGACTCGATCGCAATACCCTGAGCGTCCTGCTCCGGGTTGGCGCGCAGGTCGAGCGAGGCGTCGGCGGTGAGGACGACGGCCTCCAGCAGGGCGTCGATGTGCAGACCCTGCTTGGCGGAGATGTCGACGAACATCGTGTCGCCGCCGTACTCCTCGGCGACCAGACCGAACTCGGTGAGCTGACCGCGCACCTTGACCGGGTCGGCACCCTCGACGTCGATCTTGTTGACCGCGACCACGATCGGCACGCCGGCCGCCTGGGCGTGGTTCAGCGCCTCGATCGTCTGCGGCATGACACCGTCGTTGGCCGCCACCACGAGGATCGCGATGTCGGTCGACTTGGCACCACGGGCACGCATGGCGGTGAACGCCTCGTGACCCGGGGTGTCGATGAAGGTGATCTTGCGCTCTTCACCGTTGACCTCGGTACCGACCTGGTACGCACCGATGTGCTGCGTGATGCCGCCGGCCTCGCCCGCAACGACGTTCGTCTTGCGGATGGCGTCGAGCAGTCGGGTCTTACCGTGGTCGACGTGACCCATGACGGTCACGACCGGCGGACGCGGCATGAGGAATTCCTCGCCGCCCTCGTCCTCGCCGAACTCGATGTCGAAGCCCTCGAGGAGCTCGCGGTCCTCTTCCTCCGGGCTGACGATCTGAACGACGTAGTTCATCTCGCCGGCCAGCATTTCGAGGGTCTCGTCGGAGACGGACTGCGTGGCAGTGACCATCTCGCCGAGGTTCATCATCACGGCGACGAGCGACGCCGGGTTGGCGTTGATCTTCTCCGCGAAGTCGGTGAGGGACGCACCGCGCGACAGGCGAACGGTCTCGCCGTGGCCGCGGGGCAGCATCACGCCGCCGACGGACGGGGCCTGCATGGCCTCGTACTCCTGGCGCCTCTGACGCTTCGACTTGCGGCCACGACGGGCCGGACCGCCGGGACGGCCGAAGGCACCCTGCGTGCCACCACGGGCACCGGGACCGCCGGGACGTCCACCGAAGCCGGGACGACCGCCGCCGCCGGCACCGGCCGGACCGCCGCCGAAGCCGCCGCCACCGGGACGCGGGCCGCCGAAGCCGCCACCGCCGCCGGGACGCGAGCCCGGACCGGCCGGACGGCCGGCGAAGCCGCCGCCGCCACCACCGGGACGAGCGCCGCCGCCACCGGGACGACCGGCGCCACCGGCACCGGGACCACGGCCACCGGGGCCGCCGCCGGGACGCGGACCGGGACCACCGGCAGCGGGACGCTGCGGCATCATGCCCGGGTTCGGACGGTTACCACCGGGAGCACCACCGGGTCGCGGGGCACCGCCCTGCGGACGCGGCATGCCGCCCGGGTTCGGACGGGCGCCGCCGGGGCCCTGCGGCCGTCCGGCACCGGCGCCGCCGGGACCACCCTGCGGGCGGGGAGCACCCTGGCCGCCACCGGCGCCGGGGGCACCGGGACGGGGCGCGCCGGCCGGACGGGGCGCCTGCGGGCGCGCCATGCCGGTGGAGCCACCAGAGGTGAAGGGGTTGTTGCCCGGGCGGGGACCCGCCGGACGGGAGCCCTGCGGACGCGGGGCCTGGGAGCCAGGACCGCCGGCGGGGCGCTGGGACGGGCCGCCGGGGGCGGTGCCGGCCGGGCGCGGGGCGCCGGGACGGGCGCCGGACTGGCCGCCCTGGGCCGCGGGACGCTGCTGCGCCGGACGCGGACCGGGGGCCGCACCGGCGGGACGCTCGGTACGCGCCGGGGTGGCCGGAGCCGCCGGAGGCGCGGTGAACTCGGTCGCCACGGGAGCCGCCGGAGCGGGCTTCGGGGCGGCCGGAGCCTTGGGACCGGGACGCGGGCCGGATGCGGCCGGAGTCACCGGGGCGCTGGCGGACGGAGCCTCGGCGACGACCGGCTTGGGGGCCGGTACGCCGGGCTTCGGGGCAGCGGGACGTGCCGCGGCGGCCGGGGAGGGCGCCGCGGGCTTGGCGGGCGCGGCCTTGCGGGGCGCGCCGGGCTTCGCAGCGGACTTGCCGGCGTTGCCGCCGGGCCCCTGCAGTGCGTCAGTCAACTTGCGTACAACCGGCGCCTCGATCGTCGAGGACGCCGAACGGACGAATTCACCGAGTTCTTGGAGCTTGGCCATGACGACCTTGCTCTCCACTCCGAACTCCTTGGCGAGTTCGTATACCCGGACCTTAGCCACTTCGCTCCTTTTAGGTCCGGGTTACGCCGGACCGTCGCTACTTCATGGGCGTACTCATCGCGTACTCATCGAGTGCTCATCGCAATCTCGACCTACTTCCAACTCGCGAGGTACCTGACCGCACGGAGGCATCCGTGCGCCTTACTTCTTACGGTGTCGCCCCTGCCTCACCGGCCACGGCTTTGCGCAGTTCCGTCGTGTCGAGCGCTCCGCCGGCCCGAAGGGCCCGGGGGAACGCCCGGCGGCGGACCGCCTGGTCGAGGCAGACCACGGCGGGGTGCACGTAGGCACCCCGGCCGGGCAGCGTACCGCGTTGGTCGGGGACGCATTCGTCCCCGATCGCCACGATGCGCAGCAGATCGTTCTTGGCCGCTCGCTCCCGGCACCCGACACAGGTGCGTTCGGGGCATGCGCGGGCTTGCGTCCGGCCAGACACGCCTCAGTCTACCTCCCCGTAGCGACCTCACCCCTTCAGGCGAAAAATCGAACGGATGTTGTCGTGATCGACAGGTCCGCGACGCGCAGCCGAAAGCCCGGCCGCGCCCGGTCCTGATCCTGTCTACCGTCCGGACAGCTCCGGCCGGTACCGGTTTATTCCCCGTCGCCGTCCGAAGGCTGCTCGGTGTCGGGACGGATGTCGATGCGCCAGCCGGTGAGCCGCGCGGCGAGGCGGGCGTTCTGGCCCTCCTTGCCGATGGCCAGGGACAGCTGGTAGTCGGGCACGGTCACCCGGGCGGAGCGCGTGTCCCAGTCGACGACCTCGACCTTGCTCACCCGGGCGGGTGACAGCGCGTTCGCGACCATCTCCGCCGGGTCGTCCGACCAGTCCACGATGTCGATCTTCTCGCCGTGCAGCTCGGCCATCACATTGCGCACCCGGCTGCCCATGGGGCCGATGCAGGCGCCCTTCGGGTTCAGGCCCGAGCGGGTGGACCGTACGGCGATCTTGGTGCGGTGACCGGCCTCACGGGCGATCGCCGAGATCTCGACGCTGCCGTCGGCGATCTCCGGGACCTCCAGCGAGAAGAGCTTCTTCACGAGGTTGGGGTGGGTCCGCGACAGCGTCACGGACGGACCGCGGACACCCTTCGCCACCCGCACGACGTACGCCTTCAGGCGCAGACCGTGCGTGTACTCCTCACCGGGTACCTGCTCCTGCACCGGCAGCATGGCCTCCATCTTGCCGATGTCGACCAGGACGTTCTTGGGGTCCTTGCCCTGCTGGACGACGCCGGTGATGACATCGCCCTCACGGCCGGCGAACTCACCGAAGGTGAGGTCGTCCTCGGCGTCGCGCAGACGCTGCAGGATCACCTGCTTGGCCGTCGTCGCGGCGATGCGTCCGAAGTCCGACGGGGTGTCGTCGAACTCCTTGGGTTCCTGGCCCTCTTCGAGGTCCTTCGGGTCTTCCGTCGCCCACACGACCACGTGACCGTTGGTGCGGTCCAGCTCGACGCGTGCGCGCCGGAAACTGCCCTCGGTCCGGTGGTACGCGATGAGGAGGGCCGACTCGATCGCCTCGACGAGCAGGTCGAAGGAGATCTCCTTCTCCCGGACCAGACCCCGCAGGGCACTCATGTCGATGTCCACGGCTACGCCTCCTCTTCCTTCTTGTCCTTGCGGCTGAACTCGATCTCGACACGCGCCTTGGCGATGTCGGTGAAAGCAATACGGCGGGTGGTCGCCTTGCGGCCCTTCACACCCGGGACTTCGAGCTCCAGGCCCTCGTCGTCGGCGTCGAGAACGCGGGCGATCAGTTCCCCGCTCTCGGCCAGCTGGAACTTGACGAGGCGGCCGATCGCCCGGACGTAGTGACGGTGCTCGGTCAGCGGGCGGTCGGCGCCCGGCGAGCTCACTTCGAGGACGTACTCGTCCTCACCCATCGCGTCGGTCTCGTCGAGCTTGTCGGAGACCTCGCGGCTCAGCTCGGCACACGCGTCCAGCTCCACGCCTTCGTCGGAGTCCACGATGATGCGCAGCATCCGGCGCTTACCCGCCCGGGAGATCTCGATCTCCTCCAGGTCCAGGCCCTTGGCGGCGACGAGCGGCTCCAGCAGTCCGCGCAGCCTGTCGCTCTGGGTGGTGCTCATCCGGGTGACTCCTCGGCCGCGTGTGCTGTTGTGATGTCCGTCGTGTGTCAGGTCAAAGGGTATCCGGTCGCGGAGGGTGTTGCCGTCCGCCCTCCGGCCGGGACCCCGGGTAACGTGATCACACCCTGCCCCGCCACCACCCCCGAGGACGCCGCCGTGCCTTCCTTGACCATGCCTCCGAGACCCTCGCGCAGGAGCCTGCTCGCCGGTGCCGCGGGCGCCGCCGGTACCGCGCTGCTCACCGGGTGCACCGGCCGGGTCTCGCTCGACCACGCCTTCGGGGTGCCCCTCGAACGGCGGATGCGCGAGGCAGCCGTTCGTGACAGTGAGCGACTGCTGGAACGTTACGACGCCACCGCCGCGGCCCATCCCGCACTCGCGCGGCGGCTCGCCCCGCTGCGCGCCGCCGTCGCGGCGCACATCCCGGCCCTCGCCTTCCGCGGCGACGGCGCGGGCACCTCCCCCGCGCCGTCGCCCCCGGGCGCCGCCCCCGCCGGCGCCGGCACGGCGAGCCCGGCGCCCGCGGTGCCCCCGAAGGAGACCGACGCCCTGACCGCGCTGGCGGACGCCGAGCGGAGCCTGTCCGAGGCCCGGACCATCGACCTCGCCGCCGCCCCCGGGGAGCTGGCCCGGATGCTGGCCTCGGTGGCCGCCTGCGGCGCCGTACACGCGTACCTGCTGACCTCGACCCCGGGAGACAAGCCGTGAAGCCGGAACCCTCCTCCGCCGGCCGGGCCCTTCAGGCCGCGCAGGCGGCGCTCGCCGCCGAGCACGCGGCCGCCTACGGCTACGGGGTGATCGGCGCCCGGGCCGACGCCGCCCGTGCGGCGCAGGCCAGGGAGGCCTACGGCAGCCACCTCGCGCGACGGGACGCGCTCACCCGGACCGTACGGGAGCTGGGGGGCTCGCCCCGGGCCGCGGAGGCCGCGTACGTCCTGCCCTTCGAGGTGCGCGGGCCCGCCGACGCCGAGCGGCTGGCCGCCGACATCGAGGACCGGGTGGCGGGCGCGTACTCGGATCTGGTGCGGGCGGCGGAGGGCCCGCTGCGCCGCGAGGCGGCCGACGCGCTGCGCGCCGCGGCCGTCGGCGCGGCACGCTGGCGTGGTGTCGGCGTAGCCTTCCCTGGGCTCGCGGAAAAGCGCAGAGAGTAGCGCGACGGGCTCAGCCCAGCTGAAAGGGACCACGCACGCATGGCTTTCGAACCGCCGCAGCGGCTTGTACGGGCGCTCGGCGAGCTGCCGGAGACGGCTCAGGACGCGGACTGGCTGCGGCAGTTGCCGGGGCTCACCGAGGCCGCGCTGTCCCGGCGCGGGGTACGGGCCCAGCGGGTGCAGGCCCCCGGCGGGCGCAGCAGCCTGGTGGTCCTCGTCCGGTACGCCGACGGGACCCCGGCCGCGCTGAAGCTGGCGCCGCCGCACGCCCGCCCCGACCGGGAGCTCGCCGCGCTGGCGCACTGGGGCGGTTTTGGAGCCGTACGGGTCCTCGACACCCGCTACCACGAGGAGGACGGGGCGCTGCTGCTGGAGCGGCTCCACCCGGAGGTGTCGCTGCGCTCGCTGCCGGAGGCCAAGGCGCTCCTGGAGGCCTCGGGCACGCTGCGCAGGCTCTGGGTGGCGCCGCCGGCGGGGCACGCCTTCGAGACGGTGGCGCAGCGTACGGAGCAGCAGGCCGAAGCCCTGCGGGCGGCGCCGGAGCAGCTGCGCCCCCTCGCGGACACCGCGCTGGCCGTCCGCGAGGAGCTGGCGGCGTTCCCGCCGGAGGAAGTGCTGCTGCACGGCAACTTCCGGCAGGGCAAGGTGCTGGCCGGGGAGCGGGCTCCGTGGCTGACGGTCGGCCCGGATCCGCTGGTCGGCGAGCGGGCGTACGACCTGGCCCGGCTGGTCCGGGACCGGCTGGAGGACCAGGTCGCCACCTCCGCGGGGGCGGCCGGAGCCCGGCGCCGGCTGAACAAGCTGGCGGACGCCCTGGAGGTGGACCGGGACCGGCTGCGGGGCTGGACGCTCTTCCGGGCGGTGGAGTCGGGGAACCGGGCGCTGGCCGCCGGGCGGCGCCGGGACGCGGAACTGCTGTGGGAGTTCGCGGCCTGGTTGTAGGGCGGGCCGTGAATAAGCCCGCTCGCAGGGCATACCGTGAAATGAGGGGTATGTCGGGCAGGAGGCCGTCATGGGCGAGGATCTGCTGACAGCGGCCGTCGCCGCGGGCATCGGAGTCGCGGCCTATCTCGGAGCGGCCGCGCGGGTGGTGAAACAGTACGAGCGGGGACTGGTCTTCCGCTTCGGCCGGCTGCGGGCGGGCATCCGGCGGCCGGGCTTCACGGTGATCGTCCCCGGCATCGACCGGCTCCGGAAAGTGAACATGCAGATCGTGACGATGCCGGTGCCGGCCCAGGAGGGCATCACGCGGGACAACGTCACGGTGCGGGTGGACGCGGTCGTCTACTTCAAGGTGGTCGACCCGGCGAACGCGATCATCGAGGTGGAGGACTACCGCTTCGCCGTCTCGCAGATGGCCCAGACCTCGCTGCGCTCCATCATCGGCAAGTCCGACCTGGACGACCTGCTCTCCAACCGGGAGAAGCTCAACCAGGGCCTGGAGCTGATGATCGACAGCCCGGCGGTGGGCTGGGGCGTCCAGATCGACCGGGTCGAGATCAAGGACGTGTCCCTGCCGGAGACGATGAAGCGCTCCATGGCCCGCCAGGCGGAGGCGGACCGCGAGCGCCGGGCCCGTGTGATCAACGCGGACGCGGAGCTCCAGGCGTCGAAGAAACTGGCCGAGGCGGCCGCGGTCATGTCGGACCAGCCGGCGGCCCTGCAACTGCGGCTGCTGCAGACGGTGGTGGCGGTGGCGGCGGAGAAGAACTCCACGCTGGTGCTGCCCTTCCCCGTGGAGCTCCTGCGCTTCCTGGAGCGCGCGGCCCAAACGCCGGCGCCTGCGTCTCCGGCTGCGGGAGCGGCTCCGACTCCGGCTCCGGCTCCGGGCGAGGGGCCCGGTCCCCGGGCCGTCACCGGGGGAGCCGGGCTGTCCCCCGACGGTTCGCCGCCGCCGTCCCCGGCGGAGACCGACGAACCGCGCGGCTAGGCCCTGACCGGTACACCGAACGCCGGCGTGGCTCAGCACAGCCCGCCGGTGTTCGGGCAGGCCGGGGGCAGGGGCGCTGGCTAGGTCAGCCGGGACAGTGCCTCGGACAGCGGGAGTTCCTCCCGGCTGCCCGAGGCGCGGTGCTGGAGCTCGACCACCCCTTCGGCGGAGCGGCGCCCCGCCACCAGGATCCACGGCACGCCGATCAGCTCCGCGTCCGTGAGCTTGACGCCCGGGGAGAGCCCCGGTCGGTCGTCCAGCAGGACCCGTACGCCGGCCTCGGCCAGGGCGGCGGCCGCCGTCTCCGCCAGCGCGAACGGCACCGCCTTGCCCGCCGCCACCACGTGCACGTCGGCCGGGGCCACCGCCGCCGGCCAGCACAGGCCGCGCTCGTCCGCGCTCTGCTCGGCCAGCGCAGCCACCGCGCGGGAGACGCCGATGCCGTAGGAGCCCATCGTGACCCGGACCGGCTTGCCCCCGGGGCCCAGTACGTCGAGCCCGAAGGCGTCGGCGTACTTGCGGCCCAGCTGGAAGATGTGCCCGATCTCGATCGCGCGGTCGAGGCGCAGGCCGGCCCCGCAGGCCGGGCAGGGATCGCCCGGCTCCACGACCACCACGTCCAGGTACCGGTCCACCTCGAAGTCCCGCCCGCAGACCACGTTCCGCGTATGGGTACCGGGCCGGTTGGCCCCGGTGATCCAGGCTGTGCCGGGGGCCACCCGCGGGTCGGCCAGGTAGCGGACCTTGTCCAGACCCCGCGGCCCCACGTAGCCCCGTACGAGGTCGGGCCGGGCCTCGAAGTCCTGCGCGGTGACCAGCTCCACCAGCGCCGGTGCCAGCTGCTCCGCCAGCTTGCCGAGGTCGACCTCCCGGTCGCCGGGCACGCCCACGGCCGTGATCTCGCCGTCCACCTTCACCAGGAGGTTCTTCAGGGTCGCCGAGGCGGGGACCCCGAGCCGCGCCGCCAGCGCCTCGATGGTCGGCGTGTCCGGGGTGTCCACCTCCTGCGGCGGCGGGTGCTCCCCGCTCACCGGGGTCAGGGCGAAGGTCACGGCTTCGGTGTTCGCCGCGTAGTCGCAGGACGGGCAGTCCACGAAGGTGTCCTCGCCCGCCGGGGCCGGCGCGAGGAACTCCTCCGAGGCCGAGCCGCCCATCGCCCCCGACACCGCCGACACGATCCGGTGGTCGAGGCCGAGCCGCTCGAAGACGCGCTGGTAGGCGGCGCGGTGGAGGGCGTACGAGTGGGCCAGACCCTCGTCCGAGACGTCGAAGGAGTACGAGTCCTTCATCAGGAACTCGCGGCCGCGCAGCACTCCGGACCGGGGCCTCGCCTCATCGCGGTACTTGGTCTGGATCTGGTAGAGCATGACCGGCAGGTCCTTGTAGGACGTGCACTGGTCCTTCACGACCTGGGTGAAGATCTCCTCGTGCGTGGGGCCGAGCAGATAGTCCGCGCCCTTGCGGTCCTTGAGCCGGAACAGTTGGTCGCCGTATTGCGACCAGCGCCCGCTGACCTCGTACGGCTCCTTCGGCAGCAGCGCCGGCAGCAGCACTTCCTGGGCTCCGATCGCGTCCATCTCCTCGCGGACGACGCGCGTCACGTTGTCCAGGACGCGTTTGCCGAGGGGCAGCCAGATCCAGATCCCGGCCGAGCTGCGGCGGACGTATCCGGCGCGAACGAGGAGCCGGTGGCTGAGGGTTTCCGCGTCGGCCGGGTCCTCGCGGAGGGTCTTGGCCATGAGGCGGGACATGCGCTGCACGTGTTGCGTCGACATGCCGGGAGGCTACCGGCGGCCGGCCGCGGGCCGGTATCGGATTCAGCGCCGGCGCAGGGGCAGGGTGGCGCCCATGACGGCGTACGGGAGGCTCGCGCTCGGGAAGTGGACCTGGCGGGCGAGGTCCGTGTAGCCCAGCGCCCGGTAGAGCGCTCGGGCCGGGCTGTCGGTGTCGATGGCGGAGAGGATCGAGCGCGGCTCGGCGGCGCCGTCGGTGATGTGGGTGATCAGTGCGCGGCCGACGCCGTGGCCCTGGAAGCCGGGGTGGACGTGCAGTTCGGTGATGACGAAGGAGCCGTCGAGCCAGCCCTCGTGGCCGCCGGCGCGCAGGTAGGGCTCGACGATCGTGGACCACCAGTGCGTCCGGTCGTTCGGCATCCCGTACACGAATCCGGTGAGCGCGTCGTCCTCGGTGAACGCCCCGAAGGCGCGGGCGCCGGGGCAGGCCATGTGGCGCTGGACGATGTAGCGCCGGATGCCGACCTCTTCCTGGCTGAGCCCGAAGGCGACGGCCTGCACGCGCAGGGCCTCGTCCACGCGGGCGGCGAGGTCGAGTGGGCCGATGCGGAGGCCGGCGGGCCGGGCGGGGTCGTCGGCCCCGGGGGTAGGCAGCATGCGGCGACCTTACGTCGCGGCGGGGGCGGCCGATATGCCGGCGGTCAGAACAGCACGCTCATGAACGCGCCGACTTCGCGGAAGCCGACCCGGCGGTACGACGCGCGCGCGGCGGTGTTGAAGTCGTTGACGTAGAGGCTGACCACGGGGGCCACGTCCCGCAGCGCGTAGGCGACGACGGCGGCCATGCCGCGCTCCGAGTGGCCGCGGCCGCGGAAGGCGGGGTCCACCCATACGCCCTGGATCTGGCAGGCGCGGGAGGTGGCGGCGCCGATCTCGGCCTTGAAGACGACCTTGCCGTCCTCGACGCGGGCGAAGGAGCGGCCGGTGGAGACCAGTTCGGCGACCCGGGCCTGGTAGAGCAGCCCGCCGTCGCCGGCCATCGGCGAGATGCCGACCTCCTCGGTGAACATGGCCACGCAGGCGGGCATGATCAGCTCCACCTCGTCCTTGCGGATCCGGCGGACCAGTGGATCGGGCTCGACCGTGGTGGAGGGCTGGTCCATGATCATGAGCGGCTGGCGGGTACGGATGTCGCGGGCCGGTCCCCAGCTGGGCTCCAGGAGCCGCCACAGCAGCCGGGTGGCCTCGGCGGGGCCGACGATGGAGGAGCAGCGGCGGCCGGTGCGGCGGGCCCGGTCGGCGAAGGCGCGTACGGCGTCGGGCTCGGCGCAGACGGGGACCAGGTTGGCACCGGCGTAGCACAGGGAGCGGAGCTCTCCGTCGGCGTACCAGCCCCACATCTCGCCGCCCAGGCGCCAGGGGTCGAGGCCGGCGATCTGTACGCGGGAGGCGACGAAGGCGTTCGCGACCGGCTCGCGTCCGAGGATTTCGAGCGCGGCGTCGAGATCACTGGGCTCAAGGACCCGGGTGGTGGTCTGCGTCAACACTGGGGCCTCACCATGCAAGTCTGCTGATCTCCGCACTGTACCCGGCGTCGCTGGAGGATGCCGGGTCCCGCAGGTCACGAAAAAGCCCCCGCCCCGCCCGCGAGCTGCGGGAACGGGGCCGGGGGAGGTTCTCGGGGCCGACAGGGACGGAGCCCGGACTCGCGCCCGCGGGCGTCAGACGCCGATGGCCACGGTGGGCTCGCCGGACATCACGCCGTCCGCCTCCATCTGCGCGGCGATCTTCATCGCCTCTTCGATGAGGGTCTCCACGATCTTCGACTCGGGGACGGTCTTGATGACCTCGCCCTTCACGAAGATCTGGCCCTTGCCGTTGCCGGAGGCGACGCCGAGGTCGGCCTCGCGGGCCTCGCCGGGACCGTTGACGACGCAGCCCATGACCGCGACGCGCAGCGGGACCTCCATGCCCTCCAGGCCCGCCGTGACCTCCTCGGCCAGCTTGTACACATCGACCTGGGCGCGGCCGCAGGACGGGCAGGAGACGATCTCCAGGCGGCGCGGCTTGAGGTTCAGGGACTCCAGGATCTGGATGCCGACCTTGACCTCCTCGACCGGCGGCGCGGAGAGGGAGACGCGGATGGTGTCGCCGATGCCCTCGGACAGCAGTGCGCCGAAGGCGACGGCGGACTTGATCGTGCCCTGGAAGGCGGGGCCGGCCTCCGTGACGCCGAGGTGCAGCGGGTAGTCGCAGGCGGCGGCCAGCTGGCGGTAGGCGTTGACCATGATGACCGGGTCGTTGTGCTTGACCGAGATCTTGATGTCGCTGAAGCCGTGCTCCTCGAAGAGGGAGGCCTCCCACAGCGCGGACTCGACCAGCGCCTCGGGGGTGGCCTTGCCGTACTTCTTCAGCAGCCGGGCGTCGAGCGAGCCCGCGTTGACGCCGATCCGGATCGGGGTGCCCGCGTCCCTGGCGGCCCGCGCGATCTCCTTGACCTTGTCGTCGAACTGCTTGATGTTGCCCGGGTTGACGCGGACGGCGGCGCAGCCCGCGGCGATCGCGGCGAAGACGTACTTGGGCTGGAAGTGGATGTCGGCGATGACCGGGATCTGCGACTTCTTCGCGATGACGGCGAGTGCGTCGGCGTCGTCCTGGGTCGGGCAGGCCACGCGGACGATGTTGCAGCCGGAGGCGGTCAGCTCGGCGATCTGCTGGAGCGTGGCGCCGATGTCGGAGGTGCGGGTCGTGGTCATCGACTGGACCGACACGGGTGCGTCGCCGCCGACGGCCACGGAACCGACCTGGATCTTGCGGCTGACCCTGCGGTCGGCAAGCTTCGTCGGC
Organism: Streptomyces sp. NPDC003034; assembly: GCF_053591375.1. Classification (NCBI taxonomy): domain Bacteria; kingdom Bacillati; phylum Actinomycetota; class Actinomycetes; order Kitasatosporales; family Streptomycetaceae; genus Streptomyces; species Streptomyces sp. NPDC003034. The sequence continues at coordinate 25,589 of NZ_JBSFTS010000017.1, forward strand.
ACGGCCGGCATTCCGAGAGAGATGGCAGTCATCTGCTGTGCAACCCCAAGGTGTGGATCAAGGTCCCGAGATCGGCGGGCTCCGGGCTTCGAGATTACGCCAAACCCCGCCCGCCCCACGCATCCGGAGGGATGTGCCACCCGAACGTAGGGAGCCGGGCACGATCCGTGCCCGGCTCCCGTCGGCATTCTCAGGTGCACTGACCCGCTAAGTGATCTTGATCGGGTTCACCACGTCCGCCACGAGCACGAGCAGGGTGAAACAGACGAAGATTCCGGCCACCACGTACGCGGCGGGCATCAGCCTCGCCACGTCGAACGGCCCGGGATCCGGGCGCCGGAAGACCCGCGCCACATGGCGCCGGACCGACTCCCACAGGGCGCCCGCGATGTGGCCGCCGTCCAGCGGCAGCAGCGGGAGCATGTTGAAGAGGAACAGCGAGAGGTTGAAGAAGCCCACGAGCTGGAGGAAGAACACCAACCGCTGCTCGGCCGGGATGTCCAGGGTGGCGATCTCCCCGCTGATCCGGGCCGCGCCCACGATGCCCATCGGGGAGTCGGCCTCCCGCTCGGCGCCGCCGAAGGCCGCGTTCCACAGCGCCGGGACCTTGCCCGGGAGTTTGACGAGGCCTTGGACGCTGTCATGGACGACGTCGCCCATGTGGTCGACGGACTGGCCGAAGGAAAGGGCGGCGATCTCGCTCTTCGGGCTGAAGCCGAGCCAGCCGGCCGTCACGTACTCGCCTTTGACGTACCCGCCGCGGCCGTCCGTCTTGCCGACCCTGTTCTCGATCAGGGTGACCGGGAGGGCGAGCTGCTGCCCGTCCCGTACGACGGTGAGGGTGGCCGGTCCGATGGTGGAGCGGATCCGCTGCTGGAGCGTGGCCCAGTCGGTGACCTCGCGGCCGTTGAAGGCGGTGATCCGGTCCCCGGCCCGCAGGCCCGCCGCCTGGGCGGGGGCCACCGGGTCCCCGTCCTTGCAGACGTCGCGGTTCTCGCTCTGCTGGATGACGCACGGCGAGACGGAGGCGACCTGGGTGGTCGTCTGGTTGATCCCGAAGGTCATCCACACGCCGAAGAAGATCGCCAGCGCCAGTACCAGGTTCATGAAGGGGCCGGCGAACATCACGATCACGCGCTTCCACGGCTTGCGCGTGTAGAAGAGCCGCGACTCGTCGCCGGGCTGGAGCTCCTCGTACGCCGCCGAGCGCGCGTCCTCGATCATCGAGCGGAAGGGCGAGGTCGAACGGGCGGTGACCTTGCCGTCCTCACCCGGCGGGAACATCCCGATCATGCGGATGTAGCCGCCCATCGGGATGCCCTTGATCCCGTACTCGGTCTCGCCCTTCTTCCGCGACCAGAGGGTCGGGCCGAAGCCGACCATGTACTGCGGCACGCGGATGCCGAACATCTTGGCCGTGGACAGGTGTCCGAGCTCGTGCCAGGCGATGGAGAAGAGCAGGCCGAAGACGAAGACCAGTATTCCGATCACCGTCATGAGTGCTGTCATGCGCCCGCCTCCACGGCGGCCTTCGCCGCCATCTCCCGTGCCCGGGCCCGGGCCCAGGTCTCCGCTTCAAGGACGTCCTGGACGGTCAGGGAAGTTCCCGCCGCGGGCATCCGGCTGGGTCGCGCCCCGCCCCGGGCGCCGTCGGATCCCGCGGAACCGAAGCGCTCGTCGACCACGGCAGAGACCGTATCCATGATTGCCGTGAACGGCAGCCGGCCGGCGAGAAACGCCTCGACGCACTCCTCGTTCGCCGCATTGAAGACGGCCGGCGCGGTGCCTCCGAGGGCGCCCACGTGCCGGGCCAGGCCCACCGAGGGGAAGGCCTCCGTGTCCAGGGGGAAGAACTCCCAGGTGGACGCCTTCGTCCAGTCGAAGGCGGGAGCGGCGTCCGGGATCCGCTGCGGCCAGCCGAGGCCGATCGCGATGGGGCCGCGCATGTCGGGCGGGGTCGCCTGGGCCAGCGTGGAACCGTCGGTGAACTCCACCATCGAGTGCACGTAGGACTGCGGGTGGACGACGACCTCGATGCGGTCGAAGGGGATGTCGTAGAGCAGGTGCGCCTCGATGACCTCCAGCCCCTTGTTGACCAGCGTCGCCGAGTTGATGGTGATCACCGGGCCCATGGCCCACGTGGGGTGGGCGAGGGCGTCCTGGACGGTGACCCCCGCCAGCTCGGCGCGGGTGCGGCCGCGGAACGGTCCGCCGGAGGCGGTGACCACCAGTTTGCGCACATCGGCCCGGGTGCCGGCGGCGAGTGCCTGGAAGAGCGCCGCGTGCTCGGAGTCCACCGGGATGATCTGGCCGGGCTTCGCCAGGGCCTTGACCAGCGGGCCGCCGACGATCAGCGACTCCTTGTTGGCCAGCGCCAGGGTCCGCCCCGCCCGCAGCGCGGCCAGGGTGGGCGCCAGGCCGATGGAGCCGGTGATGCCGTTGAGGACGGTGTGGCAAGGGGAGGCGGCGAGTTCGGTCGCGGCCTCCGGCCCGGCCAGGATCTCGGGCAGCGGCTCCGAGGGGCCGTACTGGGCGCTCAGCGCCTCTTTCAGGGCCGGTACGGCGTCCTCGCGGGCGACGGCCACCGTCCCCACCCGCAGCTGCCGGGCCTGTTCGGCCAGCAGCCCGACGCGCCCGCCGGCGGCGGACAGCGCGGTCACCCGGAAGCGGTCCGGGTGGCGCAGGGCGAGGTCGATGGCCTGGGTGCCGATGGACCCGGTGGACCCGAGGATGACGATGTCCCGGGGGCCGGCCGCGGGGTCGAAGAGGACGTGCGGATCGGCGAGGGGGGCTGGGCGGTCGCTCATGCCCCCATTGTTGCCGCAACTCAGGGACGGCCGGACACGGAGTCCCCCTGTACGAGGGCCGCGAGGAGCTCCGGAAGCGTTCCGGCGAAGTCGGGCAGGGCGCGCGCGGCGCGCCACCACGCTTCGGGATCACCATCGAGGGCGGCGGCGAACAGCCGGTCGGCCTCCGCCCGGGCGGCGAGCACCGCCTGCGGCCGGTCGTGGCGGTCGGGGTGGCAGACGTCCCCCAGCCACTGGTCCTCGTCCAGGGCCCAGCAGGCGGGCACCTTGTACCGGATCACGTCCGCGCCGGTGAGGAGCCCGCGCGCCAGGCAGTCCCGCACCCACCGTATGTCCTCCTCGACGGTGTCCATGGGGACCGCGAGGCTCGTCAGGGCCAACTCCCGTTCCACTCCCCCGAACGGCTCCTCGGCCGTCGGCGCGAGGTGACGCAGGGCCTCGGCGAGCCCGGCCACCGGCGGCCCCGCCGCCGGCTCGGGCAGGCGGTCGCCGGCGGCCCGGGCCACCAGCTCCGGCAGGGTGCCCGGGAAGCCGGGGGCGCCGCGCAGCAGCTCGTCCCAGACGCGGGGGTCGCCCCCCAGGGGCCGCAGCGCGCGGGCGACGGCCGTCTGCATCCCCGCCTGTTCGGGCAGGGTCCAGCGCAGGCCGTCGGTTGCGGGGAGGTGGCCGAGCAGCAGGGTCCGGTGCGCGGGGGCGACGTGGGCGACGAGCTCGTCGCAGGTGAGCAGGCCCATGCGGACCGCCCGTACGGCGGGGCGGTGCCAGTGGCGCCCGTACGTTCGCTGCGCGCGGGTGTCGAGCAGTTCCTGGCCGGCCTGCCGGGGCAGCCCGCCGACCAGCAGCAGGGCCTCGACGGCGCCGGGCGGCAGCGGGGCGCGGGCGTGCTCGCGCAGCAGCGGCTCCGGGTCGAGGGGGGCGTGCGGCATCCGCAGGAGGGTCAGCGGGATCCGGGGGCGGCGGCCGTGCCGTCGCAGCAGCGCGATCAGCTCGCCATGGCCGAAGGGTCCGGGTCCGACCTCCCGCAGCAGCTCGTCCGACGGCCCCGGCCGGGCGGCGTACCGCGCGGGTCCGGGGAGTCCGGGCAGGGGCCGTCCGACGACGTGCGGGTTGCGGGCGACGTAGTGGCGGTCCGCGTCGCCGCCGTGGCGCAGCAGCAGGGTGACGGTGGAGGCGGACAGCCACTCGTCGCGGCACAGGTACTTGCGGGTGGGCGGATCGAGCCGGGCCAGCAGCTCGGCGGCGACGTGGTCCGGTGCGTGGCGCAGCAGGTGCGCCACGCACCAGGCCAGCCGTCGGCTGCCCCGGTCTTCCTCGGCCGTCGGCATCGCTCTCGTCCGCCTCGTGCTGTGTTCGTCGTGCTGCGCTCGTCGTGCTGTGCCCGTCGGACCGGGCGCTTCCGGTCGTACGCGTCACGTCGTACGCGTAACCAGTAGACGGATCCGGTCCGCGTACTCATCCTCGTACATCCGGCCGGGCTTCGCCGATGATCGCAGGTCAGCGCAGTGGCCGGTGCACGTTTTCCACGCGGGAGGGGCCGGGTGAGGCGTCGGCGATCCACGGGCCGTCCCCGGAGGGGTCGAGGACGCCCTCCTCCAGCCAGGTGTAGGTGCCGGACAGGACGCCGGCGACGACCTTGCGGTCGAGGTCGTCGGTGTTGGACCAGAGCCGGCCGAAGAGTTCCTCGACGCGGATCCGGGACTGGTGGCAGAAGGCGTCGGCGAGCTGGTAGGCCTCGCGGCCGTGTGCTCCGGTGGCGCGCAGGTGCTCGGCGCGGACGCAGGCCGCGCTCATCGCGAACAGCTCGGCGCCGATGTCGACGATCCGGCCCAGGAATCCCTGCTTGGTTTCCATGCCCCCCTGCCAGCGGGCCATGGCCAGGAAGGTCGCCCGGGCGAGTTTGCGCGAACCGCGCTCGACATAGCGCAGGTGGGTGGCGAGATCGGGATGCCCGTCGGGGTTGAAGGCCCGGTAGGTGCCCGGGACCTGGCCCGGTCCGGTGGCCAGTTTGGGCAGCCAGCGGGCATAGAACCCGGCGGCGCGGGCGCCCGCCTTCGCCTTGTCGCCGAGTGCCTTCTCGGGGTCGATGAGGTCGCCCGCCACCGACAGGTGGGCGTCGACGGCCTCGCGGGCGATCAGCAGGTGCATGATCTCCGTCGATCCCTCGAAGATCCGGTTGATGCGCAGGTCGCGGAGCATCTGCTCGGCGGGCACCGCGCGTTCGCCGCGGGCGGCGAGGGATTCGGCGGTCTCGAAGCCGCGGCCGCCGCGGATCTGGACGAGTTCATCGGCCATCAGACAGGCCATCTCGGAGCCGTACAGCTTGGCGAGGGCGGCCTCGATGCGGATGTCGTTGCAGTCCTCGTCCGCCATCTGGGAGGCGAGGTCGACCACCGCTTCCAGGGCGAAGGTGGTGGCGGCGATGAAGGAGATCTTGGCTCCGACGGCCTCGTGCCGGGCGACCGGGCGGCCCCACTGCTCGCGGACGCCGGACCACTCGCGGGCGATCTTCAGGCACCACTTCCCGGCGCCGACGCACATGGCGGGCAGCGAGAGCCGGCCGGTGTTGAGGGTGGTCAGCGCGATCTTCAGCCCGGCACCCTCGGCGCCGATGCGCTGGTCCGCGGGGACCCGTACGCGGTGGAAGCGGGTGACGCCGTTCTCCAGGCCGCGCAGGCCCATGAAGGCGTTGCGGTGCTCGACGGTGATCCCGGGCGAGTCCGCTTCCACGACGAAGGCGGTGATCCCGCCGCGGTGGTGCTCGCTCTTCGGGACCCGGGCCATCACCACGAGGAGGTCCGCCACCACCCCGTTGGTGGTCCACAGCTTCACCCCGTCGAGGATGTAGGCGTCCTCGCCGTCCGGGACCGCCGTGGTGGCCAGGCGCGCCGGGTCCGAGCCCACGTCCGGCTCCGTGAGGAGGAAGGCGCTGATGGCGGTGGTGGCGCAGCGCGGCAGGTAGGCGTCCTTCTGCTGCTGCGTGCCGAACATCTTCAGCGGCTGCGGTACGCCGATCGACTGATGGGCGGAGAGCAGGGCCCCGATCGCCGGGCTGACGGAGCCGACGAGGGCGAGGGCCTTGTTGTAGTACACCTGCGTGAGGCCGAGGCCCCCGTACTTGGGGTCGATCTTCATGCCGAGGGCGCCGAGCTCCTTGAGCCTGCGCACGGTCTCGTCGGGGATCTTGGCCTCGCGCTCGACGCGGGCGGGCAGCCCCTCGGCGAGCTCCCTCTCGCAGAACTCCCGCAGCCTGGCCAGGAAGGCCTCGCCGCGCCGGACGTCCTCGTCGGCGGGGAGCGGGTGGGGGTGGATCAGGTCGAGCCGGAACCGCCCGAGGAAGAGTTCCTTGGCGAAGCTGGGCTTGCGCCACTGCTGTTCGCGCGCTGCTTCCGCGACCTGGCGCGCCTCGCGCTCGGTCACCTTGGGCTGCGTGCCGCTGGGCTGTACGGGCTGTGTTGCGGACATGCGGGGACTCACCTCGCCGCCGGAGTCGGGGTGCTCTGGGGAATACCAGCCGGTGCTACCTGTGAGTCGTACCCATTGTGGCGGCGATGGAAAAGGGGGACGGCCGGAGCCCCCGCACAGTAGGCTCCGGCCGTCGGCTTTTTGGCCGTACGAGATCAGATGTCGAGGCCGGTCAGGACCAGGACTCGCTCGTACGTGTAGTCGTCCATCGCGTAGCGGACACCCTCGCGGCCCACACCGGACTGCTTGACGCCGCCGTACGGCATCTGGTCGGCGCGGTAGGACGGCGCGTCGCCGATGATCACACCGCCGACCTCGAGCTCGCGGTGGGCGCGGAAGGCGACCTGGACGTCGCGGGTGAAGACGCCGGTCTGAAGGCCGAACTTCGAGTCGTTGACGGCGGCGAAGGCCTCGTCGGTGTTCTCGACCCGCTGCAGCGTCAGGACCGGGCCGAAGACCTCCTCGGTGGCGAGCTTGACGCCCTGCGGCACCTCCGCGACGACGGTGGGCTCGTAGGAGGCGCCCTCGCGCTTGCCGCCGGTGAGGAGCTTGGCTCCGGCGGAGACGGCTTCGTCCACCCAGGACTCGACCCGCTTGGCGGCGTCCTCGGAGACGAGGGGGCCGACGTCGGTGGCGGAGTCGGACGGGTCGCCGGTGACCTGCGCCTGCACCTTGGCGACGACCTTCTCCACGAGGCGGTCGTAGACGGAGGCGTCGGCGATCACACGCTGCACGGAGATGCAGGACTGGCCGGCCTGGTAGTTCGAGAAGGTCGCGATACGGGTCGCGGCCCAGTCGAGGTCGGCCTCGGAGGCCCAGTCGGCGAGGACGACGGCCGCGGCGTTGCCGCCGAGCTCCAGGGTGCAGTGCTTGTGCGGCACCGACTGCTGGATGGCGTAGCCGACCGTGTCGGAGCCGGTGAAGGAGATGACGGGGAGGCGCTCGTCCTTGACCAGGGCGGGCATCTTGTCGTTGGCGACCGGCAGCACCGACCAGGAACCGGCCGGGAGGTCGGTCTCGGCGAGCAGCTCACCCAGGATCAGCCCGGAGAGCGGGGTGGCCGGGGCGGGCTTGAGGATGATCGGCGCGCCGACGGCGATGGCCGGGGCGACCTTGTGGGCGCACAGGTTCAGCGGGAAGTTGAACGGCGCGATGCCGAGGACGGGGCCCTTGACGAAGCGGCGGACCAGCGCGAGGCGGCCGACGCCGCCGGCGTCGGTGTCGAGGCGCTGGGCCTCTCCGCCGTTGAAGCGGCGCGCCTCTTCGGCGGCGAAGCGGAACACGGACACCGCACGGCCGACCTCACCGCGGGCCCACTTGACGGGCTTGCCGTTCTCGGCGGAGATCAGCTGGGCGATCTCCTCGGTCCGCTCGGTGAGACGCTTGGAGACGTGGTCCAGAGCGGCGGCCCGGACGTGGGCGGGGGTCGCGGAGAACTCAGCCGTCACGGCGTACGCCGCGGCCACGGCCTCTTCGACCTGCGCGTCGGTGGGCACGCTGACGGTGCCTACCAGACGGCCGTCCCAAGGGGAGTGGACGTCGAAGCTGTCCTCGCCGGTCGCCTGGCGGCCGGCGAGCCAGAAGGCGTGGGTGGAAGTCATGCGGATCCCGGCCCTTCGGATCTGTGCGGTGGGTCGCTGTCCCCTCCACCGTAGGACCGCTCGCGCGATTCGGCGCTTGTCCGGTGTGGAGCGACACGAAGTCGCGCTTCGACGCTTTGTCAGTGTGTGGGGCGGCGCGGCCGTGCCGGGCGCCGCCGGCCGGCAGCCGTCGCGCCGGGGGCGGGCGCCCTACGAGGGCGGCGCGGCGGTGGCCTTCAGGGCGAGCCACAGCTCCATCCGGACGTCCGGATCGTCCAGGGAGCGGCCGAGGATCTCCTCGACCCGCTTCATCCGGTAGCGCAGCGTGTGCCGGTGGACGCCGAGGTCGGCCGCGGCGGCGTCCCACTGACCGTGGCGCGACAGCCACGCCCGCAGGGAGGCCACCAGGTCCCCGCGGCCGGTCGCGTCGTGCTCCCGCAGGGCGCGCAGCGTGCCGTCCGCGAAGGCCCGTACCGCGTCGTCGGCCAGCAGCGGCAGGACCGAGCCCGCCGCCATGTCCTCGTGTTCCACCATCGGCCGTCCGCGCCGACGGGCGACGGCCAGGGCCTGGTCGGCCTGGGTGAGGGCGCCCGCCACGCCGCCAGGTCCGGCCGACGCCGACAGGCCGATCACCAGCTCGTCCGGCTCCGGCCCGGCGGCCTCGCGACCGCGCCGCGACTCCAGCGTCTCGGCGTGCTCCGCGCACGCCTGTACGGCCGAGCCCCCGTCGGCGGCCAGCACGACGAGCCGTCCCGGCTCGGGGACCACCAGCAGCGCCTCACCGGTACGGGCGGCCGCCGACTCCACCGCGTCGGCCAGCAGCGCCAGCCCCTGCGGCTGCGCCGTCCCCGGCAGCGCCGGCTCGGCCGCGATCAGCCGGAACGGCGTGTCCAGCAGGGCCCCGTACAGGTCGCCCGCCACGTCCCGGGCGTGGTCCGCCTCACCCGCCAGCAGCATCCGCAGCACCGCGGCCCCCAGCCGGGATTCGGCGTCGTGCAGCGAGCGGGAGCGCTCGGTAGTCAGGGTGAGCAGCGCCACCGCGGAGTGCACCGCGTACCGCTCGGCCGTGCCCAGCGGGGCCCCGGTGCCGACCGCGAGGGCGCCGCGCGCGCGCCGGCCGGTGCCCAGCGACTGGAGCTCGACCCGGTCCTCGGAGCCGCCGACCACGGCGCTCGCGGGCGCCGGCCGCTCGCGCAGCCGCTCGACGTCGGGGGTCAGCCGGGCGGCCCGCCGCGCCGCCCATTCGGGCGCCGCGGCGACGACCGCGCCGGAGGTGTCGTACAGCGCGGCCCAGCCGTGCACGTGCGCCGCCAGCCGCGCCAGCAGTTCGGCGGGGCCGTCCGCGGAGAGCGCGGCCCGGGTCAGCTCCCGCTGCGCCTCGAAACCGGCGGTCACCGCCCGGTACTGGTCCGCCGCGAGGGCCGCGGAGACGGCCTTGCTGATCGCGAGGAAGGGGGTCCGGCGCGGTACCTCCAGCAGCGGCAGGTCCTCGGTCCGGGCGGCCTCGACGAGCTCCGGCGGGATCGCGTCGTAGTTGACGCCGACCGCGAAGCCGATGCCGACGACCCCGGCCGCGGCGAGGCGGCGTACGTAGCGGCGCATCTCCTCCGGGTCCCGCGCGTCGAGCTTCATGGCCGTGGTCAGGAGGAGTTCGCCGCCCTCCATATAGGGGACGGGGTCGGCGAGCTCGCTGACGTGGGCCCAGCGCACGGGGGTGTCGAGGCGGCTCTCGCCCGCCCGGACGCTGAGCTTGAGCGCCGAGTGCTGGACGAGTGAGGCGAGGGTGAGCGGCATCGGTTACAGGGGCCTTAGGCGGGAGGGGCGGCGGAACGGAACAGGGCGGGAGCAGTGACGGGCAGGGCCGGGGCAGCGACGGGCGAGGGCGGGGGCAGCGACAGAAGACCAGCAGAGGGCCGCGCGCGGTTTTCGCCGTGTCGTATGAACGGCCCCTCTCGATTCTGCCACCTCGTACGGGTTCGCTCAGGCCGGTCAGGGGCCGGCTGCCCGGGCCGCGCCGCTCAGGCCGCGCGGCTCAGGCCGCGCCGCTCAGGCCTCGCCGCTCAGGCCGTCCCGCTCAGGCCGCGCCGCTCAGGCCGTCCCGGCCAGCCGGACCAGCAGCGGAGCCGCCCGTTCCCCTCGGACCGACGTGAGCGACAGCACCGCGTACCCCGGCGGCACGGCGTGCGCCAGATCGGAGGCGGACCACCGCTCCCGCTCCACCTGCCGCACGGTCACCGCGTCCGTCGTCACGGCCTTGCCGGTGACGAGCTTGCGGAAGGCGTGGAGCGCCCGGGTCAGCGGCTGGTCGGCGAAGACGGTGCGGTGGGTGACGTCCCGCGTCTCCACCCACTCGGTGCCCCAGGCCTCGGCGAAGCGCTTGCCGTCCCAGGTGGTGACCCCCGAGAAGGCCATCCGGCAGCCCACCGCGCCGAGCAGCGGCGTGCGCAGCGCCTCCGGTACGTCGTCCAGGGTGCGCAGCGTCAGCAGGACGCCCGCGTTCGCCGAGCGCAGCCGCTGCACGCCGCGGACGGTCTCGGCCGTCAGGGTGTGCGAGGCGTCGTCGAAGGCGAGGAAGGCGAAGAGGGAGCGGTCGGTGCGGGCGGCCGCGGCGGCGTTGAACTGCGCGAGCAACAGCCGGGCCAGCATGCGCGAGGCGTCGGCGTGCCCGCGTTCGGGCAGGTCCACGCGCACGCGGATCGGGTACTCCAGGGCGCGCAGCGAGAAGGGCCGACCCTGCCCGGTGGTGTCGAAGAAACCGGCGAAGGCCGGCCGGTCCAGCAGGGCGACGCGGTCGGCGAGGGCCGGGCCGGGGTCCGAGGGGCTCCCGTGCTGCCGCGTCCGGGCGTCGAGCTCGCGCAGCATCGCCGGCTGCCCGGCGTCCTCCAGGGAGCGCCGCAGCGCCGTGAGCGCGTCCGGCACCTGGTCGAGCAGCTCGCGCAGCTCCGGCACGGCGGGGAAGCGGCCGTACGCCGCGCGGAACGGCCCGAGCAGTTGGGCGAGGGCGGTCGCGGCCCGGCGTACGTCGAGCCCCGGGACGTCGCCGACGAAGGCGTCGGCGAGGAGGGTGGCGGCCTCGTCGGGGTCGGTGGTGCCGCCGTAGAGGTCGAGGTCGTAGACGGAGGCGGGGTCGCCGACGCGGACCACGACGTCGTAGGCGGCGTCCGGCCCGAGCTGGGCCCCGGCCGCGCCGACGGCGACGACGGCGGCCTGGCCGGCGAGTGCCTGGAGTGCGAGCGACTCGACCACGGGCCGGACCAGCCGGGCGGTCTTGCCGGTCCCGGACGGGCCGACGGCGAGGACGGAGGTGCCGAGGACGTCGGGGTCCAGGGCGATTCCGGTACCGCGGCGCGCGTACGGGTTGCGCGGGCCGTCCTCGACGGTGCCGAGCAGCACCTGCCGGGCCAGCAGGTCGTGCCGCGCCGCCCGCACGGGCAGGTCCCGTGCGCCGGAGGGATGCGGGCACGCCGCGGCGCCCTTGTCCCGCACGGCGTCGGCGAAGGCCCCCAGGCGGGAGGGATCGACGCGCACGGAGTCCCAGGCCCGGCGGATCCGCGCGTAGTCCACGTCGTTCATCCGCCCGGCCCCCACCTCGTCCCCGAGCCGATCGGCCACCTCCCCCAACCCGGCCCCCCGCACCTCGGGCCACCGCACTGGATCGTCCGCGGCCGCGGCGACCGGCGCCTGGACGGCCGGTCCCAGCCCGGCGGCGTGTGGCGCGCGCCAGCCGCCCAGCCGGGCGAAGTAGACGACTACGGGCCCGTAGAGCACCAGGTAGAGCAGGACCATGACCACGAGGCTGCCCACCCTGCCGAGCTCCTGGTAGGGCAGGTGCCCGAAGAAGAGGTCCTCCGCGGTCAGCGTCTTGGTCCAGATCAGCATGATCACGAACAGCCCTGCGGCCGCCGCGCCGAGGGCGCGGGCTCCGGGACCGCGTGCGGCGACGAGCCGGTCGAAGGCGGTGCCCCAGGAGCCCAGCCGGCTGAACCACACGGCGAGCAGCCCGGTCAGGACCAGCCAGTACGCCTCCAGCGCGGCCGTGCCCCTTCCGTCCACCGGCCTGCCGCGCAGGTCCCACCAGTCGCGGGGGGTGAACAGCTTGAGCGGCAGGTCGGCGTAGGGGATGTAGCCGTTGGTCAGCAGGGACCACACCAGCACGCAGGCCAGGAACGAGATCACCGCTCCGCTCAGCAGCGACCGGTCCGTGGCGGGCTCGGCCTCCTCACCGCTCCGCGGCTCGTGCCGGAAGCGCCAGACGCCCGGGTCCGCACGCGGCCGGGGGGCGCGCAGCCAGTCTTCGAACGACGGGCCGACGGTGGGCGCCTGCGCCGGCCTCGGCGGCGGCGAGCCGGGGGTGCGGGGCGTCGACGCGGCGCCGGAAGGTGGACCGGAAGGTGGACCGGAGGGGTTGGGGACGTGGCCGTGGGGGGCCTGGGTGTCCTGCGTGCCGTCGGTGTCCATGTAACCCCTGCCCCCTGACCGTTACTGCCTGCGCTGCGCGCCCAATCTAGTCGGCGGCGGGGCCCGTGGGGCCGTACCGCGTCATGATCCACAAGACACGCGCCGCGTCCCTCCTATGGCCGTCGCGGACAAGGACACGCGGGCATCACTCCCGAACGGAGCATGCCGTACCGCCTCCCGCGGGCCTAGCCTGCGGACAAAGACACAAGTGCGTCCGAAAACACCCCCCAGGAGCCCCCTATGACCGCTGTCCCGCAGGAGCGCCGCATCGTCACCGCGATCCCCGGCCCCAAGTCGCAGGAGCTTCAGGCCCGCCGCCTGGAGACCGTGGCCGGCGGCGTGGGCTCCGTGCTTCCCGTCTTCACGGCCCGCGCGGGCGGCGGCATCATCGAGGACGTCGACGGCAACCGCCTCATCGACTTCGGTTCGGGCATCGCCGTGACCTCGGTCGGCGCCTCCGCCGAGGCCGTCGTGCGCCGCGCCTCCGCGCAGCTCGCGAACTTCACGCACACCTGTTTCATGGTCACCCCGTACGAGGGCTACGTGGAGGTCTGCGAGGCCCTGGCCGAGCTGACCCCGGGCGACCACGCCAAGAAGTCCGCGCTGTTCAACTCGGGCGCCGAGGCCGTCGAGAACGCCGTCAAGATCGCCCGTTCGTACACCAAGCGCCAGGCCGTCGTCGTCTTCGACCACGGCTACCACGGCCGTACGAACCTGACCATGGCGCTGACCTCGAAGAACATGCCGTACAAGCAGGGCTTCGGACCGTTCGCCCCTGAGGTCTACCGCGTTCCGGTGGCCTACGGCTACCGCTGGCCCACCGGCGCCGAGAACTGCGGCCCCGAGGCCGCCGCCCAGGCGATCGACCAGATCACCAAGCAGATCGGCGCCGACAACGTCGCCGCGATCATCATCGAGCCGGTCCTCGGCGAGGGCGGCTTCATCGAGCCGGCCAAGGGCTTCCTGCCTGCCATCGTGAAGTTCGCCAACGACAACGGCATCGTCTTCGTCGCGGACGAGATCCAGTCGGGCTTCTGCCGCACCGGCCAGTGGTTCGCGTGCGAGGACGAGGGCATCGTCCCGGACCTGATCACCACCGCCAAGGGCATCGCGGGCGGTCTGCCGCTCGCCGCTGTGACCGGCCGCGCCGAGATCATGGACTCCGCCCACGCGGGCGGCCTGGGCGGCACCTACGGCGGCAACCCGGTGGCCTGCGCGGGCGCGCTGGGTTCCATCGAGACCATGAAGGAGCTCGACCTCAACGCCGCGGCGAAGAAGATCGAGTCGGTCATGAAGGCCCGCCTGAAGACCATGCAGGAGAAGTACGACATCATCGGCGACATCCGCGGCCGCGGCGCCATGATCGCCATCGAGCTGGTGAAGGACCCCGCCTCCAAGACCCCCTTCCCGGAGGCGGCCGGCGCGCTCGCCAAGGCCTGCCACGCCGAGGGCCTGCTCGTCCTCACCTGCGGCACCTACGGCAACGTCCTGCGCTTCCTCCCGCCGATCGTCATCGGCGAGGACCTGCTCAACGAGGGCCTGGACATCATCGAGGCGGCGTTCGCGGCCATCTGATCGCGGACATCTGATCGCGGACATCTTGTCGCGGGCAGCTGGTCGGGCATCGGAGCACAGCATCCCGCCACCGGCGACCGATGGTGACGGAGCGTGACGAGTTGTGACGGGCATGCGATCGACGTCTAGAACGTGCGAACGCCGTGCTCGACTCAATACCGGTGGTAACAGTCGGGCGCTGTGAAGAAGGTGTGGGGGGCCGATGGCGGGAAGACGATCCCGCTGTCGGTCCCCCTTTCGCTGCCGTACGGTTTCTGCAGATGAGTGAGACACCCCGCTCCCGGGAAACCGGGGGCGACACCAGTACCGGGCTTCCCCAGCGCCGCACTGGGCATGCGTTCGCGCACACTCCTCACCGATCGGACAGCCGTACGCCCCAAACCCCCCGGGGCGCACGGCGACCCGGTCCGGGCGGCCGTCCCGGAACCATCCCCCCTGTTCCGGGACGGCCGGCCATTCGGCGGGCCGGGTTCTTCCTGCCCGCCCTGTGCCTCGCGGCCCTCCCTCTCCTGGCCTTCGCGCTCATCACCTGGCAGGTCCTCGTGTCGGGCCCCCTGCTGTCCCCGGACGAGCGCCTGAGCCGCGCCCTGGTCGGCACGGTCCCCGACGCGGTCACCGAGCACCTCGCGGACCTCGGGAACATCCCGGTCGCGCTGCCCGTCCTGCTCCTGGCCGTGGCCTACACCGCCCGGCGGGGGAACCGCCGCGGCGCCCTGGCCGGGGCGCTGGCCCTGGCCCTCGTACCGGCGCTGGTCATCCCGCTGAAGGAGTGGACCGCCCGCCCCGGGCCGCTCGAACCCTGGGCGGCCGGCTACTACCCGTCCGGCCACACCGCGACCTCCCTCGTGGCGTACGGGGGAGCGGCGCTGCTCCTGGGCCGCTGCACCCGCCGCGCCTGGCCGATGGCCGCCGCCCTCGTCCTCACGTGCGCGACGGCCGCCGGGCTGATCCTGCGCGGCTACCACTGGCCGCTGGACGTGCTGGCCAGCCTCCTGCTGTGCACACCCCTCCTGCTCGGGGTGCGGTGGGCCGCGCTGTCGGGCGCGGACTCGGTGAGCCGCCGCGGTAGCCGCGGCAGCCGCCGAACCAGCCGCCGCCCTACGGGCTGACCCTCCGCGGCGGCGGCGCGGCCCCGCCCGCGCGTCAGGGCCTGCGGCCGTCCTGCCCGCCCCGCTCCCGCGCCACCGAAGCCGCCGCCTCGTGCATCGCGAGCTCCAGCACCGCCGGGTCGGTCAGCGTCCCCTTGCCGTCCGGCAGCACCAGCCAGCGCACTCCCCCGGTCGCCCGGCCGGGGTACGGGACGACGATCCATGTCCCCGGACCGGCTCCCCGTACGCCCGTACCGAGCCAGCGGGAGGCCGTACCCGGCGGCACGAAGAAGCCCAGCCGCGAGTCTCCGAAGTCGGCGAGCACCGGGCCGGGCCGGGCGAGCAGGCGGTGCAGTTCGTGGAAGGTGGCCTGCGCCAGCTCCCCCGGGAGGATCAGCACGTCCCAGTGCCGGCCGGCGGGCAGGAGGACGACCCCCAAAGGGTTGCGCTCCCGCTCCCACCGGCAGGAGTCGGGATCCGGCGCCGCCGACAGCAGCCATTCCACTGCCGTCCTGGTCTGCGAGCCACGCATCGTCGTCCGGCCTCGTTCCCTGTAGGTGATGGGTTCTCACCTGTGAGAGCGGGCCGGGCGTCGATCATGACGCGGCTTTCACCACCCCGTGGTGGTGAAACGGTCACTCGGTGGCGGAAGAGGTGCGCCGGGCGCGCGCACCTCCGACCGGCTGAGCGCCAGGCACACGGGGGACGGGGGACGGGGCGCGGTCAGCTGTCGAAGCCGAGGCCGGCCCGGTCCAGTGCCTTCAGCCACAGGTTCCGGTGCCCGCCACGGCTGTCGGCGCGCGCCAGCGACCACTTGGTCAGCGCGATCCCGGTCCACGCGAAGGGCTCCGGCGGGAAGGGCAGCGGCTTGGAGCGGACCATTTCCAGCTCCGTCCGCTCGGTCCGCTCCCCCGCCAGCAGGTCCAGCATCACGTCCGCGCCGAAGCGGGTGGCCCCCACGCCGAGTCCGGTGAAACCGGCGGCGTAGGCGACCTTCCCGGAGTACGCGGTGCCGAAGAAGGCGGAGAAGCGCGAGCAGGTGTCGATCGCCCCGCCCCACGCATGGCTGAAATTCACCCCCTCCAGCTGCGGGAAGCAGGTGAAGAAGTGCTCCGCGAGCCTGAGGTACGTCTCCGGGCGGTGGTCGTGGGCGGGGTCGAGCCTGCCGCCGTAGGGGTAGACGGCGTCGTAGCCGCCCCACAGGATCCGCCGCTGCGGGGTGATCCGGAAGTAGTGGAACTGGTGGGCGCTGTCCCCGAGCCCCTGGCGGTTGCGCCAGCCCACCGAGGCCAGCTGGGCATCGTCGAGCGGCTCGGTCATCAGGGCGTAGTCGTAGACCGGCACGGTCAGCGGGCGGACCCGCCGGACGAGCGACGGAAAGACGTTGGTGCCCAGCGCGACCCGGCGGGCGAAGACCCGGCCGTACGGGGTGCGTACGGCCATGGCGGCGCCGGAGGCGGCCAGTTCCAGCCCGCGCGTGTGCTCGTAGATCCGCACTCCCAGGCCGAGGCAGGCCCGCTTGAGGCCCCAGGCGAGCTTCGCCGGATTCAGCATGGCGACGCCCTCGCGGTCCCAGATGCCGCCGAGGAAGGTCGGGGAGTCCACTTCGGCGCGCACCTCGTCGCGCTCCAGCCACTGGGAGCCGTCCGCGAGGCCGAGGCGCCGCGCCTCCCGGTGCAGCGCGCGCAACTCCTCGACCTGGTGGGGCTCGGTGGCCACGTCGATCTCGCCGCTGCGCTCGAAGTCGCAGTCGATGCCGTAGCGGGCGACGGCCTCCTCGATGGCGTCGAGATTGCGGGCGCCCAGCTCCTCCAGTTTCGCCAGCTCAGCGGGCCAACGGGCCAGGCCGTTGGCGAGGCCGTGGGTGAGGGAGGCGGCGCAGAAGCCGCCGTTGCGGCCCGAGGCGGCCCAGCCCGCCTCGTGGCCTTCGATCAGTACGACGTCCCGCGCGGGGTCGCGCTCCTTGGCGAGCAGGGCGGTCCACAGGCCGCTGTAGCCGCCGCCGATGACGAGCAGGTCGCACCGTTCGTCGCCGGTGAGGGCGGGTCGCGGCGCGGGCTTGGCGGGGTCGTCGAGCCAGTACGAGACCGGCAGTGCTTCGGAAAGTGATCGTGCAGCGGTGCGCATGGCGACTGGGGCCATGTCTTCCAACTCCCTACGGAACTGTCGGCGCGCCGCGGTCCACGGCGCGCCTCTTCGGCTACCTGGGCCGGGCCTTCTTCCGGCGGCTGGCCGCCATCTGGCCGGCGAGGACCACCAGCACCGCGATGACGAACATCGCCGTGCCGATGACGTTGATCTGTACAGGCGTACCGCGCTGGGCCGATCCCCACACGAACATGGGGAAGGTGACGGTGTTGCCCGAGTTGAAGTTGGTGATGATGAAGTCGTCGAAGGAGAGCGCGAAGGAGAGCAGCGCACCCGCCGCGATGCCGGGGGCGGCGATCGGCAGGGTGACCCGTACGAAGGTCTGCACCGGGCCCGCGTACAGGTCGCGGGCGGCCTCCTCCAGCCTCGGGTCCATGGACAGGACACGCGCCTTGACGGCGGCGACGACGAAGCTGAGGCAGAACATGATGTGGGCGATGAGGATCGTCCAGAAGCCCAGCTGGACACCCATGTTGAGGAAGAGCGCGAGCAGCGAGGCGGCCATCACGATCTCGGGCATGGCCATGGGCAGGAAGATCAGCGAGTTGACCGCGCCGCGCCCCCGGAAGCGGTAGCGGACGAGCGCGAAGGCGATGGCGGCGCCCAGCACGGTCGCGGCGATGGTGGCCCACAGGGCGATCTGCAGGGACAGTGCGAGGGAGCCGCACATTTCGGCCACCCCGCAGGGGTCCTTCCAGGCGTCGAGCGAGAACTCCTGCCAGGCGTAGTTGAACCGTCCGGTGGGGTTGTTGAAGGAGAAGACGGTGACGACGACGTTGGGCAGGATCATGTAGGCGAGCGTGGAGAGCCCGGCGATGGTGACGAGATGGCGCCGCAGCCAGGCGAGGGGACGACGCGTGGGACGACCCGCGGGACGACGCGCCGGACGACGCGCGATGGGTTGAGACATTTAGACCAGGTCCTCCGTCCCCGCTCGGCGGATGTAGATGGTGACCACGATCAGCACGATGGCCATGAGGATGAAGGACAGCGCGGCCGCCGTCGGGTAGTCGAGGATCCGCAGGTACTGGGACTGGATGACGTTGCCGATCATGCGGGTGTCCGTGGAGCCGAGCAGTTCGGCGTTGACGTAGTCGCCGCTCGCCGGGATGAAGGTGAGCAGGGTCCCGGAGACCACACCCGGCATGGACAGCGGGAAGGTGACCTTCCGGAAGACCGTGGCGGGGCGCGCGTACAGGTCGCCGGCCGCCTCGTGCAGCCGGGTGTCGATCCGCTCCAGCGAGGCGTACAGCGGCAGGATCATGAAGGGGAGGAAGTTGTACGTCAGCCCGCAGACGACCGCGAGCGGCGTGGCCAGCACCCGGTCCCCCTGGGTCATGCCCAGCCAGTTGGTGACGTCCAGGAAGCCGATGTCGTTGAGGACGGCGACGACGGGGCCGCCGTCGGCCAGGATCGTCTTCCAGGCGAGGGTGCGGATGAGGAAGCTGGTGAAGAAGGGGGCGATGACCAGGACCAGCAGGAGGCCCCGCCAGCGTCCCGCCTTGAAGGCGATCAGGTAGGCCAGCGGGTAGCCCAGCAGCAGGCACAGCACGGTGGCGGTGCCGGCGTAGAGCAGGGAGCGCGCGAACTGCGGGAGGTACTGGGTGAGGGCGTCCCAGTAGGTCTGGAAGTGCCAGGTCACCTCGAAGCCCTCTTCGAGGGAGCCGGTCTGCACCGAGGTCGATGCCTGGTAGACCATCGGCAGGACGAAGAAGACCAGCAGCCACAGGATGCCGGGGAGCAGCAGCCAGTACGGGATCAGGCGCTTGCGCAGGGTCGCCCGGTGGACCGGGGGTCCGGCGGGCGCGGGGGCCTGGGGCGGCGCGGTGGTGGCGGTCACGCGCTCTCCTCGACCGACTCGATGCCCGCGTCGATGTCCTGCGCGGCGTCGAGGCCGAAGGTGTGCTCCGGGTTCCAGTGCAGGATCACCTGGGCGCCCGGGACGAGGCGGGTGTCGCGCTCGATGTTCTGGGCGTACACCTCAAGCCCGGGGCAGACCTGGCTGTCGATGACGTACTGGGTGGAGACGCCGATGAAGGAGGAGTCCGCGATGCGGCCGGCGACCTTGTTGCGGTCGGCCGCGATGGTGTCCTCGTCGTCGGCGTGGACCAGGGAGATCTTCTCCGGGCGCACTCCGACCAGCAGTTTTCCGCCCGTGGTGGGCGCGGTCGCGCAGCGGGCGGCGGGCAGCCGCAGCCGGGTGCCGGAGGCGGCGACGACGACCTCGCCGGACGCGCCCCCCGCGTACTCCACCGAGGCCTCGATGAGGTTCGAGGTGCCGAGGAAGTTGGCGACGAAGGTGGTGCGCGGGTTCTCGTAGAGCTCGGCGGGGGCGCCGAGCTGCTCCACGCGGCCGCCGTTCATCACGGCGACCGTGTCGGCCATGGTCATGGCCTCCTCCTGGTCGTGCGTGACGTGCACGAAGGTGATGCCGACCTCGGTCTGGATCCGCTTGAGCTCCAGCTGCATCTGGCGGCGCAGTTTGAGGTCGAGGGCGCCGAGCGGCTCGTCGAGCAGGAGCACCTGGGGATGGTTGATCAGGGCGCGGGCGACGGCGACGCGCTGCTGCTGGCCGCCGGAGAGCTGGTGCGGCTTGCGCCGGCCGAACTGGCCGAGCTCGACCAGTTCCAGCATGTCGTCGACCTGCTTCTTGACGGACTTGATGCCCCGGCGGCGCAGCCCGAAGGCGACGTTCTCGTAGATGCTCAGGTGCGGGAAGAGGGCGTAGCTCTGGAAGACCGTGTTGACCGGGCGCTTGTAGGGCGGCAGGTGGGTGACCTCGCGGTCGCCGAGGTGGACCGTGCCGGTGGAGGGCTCCTCCAGGCCGGCGATCATGCGCAGGGTGGTGGTCTTGCCGCAGCCCGAGGCGCCGAGCAGGGCGAAGAAGGAGCCCTGGGGGATGGTGAGGTCCAGCGGATGCACGGCGGTGAAGGCGCCGTAGTGCTTGCTGATCCCGGCGAGGCGGACGTCGCCGCCCGCGGTCTTGTCAGTCATGGGTCGGTCCCGGGGTTGGGTGGGAAAGGGGGGCGGGGATCGGCGGGCGCCGCCGGACGGGGGCGCCGTCCACTGCTGTGCGGACACGCCCTCAGGCGCCGATGAGCTTGGCGAACTTCTCTTCGTACGCCGTCTCTTCCTCGCCGCTGAGCGAGCGGAAGGCGTGGGACTTGGCGGTCATGGCCCGGTCCGGGACGATCAGGGTGTTGTCCGCCAGTGCGGGGTCGATCTTGGCGAGCTCCTCCTTGACGCCCTCGACCGGGCAGACGTAGCTGATGAAGGCGGCCAGCTGGGCGGCGACCGGCAGCTCGTAGTAGTAGTCGATGAGCCTCTCGGCGTTGGCCTTGTGCCGGGCCTTGGCGGGGACGAGCAGGTTGTCGCTGGAGATGATGTAGCCGGCGGCGGGGATGGCGAACTTGATGTCCGGGTTGCCGGCCTGGAGCTGGACCACGTCCCCCGCCCAGGCGAGACAGGCGGCGAGGTCGCCCTTGTCGAGGTCCGAGGTGTAGTCGTTGCCGGTGAAGCGGCGGATCTGGTTCTTGTCGACGCCCTTCTGGAGGCGGCCGATGGCCTCGTCGTAGTCCGCGGTGGTGAACTTCGCCGGGTCCTTGCCCTGGTCGAGCAGGGTCATGCCGACGGTGTCGCGCATTTCGGTGAGGAAGCCCACCCGGCCCTTGAGCGTGGGGTCGTCGAGCAGCTGGCTGACGGAGTCGACCTTCTTCCCGTCGGTGGCCTTGGAGTTGTAGGCGATGACGGTCGAGATGCCGGTCCAGGGGTAGCTGTACGCGCGGCCCGGGTCCCAGTCGGGGCTGCGGAACTGCGGGGAGAGATGGGCGAAGGCGTGCGGAAGGCGGGAGGCGTCCAGTTTCTGCGCCCAGCCCAGGCGGATCATGCGGGCGGCGAGCCAGTCGGTGACGACGATCAGATCGCGTCCGGTGTCCTGGCCGGCCGCGAGCTGCGGGCGGACCTTGCCGAAGAATTCGACGTTGTCGTTGATGTCCTCGCTGTACTTGACCTCGATCCCGGTCCGCCGGGTGAACTCCTCCAGGGTCGGACGGCTCTTCTCGTCCTCGCTGATGTCCATGTACTCGGTCCAGTTGGAGAAGTTGATCTCCTTCTCCTCCGCCGAGTGGTCCTCGGAAGCCGCTTGCGCGCCCTCGCGCCTGGCCGGCGGGATGCCGCAGGCGGCGAGGGTGGACATGCCTCCGAGCGTGAGCGCTCCCAGTCCGGACGCGCGCAGCAGTGAACGGCGGCTGAGGGCGCCGCGCCCGTGGTCAAGGCTGCGTCGCATCGCGGCGCGTTGCGCCGGTGAGAGGCGGTCGGGCTCGAACTGCTCCATGCGCGTTGCCCTTTCGGGATGGGTGCGCCGCTGGTCACGCGGCTAGGGTGCTATCGGTCCCCGAAGACGGTGCGGTGCCAGTCCTTGGCGGCGACCGCGGTGTTGTCGTACATCACATGCTTGACCTGCGTGTACTCCTCGAAGGAGTAGGCGCTCATGTCTTTTCCGAAGCCGCTCGCCTTGTAGCCGCCGTGGGGCATCTCGCTGATGATCGGGATGTGGTCGTTGACCCAGACGCAGCCCGCCTTGATCTCGCGGGTGGCGCGGTTGGCCCGGTAGAGGTCGCGGCTCCAGGCGGACGCCGCGAGGCCGTAGGGCGTGTCGTTGGCCAGTGCGATGCCCTCGTCGTCGGTGTCGAAGGGCAGTACGACCAGGACCGGCCCGAAGATCTCGGACTGGACCACCTCGCTGTCCTGGGCGGCCCCCGTGATGAGGGTGGGTCGGTAGTACGCACCGTCCGCGAGTTCGCCCCCGGGGATCTCGCCGCCGGTGACCACGGTGGCGTACGCGCGGGCGCGCTCCACGAAGCCCGCGACCCGGTCGCGCTGCGCGTGGGAGACCAGCGGGCCGAGGTCGGTGGTGGGCGCGAAGGGGTCGCCGAGGCGGACGCCCTCCATCAGTTCGGCGACGCGGGCGACGAAGGCGTCGTGGAGCGGGCGCTGGACGTAGGCCCGGGTGGCGGCGGTGCAGTCCTGGCCCGTGTTGATGAGGGAGGCGGCGACGGCTCCGTGCGCGGCCGCTTCCAGGTCGGCGTCGTCGAAGACGAGGAAGGGCGCCTTCCCGCCGAGCTCCAGGTGCAGGCGCTTGACGGTGGCGGTGGCGATCTCGGCGACCCGCTTGCCGACGGCGGTGGAGCCGGTGAAGGAGGTCATGACCACGTCCGGGTGGCCGACGAGGCGCTCTCCGGCCTCCCGGCCGGCGCCCGTGACGATGTTGATGACGCCGTCGGGCAGGCCGGCGTCCTTGGCCGCCTGCGCGAACATCAGGGAGGTCAGCGGGGTCAGCTCGGCGGGCTTGAGGACGATGGTGTTGCCCGCGGCGATCGCCGGGAGGATCTTCCAGGCCGCCATTTGGAGCGGATAGTTCCAGGGCGCGATGGAGCCGACGACCCCGATGGCCTCCCGGCGTACGCAGGACGTGTGGTCCGCGGAGTACTCGGCGGCCGCCTGCCCCTGGAGGTGGCGGGCGGCGCCGGCGAAGAAGGCGGTGTTGTCGATGGTCCCCGGTACGTCGAACTCCGTGGACAGCTTGATCGGCTTGCCGCACTGGAGGGACTCGGCGTGGGCGAAGTCCTGCGCCTGCTCGGCCAGTACGGCGGCCAGCCGGTGCAGGGCTTCGGAGCGCTCGCCGGGAGTGGCGCCGGACCAGGCCGGGAAGGCCCTTTTCGCGGCGGCGACGGCCGCGTCGACGTCCGCGGTGCTCGCGAGCTCGTAGGTGAGGACCTCCTCGCCGGTGGCGGGGTCCACGACGGTGTGCGACTGACCCGATGTACCCGGCCTGAGTCGGCCGTCGATGTACTGCGCGCCGTCTGCGAAGCGGTCCTTGACCTGGAAGCGGTTGCCCATCACGCTCTCACGCTCTCCGTAGCTACAGCTCGAATTGAGTGCCGATCCTGGCAGAGGTGTTCCCCTGCGCCAAGTGATTCCGTTGTTGCCTTTTGATTACGCGACGGAATCGGTCGACCATCTGTCGAGATGCACCCCAAAACCCGTACGCACTGTCAGTGGCGACTGCCAGAATCGCGTGCATGGAGATGAGGGACAAGCTGATCGAGCAGGTCAGGCGGGGTGAGCGGGTGAAGTTCCTGCCGTTCTGGGGGCATCGGCCGCGGCACGACGGACGGCTGGGGCCGAGCTGCCTGAGCCAGTGGTGGCCCTCCGCCTTCACCGTCGGTGACGTCCGTTATGCCACCGCCGAGCACTGGATGATGGCGGGCAAGGCTCGGCTGTTCGCGGACCCGGAGGCCGAGCGGGCCGCGCTGGAGGCCGGGACACCGGCGGCCGCGAAGAAGGCGGGCCGACTGGTGCGCGGCTTCGATGAGTCGGTGTGGGAACGCGAGCGGTACGCCCTCGTGGTCGAGGGAAGCGTGCACAAGTTCGCCTCCGACCCGGCGCTGCGCGCCTACCTGCTGTCCACCGGCGACCGGGTACTGGTGGAGGCGAGCCCCTTGGACCGCATCTGGGGCATCGGCCTCGCGGCGGACGACGAGCGCGCCCTGGACCCGGCGCGGTGGCGCGGGCTCAATCTGCTGGGCTTCGCGCTGATGGAGGCGCGCACGCGGCTGCGGACGGACCCCGCCGAGGAGACCGCTGGCACCGGCTGACGGCCAGCCACTGCCGGACGGCGCCGCGGAAGCCAGTCCGCGGGCCCGGGGTCACGCCCTCTGATGCACCTGGGAGTTGGAGTACGGGCTGTCGTAGTTCGAATCGTCATCCGGTCCGCGCAGGTCCTCCAGGATGAACCCGGTGAACACGAGCGCCGCCATCAGGGCGCCCAGGGCTATGCCGAGCGCGCCCATGATGATGCCGGCCAGGGCCGCCCCGCCGTTGTCGGCCTCGCCGCGACCGGCCTTGCCGTGGCCGAGGGCGCCGAAGACGACGGCACCGATGCCGAGCGGGACCCCCAGGACGGCTGTCACGCACCCGAAGACCGCGACCAGGGCGAGGATGCCGAGGACGAGGGCGGTGGTACCGAACCCGTTGCTCGGCTGCGCCCCGTAGGGCGGGTAGGGGGCGTGGCCCGCATACGAGGGTTGGCCCGGGTATCCCGGGTAGCCGTAGGCCTGCTGCGCGGACGGCTGCGCGGGGTAGCCGTAGCCGGCGCCCGGGTCCTGCGGGGCCGGGTAGCCGTACGCCGCCACCGCGGGCCCCGGCACCGGGGCCGGCGCGGACGGGGCTTGTGCCGGGGCCACGGCCGGGGGCTGGACCTGGGCTTGAGCCTGGGGCGGCGGGGTCTGAGCGGACGGAGGCGTGGCGCCCCCCGGCATCCCCGCGATCGTCGGCTGGTCGTGCACCGACGGCCGGCCCGGCATGCCCGGCGCCCCCTGCGGCTTGCCGAGACCCACGGCGGGGCGCTCCGGCGGCGCCCAGGGGTCTCTCGGCTCAGGGCTCTGTTCGGTCATGCGGCGCCCCCCTTTCGTACAGTCATGCTAAGCGCTGCCACCGACAGTCACCGGGCCCTGCCTACGATGAAGCCCGACCTGACCGCACGCACGCCCCCGGAGGCACCTTCATGACCGACCCGCACCCCTTCATCGCGGGGCTGCCCAAGGCCGAACTGCACGTGCACCACGTCGGCTCGGCCTCCCCGCGCATCGTGGCCGAACTCGCCTCCCGGCATCCCGACTCGAAGGTCCCCACCGATCCCGACGCGCTCGCCGAGTACTTCACCTTCACGGATTTCGCGCACTTCATCGAGGTCTACCTGTCCGTCGTGGACCTGGTCCG
This sequence comes from Streptomyces sp. NPDC003034, assembly GCF_053591375.1. Classification (NCBI taxonomy): domain Bacteria; kingdom Bacillati; phylum Actinomycetota; class Actinomycetes; order Kitasatosporales; family Streptomycetaceae; genus Streptomyces; species Streptomyces sp. NPDC003034. The sequence goes on from NZ_JBSFTS010000017.1 coordinate 50,486, forward strand.
CACCCCCGAGGACGTCCGGCTGCTGACCTTCGAGGTCGCCCGCGACATGGCCCGGCAGAACATCCGCTACGCCGAGCTGACCATCACCCCGTACTCCTCCACCCGCCGCGGCATCGAGGAAACGGCCTTCATGGCCGCCATCGAGGACGCCCGCAAGGCCGCCGAGGCCGAGCTCGGCGTCATCCTGCGCTGGTGCTTCGACATCCCCGGCGAAGCCGGCTTGGAGGCCGCCGCCGAGACCGCCCGCCTCGCCGTCGACCTGCGCCCCGAGGGCCTGGTCTCCTTCGGCCTCGGCGGCCCCGAGATCGGTGTCCCGCGCGGGCAGTTCAAGCCGTACTTCGACCGGGCCCGGGCGGCCGGCCTGCACAGCGTGCCGCACGCCGGCGAGACGACCGGCCCGGAGACGGTCTGGGACGCCATCCGGGAGCTCGGCGCCGAGCGCATCGGCCACGGCACCAGCGCCGCCCGGGACCCGGAGCTCCTCGCCTACCTCGCCGAGCACCGCATCGCGGTGGAGGTCTGCCCGACCTCCAACATCGCCACCCGCGCCGTCACCGACCTCGACCGGCACCCCGTCAAGGAGATGGCCGCGGCGGGCGTGCTCGTCACCATCAACAGCGACGACCCGCCGATGTTCGGCTCCGACCTCAACAGCGAGTACGCGGTGGCCGCGCGCCTCCTCGACCTCGACGAACGCGGCCTCGCACAGCTGGCGAAGAACGCCGTCGAGGCCTCCTTCCTGGACCCGGCCGGCAAGGCGAGGCTGGCCGCGGAGATCGACGCCTACACCGCCGAATGGCTCGCGCGCTGAACTGCCCGGGAGAATGGGCTCCATGCGCACCTTGACTGCCGTCGGCCACCGCGGCGATCCCTACCGTGTCCGCGAGAACACCCTGCCCTCGATCCGCTCCGCCTTCGCCCACGGGGCGGACGCGGTGGAGATCGACGTACGGCTGACCCGCGACGGGGTGCCGGTCCTCCTGCACGACGAGACGCTCAAGCGGCTGTGGGGCCATGACGTGCGGATCGACGCCGTCACGGCCTCCCGGCTCGAGGAGCTGACGGGGGACGGGATTCCGTCACTGCCGCAGGCCCTGGCGGCGGCCGGCGCCGGCCGGCTGATGATCGATCTGCCGGGCGCCACGCAGGAGGCCGTACGGACCGTCGTCGGCCAGGTGCGCGAGTGCGGGGCGCGCGAGCGGACGTACTACTGCGCGGGGCCCCGCACCATGCTGGCCGTGCGCGCCGCCGATCCGGGCGCGGAGATCGCGCTGACCTGGACCACCCTGTCGCCGCCGCGCCGGGTCCTGATCGACGCGGTGGCGCCGCGGTGGCTCAACTACCGCTTCGGGCTGGTCGGCCGGGAGCTGACGGAGGCTCTGCACCGTGACGGGCTGCTGGTGTCGGCCTGGACGGCGGACACCCGGCGGACGATGCGCGCCCTGCTCAGGGCGGGGGTGGACTCGGTGACCACGAACCGCGTGGACGTGCTGGCCGCCGTACGGGCCGAGTTGGGGCGGTGACGCGCACGCCGGCCGCGCGGTCACGGACTTCGTCACCGGCCTTCAGCCGGTAGGCCGGGCACACGAGAAGGCGGGCACACGAGAGGGCAGCACACGAAAGGGCGGGCGGTGGACATGCCGTCCACCGCCCGCCCCGTCGGCTCAGCGCTGCCGCCGCTCGGCCCCGATCAGCCCGACCAGCAGCCGCATCGGCAGCCTGATCAGCCGTCGAGCGAGGTCATCACGTGCTTGATGCGCGTGTAGTCCTCGAAGCCGTAGGCCGAAAGGTCCTTGCCGTAGCCGGACTTCTTGAAGCCGCCGTGGGGCATCTCGGCGACGAGCGGGATGTGGGTGTTGATCCACACGCAGCCGAAGTCGAGGTTCTTGGACATCCGCATCGCGCGGCCGTGGTCCTTGGTCCACACGGAGGACGCGAGGGCGAACTCGACGCCGTTCGCGTACTCCAGGGCCTGCGCCTCGTCCGTGAAGGACTGGACGGTGATGACGGGGCCGAAGACCTCGTTCTGGATGATCTCGTCGTCCTGCTTGAGGCCGGAGACCACGGTCGGGGCGTAGAAGTAGCCCTTGTCGCCGACCTGGTGGCCGCCCGCCTCGACCTTGGCGTGCGCGGGGAGGCGCTCGATGAAGCCCGCGACCTGCTTGAGCTGGCTCGGGTTGTTCAGCGGGCCGTACAGCACGTCCTCGTCATCCGGCTGGCCGGTCTTGGTGTCGGCGGCGGCCTTGGCGAGCGCGGCCACGAACTCGTCGTGGATCGACCGGTGCACGAGCACGCGGGTGGCGGCGGTGCAGTCCTGGCCGGCGTTGAAGTAGCCGGCGACCGCGATGTCCTCGACGGCCTTGGCGATGTCGGCGTCCTCGAAGACCACGACCGGGGCCTTGCCGCCGAGCTCCAGGTGGACGCGCTTGACGTCCTTCGAGGCGCTCTCGGCGACCTGCATGCCCGCGCGGACCGAGCCGGTGATGGAGGCCATCGCCGGGGTGGAGTGCTCCACCATGGCCTTGCCGGTCTCGCGGTCACCGCAGATGACGTTGAAGACGCCCTTGGGCAGGACCGAGTCGATGATCTCCGCCATCAGGACGGTGGAGGCCGGGGTGGTGTCAGACGGCTTGAGCACCACGGTGTTGCCCGCGGCGATCGCCGGGGCGAACTTCCACACGGCCATCATCATCGGGTAGTTCCACGGCGCGACCTGGGCGCAGACACCGACCGGCTCACGGCGGATGATCGAGGTCATCCCCTCCATGTACTCGCCGGCCGAGCGGCCCTCCAGCAGACGGGCCGCGCCCGCGAAGAAGCGGATCTGGTCCACCATCGGCGGCAGTTCCTCGCTGGCCGTCAGGCCCAGCGGCTTACCGGTGTTCTGCGACTCCGCGGCGACGAGCTCGTCCGCACGCGCCTCGAAGGCGTCCGCGATCTTCAACAGCGCCTTCTGCCGCTCCGCGGGCGTGGTGTCGCGCCAGCCCGGGAACGCGGCCGCGGCGGCGGCCATGGCCGCGTCGACGTCGGCCTGGCCGGAGAGCGGGGCGGTGGCGTACGCCTCACCGGTGGCGGGGTTGACCACCTCGGTGGTCCGGCCGTCGGCGGCGTCCTTGAACTCTCCGCCGATGTAGTTGCGCAGACGACGCAGTTCGGTGGTCACTACAGCCACACTCCTGATCACATGTCCAATGATTGAGACGGTTCCCAAGCCTAGCCTCTCGGCGGACGTGTTCGACAGGGCCAACGGCCACGAACTACGAAATCAGTGAGATCGTCATCGTGAAACGACGGATTTCATCGATTCCGTCTTGCGGAACAGACGACTCCTCGTGCACAGTGAGGTTGTGGTCAGTCGAAGCGCAGATTCCAGGAACAGACAACCGTCCCCTTCGGTCGATGCTGTGTCCCTGGCGATCATCGAGCAACTGCAGGAGGACGGTCGCCGTCCCTACGCGGCCATCGGAAAGGCCGTCGGCCTCTCCGAGGCAGCGGTGCGCCAGCGCGTGCAGAAGTTGCTCGACCAGGGCGTCATGCAGATCGTCGCCGTCACCGACCCGCTCACCGTGGGGCTGCGGCGCCAGGCGATGGTCGGCATCAACGTCGAGGGAGACCTCGACCCCGTGGCCGACGCTCTGACCGCGATGGCCGAGTGCGAGTACGTGGTGATGACCGCAGGCTCGTTCGACCTGATGGTGGAGATCGTCTGCGAGGACGACGACCACCTGCTCGAAACGATCAACAAGAGGATCCGCACGCTCCCCGGCGTGCGATCAACCGAAAGCTTCGTATACCTGAAGCTGAAGAAGCAGACCTACATGTGGGGAACTCGATAGCCCGTGAGCCAGGACCTCTCCAAAACCGCGTACGACCACCTGTGGATGCACTTCACCCGCATGTCGTCCTACGAGAACGCACCCGTCCCCACCATCGTGCGTGGTGAGGGCACCTACATCTGGGACGACAAGGGCAAGCGCTACCTCGACGGCCTCGCCGGACTGTTCGTGGTCAACGCCGGTCACGGCCGCAAGGAACTGGCCGAGGTCGCCTACAAGCAGGCCCAGGAACTCGCCTTCTTCCCGATCTGGTCGTACGCGCACCCCAAGGCCGTGGAGCTCGCCGAGCGCCTCGCCGACTACGCCCCGGGCGACCTGAACAAGGTCTTCTTCACCACCGGTGGCGGCGAAGCCGTCGAGACCGCCTGGAAGCTCGCCAAGCAGTACTTCAAGCTCCAGGGCAAGCCCACCAAGTACAAGGTCATCTCGCGTGCGGTCGCCTACCACGGCACCCCGCAGGGCGCCCTGTCCATCACGGGCCTGCCGGCCCTGAAGGCCCCCTTCGAACCGCTGGTCCCCGGCGCGCACAAGGTGGTCAACACCAACATCTACCGCGCCCCGATCTACGGCGACGACCCGGAGGCCTACGGCCGCTGGTGCGCCGACCAGATCGAGCAGGAGATCCTCTTCGAGGGCGCCGACACCGTCGCGGCCGTCTTCCTGGAGCCGGTGCAGAACGCCGGCGGCTGCTTCCCGCCGCCGCCCGGGTATTTCCAGCGGGTCCGCGAGATCTGCGACGAGTACGACGTGCTGCTGGTCTCCGACGAGACGATCTGCGCCTTCGGCCGCCTCGGCACGATGTTCGCCTGTGACAAGTTCGGCTACGTCCCGGACATGATCACCTGCGCCAAGGGCATGACCTCGGGCTACTCCCCGATCGGCGCCTGCATCATCTCCGACCGCCTCGCGGAGCCGTTCTACAAGGGCGACAACACCTTCCTGCACGGCTACACCTTCGGCGGACACCCGGTGTCCTCCGCCGTGGCCCTCGCCAACCTCGACATCTTCGACAAGGAAGGCCTCAACCAGCACGTGCTGGACCACGAGGACGGCTTCCGCGCGACGCTGGAGAAGCTGCACGACCTGCCGATCGTCGGCGACGTCCGCGGCAACGGCTACTTCTACGGCATCGAGCTCGTCAAGGACAAGGTCACCAAGGAGTCCTTCACGGACGAGGAGACGGAGCGCGTGCTCTACGGCTTCCTCTCCAAGGCGCTCTTCGAGAACGGCCTGTACTGCCGGGCCGACGACCGCGGTGACCCGGTCATCCAGCTCGCGCCGCCGCTGATCGCGGACCAGGGCACCTTCGACGAGATCGAGGGCATCCTGCGCTCCGTGCTCACCGAGGCGTGGACCAAGCTCTAGGCTTCCGGTCCCGCCCACAGCTCCACCCGCTCCACCGGCTCCACCGGCTCCACCCATGCTCCACCGGCTCCACCACACGGCCCGGATCCTCCGTTCGAGTGAGAACGCGAGGGTCCGGGCCGTGTGCTGTCGGCCGACAAGACGTTCATCTCTTTACATCTCTTTACGGCCCCAGTGACCGATCGGCCTCCGCCTTCGTTCCCCCGGACGGGGGAGCCGGGCTGGTCCAGTCCCGATCCGCAGTCGAACCGAAGAGGTGTACGCCATGGTGGCCCCACCGGACAACGATGTGCTCTGGGCACGCTCCCTGCACTACTCCCACAGGGGGTCCCCCCGGACGAAGTCTGGGGGGGGCTCCCCCGGCCTCATCGGCGTCTCCGTCGGAGTCCGCCAGGGCGAGATCCTGGCCCTGACCGGCCCGCGCGGCAGCGGCAAGACCACACTGCTGCGCTGCCTGTCCGGGCAGTTCACGCCCGAGCAGGGCGAGGTCTGGTTCAACAGCGTGCCCGTGCACACCATGGGCGCCCTGGCCCGTGAACGGCTGCGCCGCGACCGGTTCGGGTGGATCGGCCCGGACCCCCAGCTGCTGCCCGAGCTCAAGGTCTGGGAGAACGCGGCCCTGCCGCTGCTGATCGCCGGAGCCTCGCACCGCAGCGCCAAGCACGCCGCCTGCGCGTGGCTGGACCGCCTCGACATCGGCGGCTTCGCCCGCAAGCGCCCTTCCGCCCTCACCCGGGCGGAGTCGCAGCGGGTCGCCCTGGCCCGGGCCCTGGTCAACGAGCCCGCGGTGATCTTCGCCGACGAACCCACGGCCCCGCTGCACCGCGCCGAGCGGACCCTGCTGCTGCGGACCCTGACCACGGCGGCCCGCTCCCACGAGATCACCGTGCTGCTGGCCACCGCCGACGAGGAGAGCGCGGCCGCCGCCGACCGCAGGTTCGCCCTGATCGACGGCCGCCCCGCCGGAGCCGCGGGCCCCTCCGCCGCCGCCTCCCCGGCCGTGTCCCCGGCCGCCGAGACCCCGGAGGACCAAGCCGCGTGCTCGCTCTCCGCCTAGCCAGAGGCGCCAGGCCGCTCGTCCAGGTGCGCCGGCTGCTGGTGGCCGCCGCCTCGGCCGGTACCGGGTTCCTGCTGCTCTACGTGCTCGCCGAGGCCATGGTGCGGCCCGCCGGATCGTTCCCGCGGCTGCTGTGGACCCTGATCCCCGTGGCGGCCACCGTCCAGTTCGCCGTCGCCGTGGCCAGGACCGACCCGGCGACCCGGCCGCGCCAGGGCCTGGACGCCGCCGGGCTGGGACCCGTACGCCTCGGCCTCATCGCGGCGCTGTCCACCGCCATCGCCGGCGCCCTGGGCAGCGCCCTGGCCCTGGCCTCCTTCCTCCACCTGCGCGGGGACCTGAGCGGACTGCCCTTGGACGGAGCCGGCGCCGAGCTGCTCCACGCCGGCCGGCCGCTGCCCGTGGCCGGCGCCCTCACCCTGCTCCTCCTGGTGCCGCTGGCCTCCTGCGCGGCGACGGTGATCGCACTGCGGCCCCGCCCGCCCCGGCCGCCCGCCCCGCAGGCCGGTGTGCCGTGGGGCGTCGCCCTCACGGCGTGCGGGCTCGCCGCCGAGGTCTACGCGGGCCGGGGCAGTGCCGGGATGCTCGCCGGCTGGTCACTGACCGCGATCGGGCTCGCCCTCGCCGGGCCGGGCCTGGCCTACGCCTGCGGGACGCTGGTGCAGGCCGTCCGCCCCGGCGCGCTGCGGCTGCTGGCCGGACGGGCCCTGCAGGAGGAGGCCCCCCGGCTCGGCCCGCCGCTCGGCGTGCTGTGCGCCGTCGGCGCGGGCGCCATCACCGCGCTGGCCCTGCGCGACCGCGGCGGATTCCTCCTTCCGCTGGGACCGCTGACCTCGATGGCGGCCGCGCTGGTCGCGGCCTGCGCGGCCGCGACCCTTCTCACATCCGCGGTGGAGGCACGCCAGGCCCGCCGCGCCACCCGCGAGACCCTGCTCGACCTCGGCGCTCCGGCCAAGGTCCTGCGTACGGCGGTGAGTTTGCGCGCCACCGCCCTTGCCGCCGTGTGCCTACCGCTGAGCTGGGGTGTGGCGCAGCTGACGTCGCTGGCACTGACCCGCTGAGCGGTCAGCCCTTAGGGTGGGCCGAATGGTCAACGCAGACATCGAGATCGAGACGCTCGCCGAATTCGACCAGGTCGCGGCCCGCGGCTCGCTCAGCGGTTACCGCGTCCAATCGGTCAACCTCCTGGAGCGGACTTTCGCGCTGCTGGCCGCCGACACCTCGGCGGCCGTTTTCCTGGGCTGCCCGATGGAGCCCGACGCCGCGGCGAAGGTCCGCGCGGACGGCGCACTGGTCTTCCCGCCGCTGCCCGACCTGCCGTTCAACCCGTACCGGGGCCTGCTCTACACGCCCGAGGAGCTGTACCGGGGGCTGCCCGACGGCTACGAGGCCACCGCGGACGCCCAGACGTACGCCTGGCTCCAGGAGACCGGGACCGACGGCGACATCCTCTCCTCGATGCTCCGCGCCCTGCACGACGACGCCATCGGCGACGCCCTCGACGAGCACCTCGCCGACGCCCGGGTGGTGGGTGTGATGGGCGGCCACGCGATGTCCCGCGGCGGTACGGAGTACCGCGGCGCAGCCGAGCTGGGCCGGGCACTGTCCCGGTCCGGTTTCACGGTGGCCACCGGCGGCGGCCCCGGCGCGATGGAGGCGGCCAACCTCGGCGCCTACCTCGCCCAGGCCCCGGACGCGGCACTCCCCGACGCCCTGTATCTGCTGGCCAAGGCACCGTCCTTCGTCCCGTCGGTGTCCGACTGGGCGCGGGCGGCCTTCGCCGTACGGGAGCGCTGGCCCGCCGGCGGCGACTCGGTGGGCATTCCGACCTGGTTCTACGGCCACGAGCCGCCCAACGCGTTCGCCGGGCACATCGCGAAGTACTTCGCGAACGCCACCCGTGAGGACGGGCTGCTGGCGCGGTGCACCGCGGGCGTGGTCTTCCTGCCGGGCGCGGCGGGCACGGTCCAGGAGATCTTCGACAACGCCACGCCGAACTACTACGAATCGCGCGGCGAGCCGGCGCCGATGGTCCTGGTCGACCGCACCCACTGGACCGAGCACCTCCCGGCGTGGCCCCTGCTCCAGACCCTGGCACGCGGCCGTGCGATGGAGTCCCGGATCGCACTCGTGGACTCGGTGGACGAGGTCCCGGGCGTCCTCGCGTCAATGAGTTGAGTTCCGCAGGCAACTTCCGGGCCCGTTCGGACGTCTGGCAGTGGTACGCAAAACCTGCCAGACGTGAACGGAGCCTTCGGTGCTCATAGGCCTGCTGACCGCTGTCGCGGCGTCCATCTGCTACGGCACGGGGTCCGTGCTGCAAGCCGTGGGCTCGCGCCGTGCGGCCCGGATGTCCCCGGCCGCCGCCGGGGTGACCGCCCACGGCGGCCCCAATCTGTCGTCCACCGCGAAAGCGGCGATGACCTGGGAGTTCATCGTCGGCACGATCCTGGACTTCGTGGGCTTCGGTCTCGGCGCCCTGGCCGCCCGGCTCCTGCCCCTCTTCCTCTCGCAGACCGTGATCAGCGCCAACCTGGTGATCACCGCGGTGCTGAGCGTGAAGCTGCTGGGCATCCGGCTGACCCGCAAGGAATGGACCTCGATCGGCGTCGTCTGCACGGCGCTGGTGCTGCTGGCGACGGCCGCGGGCCACGAGGGCGGCCACCACGCCCCGATGTCCACGCACTGGTGGCTGCTGGGGATCACCGTGCTGCTGATGGTGGGCGGCACGGTCGCCGTACGCCTCCTCGGCGGGCGCGCCGCAATCCTGGCGGGCCTGCTGTCGGGCCTCGGCTTCGGCGCGCTGGGCGTCGGCGTCCGGATCCTGGACGGCGTCGACCCCTTCGACCTCGGCACGTTCCTCTCCGACCCGGCCCTCTACGCCATCCTGGTGGCGGGCTTCGGCGGCATGTACCTGCACACGGTCGCGCTCCAGATCGGCTCGGTGAACGGCGCGACGGCCGCCCTGGTCGTCGGCGAGACGGTCCTGCCGGGGGCGATCGGTGTGCTGTGGCTGGGCGACGCCTCGCGCCCCGGCCTGGAATGGCTGGCGGTCCTGGGCTTCGTCCTGGCGGTCGCCGGCGCGGTGGCGGTGGCCTGGTACGGCAAGCACGACGCACCCGAAACCACCGCACCGGAACGGGCCCCGGCCCCGGTCCCCTAGTAGACCCGGTCCCCTAGTAGACCGGTCTTCCGGATCCTGCCGCGCCCCCCGCGGGGCCGTTGCACCCGGCCTCGCCCCCACCGCCGAGGCGGGGCTTCGGCTTGGCCGGCGAGCGTCATGGACCGCACCCCGCCCGGCCGCCCTCAACGACGCGCGGTGCGGGGCAGCGCCCCGGCGCCCCGCGTCTTCCGAGAGGCCGCGGCCGCTACGCCGGTGAGAGCACGACGACCTCGTGCGGAGCGAAGGCCACCGTCACCCGGTCGCCCAGCCCCGGCGCCCCCGCCAGGCAGCACTCGGCCTCCAGCTCCGGACCCGCCTCGGGGCGCAGCCGCAGCGCCACGTGCGTGCCCCGGAAGGTGCGGGCCAGCACCTCGCAGGGCAGCCCGTCGGAGACCAGCAGTACCCCCGCGGGCCGCACCAGCAGCTGCCGCTCCCCCTCCGGCGACCCCGCCGGCACCGGCACCTTCCCCCACGCGGTGGCGGCCGCGCCGCCCGACACCGTCGCCGGAACCACGTTGTCGAAGCCAAGGAACCGGGCCACGAACTCCGACGCCGGCCGCTCCCACACCTCCAGCGGCGTCCCCGCCTGCGCGATCCGCCCCTCCCGCATCACCACCACCCGGTCGGCCAGCGCGAAGGCCTCCCCCTGGTCGTGCGTGACGGCCAGCACGGTGGTGCCCAGCCGCGAGAACAGCCCGCGCAACTCGATCACGAGCCGCTCCCGCAGCCCCCGGTCCAGCTGTCCCAGCGGTTCGTCCAGCATCAGCAGCCGCGGCGACGGCGCCAGCGCCCGGGCCAGGGCGACCCGCTGCTGCTCGCCGCCCGACAGGGAGGCCACCGCCCGGCTCCCGGCCCCGGGGAGCCCGACCAGCTCCAGCAGTTGCGCGACCTGCGCCTCGTACGACCGGCGGTGGGACCGGCGGCTCCCGCCCCGCATCCGCAGTCCGAAGGCGACGTTCCCGCCGACGTCCCGGTGCGGGAAGAGCTGGTGGTCCTGGAACATCAGGCCCACCCCGCGCCGGTGCACGGGCACCCCGGCCTGGTCCGCCCCGCCCAGCAGGACCCGCCCGCCGGAGACCGGCTGGAGCCCGGCGACGACCCGCAGCAGCGTGGACTTCCCGCTCCCGCTCGGCCCCAGCACGCACACGATCTCGTGCTCGGCGACCGCCAGGTCCACGGCGTCCACGACCGCCCGCTCGCCGAAGCGGACCGACACCCCTTCCAGCTGAAGCAGTGTCATCAGAACTCTCCGGAGGTCTTGTCGGGTCGCAGTCGCTCCAGCACCAGCAGGGACACCGCGCACACCAGCATCAGAATCGTGCTCAGGGCCATCGCCTGCCCGTAGTTCAGTTCGCCGGCCCGGCCCAGCAGCCGCGCCACGGCCACGGGGAGGGTCGGCGCCTCCGGCCGCGCGATGAACACGGTCGCGCCGAACTCCCCCAGCGATACGGCGAAGGCGAAACCGGCCGCGATCAGCAGCGCCCGGCGGACCAGCGGCAGGTCCACCTCCCGCCACGCCCGCAGCGGCGACGCGCCGAGCACGGCGGCCGCCTCCCGCAGCCTGCCGTCCACGGCGCGCAGGACGGGCAGCATGGTCCGTACGACGAAGGGCACGCCCACCAGCGCCTGCGCCAGCGGCACCAGGATCCACGAGGTCCGCAGATCCAGTGGCGGCTCGTCCAGCGTGATCAGGAAGCCGAAGCCCACCGTCACGGCGGACACCCCGAGCGGCAGCATCAGCAGGGCGTCGAAGCCGCGGGCGAAGCGCCCGCCGCGCCGGGTCAGGGCCGCGGCGGCGAGCCCGCCGATCAGGAGGGCGATGGCGGTGGCGGCGAGCGCGTACCGCAGGGAGTTCCAGATGGCCTCCAGCGGCGGTACCAGGAACGTTCCGCCGCCGGCGGCGACCTGCCGCAGCGCCCGGTAGAAGCCCAGGCCGTAGCCGCCGGGGGCGTCGAACGACCGCTCCACCAGCACACCCAGCGGCAGCACGATCAGCAGCGCCACCGTCAGCAGCACCCCGCCGAGGAGGGCGCGCTGCGCCCAGCCGGCCGGCCGGTGCGTCGTACGGCCCGGATCCACCAGCCGCAGCGCGGTCTCGCGCTTGCGGAGGGTCCAGGCGTGCACGGCGAGGATGGCGCCGATGGCCGCGAACTGCACCATCGTGAGCACGGCGGCCGTCGGCAGGTCCAGGAGCTGCGCGGTCTGCCGGTAGACCTCCACCTCCAGGGTGGAGTAGGCCGGGCCGCCCAGGATGAGCACGACGCCGAAGGAGCTGAAGGTGAACAGGAACACCATCAGCGCCGCGGCGGCCACCGCCGGGGCCAGCGCGGGCAGCGTCACCCGCCGCCAGGCGGCGAAGCGTCCGGCGCCGAGCACCCGGGCGGCCTCCTCCTGGCGCGGGTCGAGCTGCGCCCACAGCCCGCCGACCGTCCGTACGACGACCGCGTAGTTGAAGAAGACGTGGGCGAGCAGGATGGCCCACACGGTGGTGTCCAGGCGGACGCCCCACACCTCGTCCAGCAGCCCGCCCCGCCCGACCAGCGCGAGGAAGGCCGTCCCGACGACCACGGTCGGGAGCACGAACGGAACCGTGACCACCGCCCGCAGCAGCTGCTTGCCGGGGAACTCGAAGCGCGCGAAGACGTACGCGCCGGGCAGTGCGATCAGCAGGGTGAGGGCGGTGGACGCCAGCGCCTGCCAGGTGGTGAACCAGAGCACGCCCGCGATGTCCGACCGGGTCAGCACCTCAGCGATCCGGCCGAGCTGCCAGCCGTCACCAGTCCTGAGCCCGCGCCCTACGATCGCGGTGACGGGATAGGCGAAGAACAGCCCGAAGAAGGCGAGGGGCACGGCCATCAGGGCGAGCCGCACCGCGGCCGCCCGACGACGGCCGGCGTCCCGTGCGGGACGAACGCCGGCGCCGGGCGCGGGGCGACCGCCGGCAGCCGGTGCGGCGCCCCCCGGCGCCGCACCCGACTCCTTCGTGACGCCTACTTCACGACGATCGAGGACCATGCCTTGACCCACTGCTCACGGTTCTGGGCGATGGTCTGCGGAGCCACGTGCTCCGGCTTCTCGACCACCACACCGTGCTTCGTGAACAGCTCCGGCAGCTTCGCGTCCTTCACGACCGGGTTCACGAACATCTGGAGCGGCATGTCCTCCTGGAACTTCTTGCTCACCAGGAAGTCGAGCAGCGCCTTGCCGCCCTCCTCGTTCTTCGCCCCCTTCAGCAGACCCGCGAACTCGATCTGGCGCAAGCAGGTGCCGGTGGCGACGCCCGTGGGTGCCTCGGCCGGCTGCGGCTCGGAGTACAGCACCTCGACCGGCGGGCTGGAGGCGTAGGAGACGACCAGCGGCCGGTCGCCCTTGGCCTTCTTGCCGCCCGCGGAGCCGGAGAAGCGCTCGTTGTAGGCCTGCTCCCAGCCGTCGACGACCTCGACGCCGTTGGCCTTGAGCTTGCTCCAGTAGTCCTTCCAGCCCTCTTCGCCGTACTTGCCGACGGAGGCGAGGAGGAAGCCGAGGCCGGGCGAGGAGGTCGCGGCGTTCTCGGTGACCAGCAGGTCCTTGTACTCCGGCTTGATCAGGTCGTCCAGCGTCTGCGGCGGGGCGAGCTTCTTGTCGGCGAAGTACTGCTTGTCGTAGTTGACGCAGATGTCACCGGAGTCGACCGGCGTGACCCGGTGCTCCTTGTCGAGCTGGAACTCCGGCTTCACCTCGCCCAGGCCCTTGGCCTCGTAGGCGGTGAAGATGCCGTTGTCGAGTGCGCGCGACAGGAGCGTGTTGTCGACGCCGAAGAAGACATCGCCGCGCGGGGAGCCCTTGGTGAGGATCTCCTGGTTCAGCGCGGCGCCCGCGTCTCCGGACTTCAGCACCTTGACCGTGTAGCCGCTCTGCTGCTCGAAGTCCTTCAGGACCGTGTCGGTCACGTTGAAGGAATCGTGGGAGACGAGGGTGACGGTCTTGGACTTCGGGGCATCGCCGGCGCCGCCGGGCTTGTCCTCGGCGGCGTCGCCGCAGGCACTGAGGGTGGTGACACCCAGTGCGGCCGCGAGCGCCGCGCCCGCGATCTTCTTGGTGGTGCTCACTGGTGAATTCCTCCTGGGATGACCAGGAGAAGACGCGGCCCCGCCCGGCGCTCTTGCGAGCGGACGCCGGGCAGGGCGCAACAGCTTGAGTGGTGACCGAACTTCCTACCCCGAATGACCGGGGCGAGGTTCAGAGGGTCTGCGGATGACGGATACCGCACTCTCAGCGCTGTGGCGCTCCCCTGTCGGAATATGAAATTGGTTCGGCCACAGGGTACCCCGTGGCCGAATACGAGCGGTCGAGGCCGTTCAGCGCTCCGACGCGGCCAGCTGGCCGCAGGCGCCGTCGATCTCCTGGCCGCGGGTGTCCCGTACGGTCACGGGTACGCCGTGCCGGGCGATGGCCTCCACGAAGGCCTTCTCGTCCTCGGGACGCGAGGCGGTCCACTTGGAGCCCGGCGTCGGGTTCAGCGGGATCAGGTTGACGTGTACGCGCTTGCCCTTGAGCAGCCGGCCGAGGAGGTCGCCGCGCCAGGCCTGGTCGTTGATGTCGCGGATCAGGGCGTACTCGATGGAGATCCGGCGGCCGGACTTCTCGGCGTACTCCCAGGCCGCGTCCAGCACCTCGCGGACGTTCCACCGCGTGTTCACCGGTACGAGCGTGTCGCGCAGCCCGTCGTCCGGCGCGTGCAGCGAGACGGCGAGACGGCACTTGAAGCCCTCGTCGGCGAAGCGCAGCATGGCCGGGACCAGCCCGACGGTGGAGACGGTGATGCCGCGCTGCGACAGGCCGAGGCCGTCGGGCTCCGGGTCGGTCAGGCGGCGGATGGCGCCGATGACGCGCTTGTAGTTGGCGAGCGGCTCCCCCATGCCCATGAAGACGATGTTCGACAGCCGGGCCGGGCCGCCGGGGACCTCGCCGTCGCGCAGGGCGCGCATGCCGTCCACGATCTGGTGCACGATCTCGGCGGTGGAGAGGTTGCGGTCCAGACCCGCCTGGCCGGTGGCGCAGAAGGGGCAGTTCATACCGCAGCCGGCCTGCGAGGAGATGCACATGGTGACCCGGTCGGGGTAGCGCATCAGCACGGACTCGACGAGCGTGCCGTCGTGCAGCTTCCACAGGGTCTTGCGGGTGGTGTCCTCGTCGCACGAGATGTGCCGGATGACATTCATCAGGTCTGGCAGGAGCTCCTGCTGGAGCTTCGCGCGGGAGCCCGCGGGGATGTCCGTCCACTCGGCCGGGTCGTGCGCGTACCGGGCGAAGTAGTGCTGCGAGAGCTGCTTGGCCCGGAAGGGCTTCTCACCTATCGCGGCGACCGCCTCGCGGCGCTCTTCGGGGGTCAGGTCGGCGAGGTGCCGGGGCGGCAGTTTCGCTCCGCGGGGAGCGACGAAAGTGAGTTCTCCGGGACGGGGGGCCATGAGCGGCTACTCCTCAGTGGAACGAGGCCCGGCGACCTCCGCGGCAGCGGAGTGACGGCAATGGCTCGACCGGAGCCAGGCGACCTCACAGGGTGACCCCCGCGGTCGGGGGCAGGAAAAGGCGCGCCGCTCGTGAGTGGCGCGCCTTCCAGGATAACCCGGGCACATCGGCCCGTGCCCACGGCAGCGGAATCAGACCGTGCCGACCCCGCTGTGCCGGTCACACCGTGCCCACCCCGCTGTGCCGGTCACACCGTGGCCGATCAGACCCTGCCGGTCAGACCGTGCCGACGAATGCCGCGAGCAGCAGCCACACCACGGGAGCCGTCGGGAGCAGCGAGTCGAGCCGGTCCATGATGCCGCCGTGGCCGGGCAGCAGGGTGCCCATGTCCTTGATGCCCAGGTCCCGCTTGATCATGGACTCGCCGAGGTCGCCCAGCGTGGCGCTGACCGCGACGGCCAGACCCAGCAGCAGGCCCTGCCACCAGTGGCCGCCGTCGATCAGGAACTCCATGCACAGCGCGCCGGCCGCCATCGCGAAGGCCACCGCGCCCAGGAGCCCCTCGCGGGTCTTGCCGGGGCTGATGCGCGGCGCGAGCTTGTGCTTGCCGAAGCGCCAGCCGACCGCGTACGCCCCGGTGTCGCTGACGACGGTGAGGACCAGGAAGGTGACCACGCGCTGCGCCCCGTCGTCGGCGGTGAGCAGCATCGCGACGAAGGTGGCGAGGAAGGGCACGTAGAACGCCGCGAAGACGCCTGCGGTGACGTCCTTGAGGTACTCCTCGGGCGGTTCGGTCATCCGCCAGACCAGGACGGCCAGGGCGGTCAGGGCCATGGCGACCCAGGCCCCCTCGGCCCCCCGGACGTATCCGGCGATGACCATGGCCGCTCCGCCGAGCGCCAGCGGCACCAGGGGCGCCTTGATGCCCTTCTTCTCCTGGAGCCGGGAGGTGAGCTCCCACAGGCCCACGACGACCGCGACGACGATGACGCCGACGAAGACCGCCTTGACGATGAAGAGCGAGGCGAAGACGACCGCGCCGAGGCCGAGGCCGACCCCTATGGCGGCGCGCAGGTCCCGCCCGGCGCGCTTCTTCGGCGGCGGGGGCGAGGCGGCCTGCGGGGCCTGCGGAGGCGGGGGGCTGGGCATGGGCTCCTGCAGCGGCGTCTCGGCGCGGAACGGGGGGCCGCCGTGAGCGGCGGCCCCCCGATCGCGTGCTTCCCGGTCGTCGAAGGCACGGCCGGCGGCATCGGGCACGATGGGCATGGGCCGAGTGTGCGGGCCCACCAGCGCATCGTATGCGGGACCCGCCGGAACCGGCTCCGTGGCCCAGGGAGAGTCGTTCATCAGACTTCGAGGAGCTCGGCTTCCTTGTGCTTGAGCAGCTCGTCCACCTGCGCGACGTACTTCGCGGTGGTGTCGTCGAGCTCCTTCTCCGCGCGGCGCACCTCGTCCTCGCCCGACTCCTTGTCCTTCACGAGCTTGTCGAGGGCGTCCTTCGCCTTGCGGCGGATGGCGCGGATCGAGACCTTGGAGTCCTCGGCCTTCGTACGGGCGACCTTGATGTACTCCTTGCGGCGGTCCTGCGTCAGCTCGGGGAAGGTCACCCGGATGATGCTGCCGTCGTTGCTCGGGTTGACGCCGAGGTCGGAGTCGCGGATGGCCTGCTCGATGTTGCGCAGGGCGCTCTTGTCGAACGGCGTCACGATCGCCATGCGCGGCTCGGGCACCGAGAAGGAGGCGAGCTGGTTGATGGGCGTGATGGCGCCGTAGTAGTCGGCCACGATCTTGTTGAACATCGCCGGGTGCGCACGGCCGGTGCGGATCGCGGCGAAGTCTTCCTTGGCGACGACGACGGCCTTTTCCATCTTCTCCTCGGCTTCGAGGAGGATCTCTTCGGTCACCACGTGCTCCTGCATGTCTTGAATGGATGGTTCAGGCGGGCGGTACGGGCCGGGTGGAGCGCGGCCCGCGGCGGACTGCTCAGACCCGGGTCCCCTGGTCGCTGACGAGCGTGCCGATCTTCTCACCCTTGACGGCGCGGGCGATATTGCCCTCGGCGAGGAGCTCGAAGACGAGGATCGGCAGCTTGTTGTCACGGCACAGCGTGATGGCGGTGGCGTCGGCGACCTTGAGGTCGCGGGAGAGGACCTCGCCGTACTCCAGTGCGTCGAACTTCACCGCGTCCGGGTTCTTCTTCGGGTCGGAGTCGTAGACGCCGTCGACACCGTTCTTGCCCATGAGCAGGGCCTCGGCGTCGATTTCCAGGGCGCGCTGGGCCGCCGTGGTGTCGGTGGAGAAGTACGGCATTCCCATGCCGGCGCCGAAGATGACGACGCGGCCCTTCTCCAGGTGCCGCACGGCGCGCAGCGGGATGTACGGCTCCGCGACCTGGCCCATGGTGATGGCCGTCTGCACGCGGGAGTCGATGCCCTCCTTCTCCAGGAAGTCCTGGAGCGCCAGGCAGTTCATGACGGTGCCGAGCATGCCCATGTAGTCGGACCGGGCCCGGTCCATGCCGCGCTGCTGGAGTTCGGCGCCGCGGAAGAAGTTGCCGCCGCCGATGACGATGGCGATCTCCGCGCCGTCGCGGACGACCGCGGCGATCTCGCGCGCGATGGCGTGGACGACGTCGGGGTCGACGCCCAGTCCTCCGCCACCGGAGAAGGCCTCACCCGACAGCTTCAGCATGAAGCGGCGGCCCTTCTTGTCCTGGTCGCTCTTGTCGTCGATTGCGGTGTGGTGGTCCACGCCCTGATTCATGGAGATCTCCTCGTGCACATACGAAGAAGGCCATTGCCGGTGGGTCCTCGCGGTTCCCTCTACGGCAATGGCCTCCTCGTCAGATCTGCGGTCGTCCTGCGCGAGCGCGGACGACTGCTTCAGACCCTACCGGGGTCCGGTGTCCGTCGCGTACGGACGGACTCAGATGCCGACCTTGATGCGGCTGAAGCGCTTCAGGGTGACACCGGCCTCGTCCAGAACCTTCTGGACGGACTTCTTGTTGTCCAGCGCGTACGGCTGGCCCAGCAGCGTGGCGTCCTTGAAGAAGCCGTTGATGCGACCCTCGACGATCTTCGGCAGGGCGGCCTCGGGCTTGCCCTCCGCGCGGGTGACCTCTTCGGCGATGCGACGCTCGGACTCGACCTTCTCGGCCGGAACGTCTTCCTTGGAGAGCCACTGCGGGGCGAACGCGGCGATGTGCTGCGCGACGCCGCGGGCGATCTCGGCGTTCTCCTTGTCGAGCTCGACGAGGACACCGATCTGGTACGGGAGGTCGGGCATCGTACGGTGCATGTACGACGCCACGTAACCGCCGGTGAACTGCGCGAAGCGGTCCAGGACGATCTTCTCGCCGAGGTTGGCGTTGGCCTCGTCCACGAACGCCTGGACGGTCTTGCCGGGCTCGATCTCGGACGCGAGCAGCGCCTCGATGTCGGCCGGGGAGGTGGCGGCCACGTGGGCGGCCAGCTGGTTGGCGACGGCCAGGAACTTCTCGCCCTTGGCGACGAAGTCCGTCTCGCACTTCAGCTCCACGAGCACACCGGAGGTGTGGTCGTCGGAGATGAGGGAGACGACGGCACCGTTCTCGGCAGAACGGCCCTCGCGCTTGGCGACGCCCTTCTGGCCCTTGATACGGAGCGCTTCCATGGCCTTGTCGACGTCGCCGTCGGAGTCGACCAGAGCGTTCTTGCAGTCCATCATGCCGGCGCCGGTGAGCTCGCGGAGCTTCTTGACGTCAGCGGCGGTGTAGTTCGCCATGAGTCTGTGATTCTCTCTCGAAGTCGTAGATCTACGGGTGAACGGCGGAGGCGCCGCGCTCAAGGCGCGGCTCCCCCGCCGTCATCGTCCGTGCTGCGAGTGCCCGGCGCGTGAAACGCCGGGCGCTCTCAGTGGGTCAGGCCTGCTCGGCGTCGGCGTCGGCGGCCGGGGCCTCGACGTCGGCCGCGGCCGGAGCCTCGGCAGCCTCGGCGGCGGGGGCCTCGACGGCGGCCTCGGCCGGAGCGGCCTCGACGTCGTCGGCCTTCTTCTCGCCCTCAAGCAGGTCGCGCTCCCACTCGGCGAGCGGCTCGGCGGCGGCCTTCTCGCCCGGCTTCGAGTCGCCGGTCGCGGCGCCGGAGCGGGCGATGAGGCCCTCGGCGACGGCGTCGGCGATCACGCGGGTGAGCAGGGTGACGGAGCGGATCGCGTCGTCGTTGCCCGGGATCTTGTAGTCGACCTCGTCGGGGTCGCAGTTGGTGTCGAGGATCGCGACGACCGGGATGTGGAGCTTGCGCGCCTCACCGACGGCGATGTGCTCCTTCTTGGTGTCGACGATCCAGACGGCGCTGGGGACCTTCGACATCTCGCGGATACCACCGAGGGTCTTCTCCAGCTTGATCTTCTCGCGGGAGAGGACCAGGAGCTCCTTCTTGGTGAGACCCGACGCGGCGACGTCGTCGAAGTCGATCGCCTCAAGCTCCTTCAGACGCTGAAGGCGCTTGTAGACGGTGGAGAAGTTGGTGAGCATGCCACCCAGCCAGCGCTGGTTGACGTACGGCATACCAACGCGCGTCGCCTGCTCGGCGATGGCCTCCTGGGCCTGCTTCTTGGTACCGACGAACATGATGGAACCGCCGTGGGCGACGGTCTCCTTGACGAACTCGTAGGCGCGGTCGATGTACGACAGCGACTGGAGCAGGTCGATGATGTAGATGCCGTTGCGCTCGGTGAAGATGAAGCGCTTCATCTTCGGGTTCCAGCGACGGGTCTGGTGACCGAAGTGGACGCCGCTTTCCAGCAGCTCCCGCATCGTGACGACGGCCATGGCCATCTCCTTGGTTTCTCGGTTTGGTTCCTGACGCCCCGACGCGCCCTGCCCCCTGAAGAGGACCGAGAGACGCTTTCACCTGGCCGTTTCCGGCTGATGCTGGGGCGTGCGAAGTCGACCCGGTGACCCGGATCGCCACAAGAAGTGTACGGGACCCGGCGGTATGCGGGTGACGCCGTTGTCCACAGTGCCGTGGCTGTCCACAGGCCCGGGCGGCGGCTGCCCCGTACGCGGGACGCTGCGGCCATGACGACACTGCTGCTCAGTCTCCTCCTGCTGCTGGCCCAGGCGGCCGTCCCGGGAGTCCGCCCGCTGCCAGCGCCGCTTTCGGTGGCCCGCTGGTGGGAGCCGCCGCCGACTCCCTACGCGGCCGGGCACCGCGGCGTGGACCTGTCCGCGCCGGTGGGCGCGCGGGTGCGCGCGGTCGCCGACGGCCGGGTGCACTTCGCGGGCCCGGTCGCCGGCCGCGGGGTCCTTTCACTCATGCTGGCGAACGGCCTGCGCACCACCTACGAGCCGGTGCGCCCGCTGGTCGCGGAGGGCGAGCACGTCACGGCGGGCCAGCCGGTGGCCGTCCTCACCGAGGGCTCGCACTGCCCGGCCCCGTGTCTGCACTGGGGCCTCCTGGCGGGCGAGGTGTACCTCAATCCGCTCACCCTCCTCCCCCGGCCCACTCCCCGCCTCCTCCCCGACCCCTCCGCCGCACCGCCGGGGGACACCTCGACGGGGGCCCTGGGGACGGAGACGCCCTAGAGGGCGTGTCCTTCGGATCTTGTCGGCCGGGCCCGCGTTATCCGGTGCCGTGCATCGCAAGGCGGAGGAGCGCCTCGTACTGGCGTACCTGGAAGCCCCGACAACGCAGGGAGGTGCGGTGCCGGGCAGCGCGGGCCCGGCAAGATCCGAAAGAGACGCCCTAGCCCCGGACGCCCCGCAGGGCCATCGCGACGGCCGCCTCGGTCACCACGGCGGGATCCTCGGCCGCGCCCAGCTCGATGCGCCGGACCGCGGCGTCCACCACCCCCTGGAGCAGCATCGCGGCCAGCCTCGGCTCCGCCTGCCCCAGAGCGCTCAACGCCTCGACGATCATCGCCACCAGTCCACCGTGGGCCGCGCGGATCTTCTCCCGCGCCCCGGCGTCCAGCTCACTGGCCGAGATCGCCACCACCGCCCGGTGCCGCCGGTCCCCCACCAGCCCGAGCTGGCTCCGTACGTACGCCTCGATCTTCGCCTCGGGCGACTGCGCCTGCTCCATCGCCGCCTCGATCTCGGCGGCCCATACGGGGAAGTCCACTGCGCACAGCTCTTCGACCACGGCCGCGCGGGACCGGAAGTACTCGTACACGGAGGACCGGGCGAGCCCGGTCCGTTCCGCGAGGGCGGGGAAGGTCAGCGCCTCCGTCCCGCCTTCGGACAGCAGGGAACGCGCGGCGTCCAAGAGGGCGCCGCGCTGCATCGACCGGTGCTCGGCCACGGAGGCCGCTCGAATCCTGGGCACGCCTCCACTCTACGGAGGCGCCGCAAGGTCACCGGCCGACATCCGCCAGCTTCGCCCGCAGTTGCAGCACCGACTTGGTGTGGATCTGGCTCACCCGGCTCTCGGTGACGCCCAGTACGTTGCCGATCTCGGCCAGCGTCAGGCCCTCGTAGTAATAGAGGGTGACCACCGTCTTCTCCCGCTCGGGGAGCGTGTTGATGGCCCGTGCCAGCAGGCGCCGCAGCTCGCGGTCCTCCGCCACCTCCACGGGGTTGTCCGCGGCGGTGTCCTCCAGGGTGTCCATGAGCGAGAGGCGGTCACCGCCCTCCCCGCCCGCGTGCAGCAGCTCCTCCAAGGCGACCACATTGGCCAGCGACAACTGGCTGAAGACCGTGTGGAGATCCTCCACCGCGATCCCCATCTCGCCCGCGACCTCGCTCTCCGTGGGGGTGCGCCGCAGCTGTGCCTCCAAGGTGGCATAGGCCCGCTCCACGGCCCGCGCCTTCTGCCTGACCGAGCGCGGGATCCAGTCCAGCGCCCGCAGTTCGTCGATCATCGCGCCGCGGATCCGGGTGATGGCGTACGTCTCGAACTTGATGGACCGTTCGATGTCGAACTTCTCGATGGCGTCGATGAGTCCGAAGACCCCGGAGGAGACGAAGTCGGCCTGCTCCACATTGGGCGGCAGGCCCACGCTGACCCGGCCGGCGACGTACTTCACCAGCGGCGAGTAGTGCAGGATCAGCTGCTCCCGCAGCCGCTCGTCACCCGAGTCCTTGTACGAGCGCCACAGCACCTCCAGGGACGAGGGCGCGGTGGAGCGCACGCCGCCGCGGGCAGCGGGGGGCACCGCAGCGCGGTCGGACCCTGAGGTGTGCTGGGGCATGCTTCGCCTTTGCCGGAGCCGGATTCCTTGGGAGCGTAGCGTGACGGAAGTGTCGCGGTGCGCGAAGAGTACGGGATGGCGCGAGGGCGCAGGCGCGCCCCGAGTCGCGCGGGCGGCCCGGGACCGGCGCTCGGCGCACGGTCCCGGCCGCTGCCACCGGGAAGACCGCGTCTCTCATCGGTTTCACTCTTTCACCGGAACTCCCCAGGTCAATGACCGCCTCGCCGGACAGTGCCGGTTTATATGCCTCCTTCAGCTGTTTGTCTGCTCAACTGCCAGCCGTCGCCCTGCCGTTCGACGAACCCCAGAGAGTGAAGTTCGTACAGTCTGCCGATGACTTCATCGGTGCCGGTGCCGCAGGCAAGTGCCACCTCCGCCAGGTCCGCGGGGCGTCCGGCCGGGAGGGCTTCCAGGACGCGGGCGGTGTCGCGGTCCAGCAGGTCCCGGGCGAGCACCGGGCCGCGCCGCTCGGGAGCCAGCTCCCCCATGCCGCCCACCAGTTCGGCCACCTCCGCCGCGTCGCCGACGAGCACGGCCTCGCCGCGCAGCAGCTCGTGCACCCCGGCGGAGAGTCCGCTCGTGGCCGGGCCGGGGACGCCCATCGTGAACCGGCCGAGCTCCTGCGCCCGCCGGGCGGTGACCAGGGAACCGCTGCGGTGGGCCGCCTCCACCACGACCGTGCCGCGGGTGAGGGCGGCGATGACCCGGTTGCGCAGGACGAACCGGCTGGGCGTCGGGTGGCTGCCGGGGGGCAGTTCTCCCACGACGAGCCCCTGGCCCGCGATCCTGCCGAGGAGTCCGGCATGCCCGCGGGGATAGGCGACATCCACCCCGCAGGCCAGCACGGCCGCCGTGGCCCCGCCCGAGGCGAGGGCGCCCCGGTGGGCGGCGCCGTCGATGCCGTACGCCGCCCCGGAGACGACGACCCACCCGCGCTCGGCGAGCCCCGCGCCCAGGGTCTGGGCCATGTGCGCCCCGTACGGGGTGCAGGCGCGGGCCCCCACCACGGCCACCGAGCGCAGCGCCCAGGTCCGCAGGTCCGGCCGGCCCCGGACCCACAGCCCGACGGGGCGGGCGTCGCCGAGGTCGTCGAGCTGGGTCGGCCACTGCGCCGACCCGGGGCAGACGAACCGGCCTCCGGACTCGGCGGCCAGCGCCAGGTCGCGCCGGGGGTCCGCCAGCGCCGCCCGCCTGCGGTATCCGGCGAGGCGTTCGGGGCGCACCCCGGCCGGCCCGCCCGGTCCCGCCTCGGGGCGGGTCAGCAGCCGTATCAGCTCCACGGCGCCGAACTCGCGCAGCCAGCGCCCCCCGTGCTCGTCCCCCGGTTCGAGCACGCGGGTCAGCGCGGCCCGCGCCAGCAGCTCCGGCTCCTCGGCGCTGGTCATGGCCGGGTCCCTTCCGGCATCGTCGCGCCCCGGGCGATCCCCGTACGCAGTTCCAGCGCGACGGCCACGTCCAGTGCCTCCGGGCGGTCCCGGCCCCGCAGGTCGGCCACGGTCCAGGCGATCCTGAGCACCCGGTCCAGCCCCCGCGCGGTCAGCAGGCCCCGCTCCAAGTCCCGCTCGGCCTGGGCCAACGCGCCCGGGGCGGCCTGCCAGCGGGTGCGCAGCTCCTGCCCGGGCACCTCGGAGTTGAGCCGCCACGGGGTGCCGGCCAGCCGGGCCGCGGCGCGGTCCCTGCCTTCCCGCACCCGGTCGGCGACGACGGCGGTGGATTCCCCCCGGCCTCCCCTCCCCAGCAGATCGGAACGGGTGACCGGCTCCACCCCTACCCGCAGGTCCACCCGGTCGAGCAACGGCCCCGACAGCCGCGCCTGGTAACGCCGGATCACGGACGCCGGGCACTCGCAGCCGGCACCCTGCACGGTGTGGCGCCCGCACGGGCACGGATTCGCCGCGAGCACCATCAGGAACCTGGCGGGCAGCCGCACCACCCCGGCGGCGCGGGCGATGACCACGTGCCCCGATTCGAGGGGCTGGCGCAAGGCGTCCAGTGCCCGGCCGTGGAACTCCGCCGCCTCGTCCAGGAAGAGGACGCCCCGGTGGGCCAGGGAGACGGCCCCCGGCCTGGGGACGCCGTTCCCGCCGCCCACCAGGGACTGCATGGTCGCCGAGTGGTGCGGGGCGCAGTAGGGCGCTCTGGTGACGAGTGGTTCGCCGGGCGGGAGGATTCCCGCGACGGAGTGGACGGCTGTGACCTCCACGGACTCCTGACGGGTGAGCGGCGGCAGGATCCAGGGCAGCCGCTCGGCCAGCATCGTCTTGCCCGCGCCGGGGGGCCCGCTGAGGAAGAGGTGGTGGCCCCCGGCTGCCGCCACCTCCAGGGCCCGGCGTGCCACGTGCTGCCCGGCGACGTCGGCGAGGTCGGGGAAGTCGGCGCCGTCGCCCCGCCCGGACCGGCCCGGCGAGATCCCCGTGCCCAGTCCCGCCCCCGGCAGGACCAGCCCGGCCAGCATCGGGTCGGGCCGTCCCGGCGGGTCGGCAGGCTCCTCGGGGACCACGCCGCCGGTCAGTACGGCGATCAGCTGGCGCAGGCTGCGCACGCCGAGCACCGAGACGTCCGGCACGAGCGCGGCCTCGGCGGCGCACTGCTGGGGAACCACCACCTGCCGGTATCCGGCCTCCGCCGCGGCGAGGACGGCCGGCAGGATCCCGCGGACGGGACGCACCCGGCCGTCCAGACCCAGCTCGCCGATGAGTACGAGGTCGGCGATCGCACCCGCGTCGACCACTTCGGCGGCGCCCAGGACCGCCGCGGCCACGGCCAGATCGAAACCGGCGCCCGATTTGGGCACGGAGGCGGGGCTGAGCCCGACCGTGAGCTTCTTCTGCGGCCAGGGCGCCCCCGAGTTCACGAGGGCCGCGCGCACCCGGTCCCGGCTCTCGACCAGCGTCTTGTCCGGCAGCCCGACCAGGGTGAAGGCCGCGACCCCGGGCTCCAGGTCGGCCTGGACCTCCACCACCACGCCGTCGACGCCCACCAGGGCCACGGAACAGGCCCGGGCGAACCCCATCAGGCCACCCCCCGGACGTGGTCCACCACGGGTGCGCCGCGCCGGGGCAGCAGGACGCCGACGAGGTCGATGCGCACCCCGCCCGGAGGTGGCCCGCCGTGATCGGCGAGCCAGCGCCCGGCGAGTCTGCGCAGCCGCTCCGCCTTGCCGGGCCGGACGGCGGCCATGGGGTGTTCGAAATCCCCCACGCGGCGGGTCTTGACCTCGCACACCACCAGGGCGGTCCCGTCCCGCGCGACGATGTCGATCTCCCCGCCCCGGCACCGCCAGTTCCGCGCGATCACGGTCATCCCGGCCTCGGTCAGCCGCCGCGCCGCGAGCTCCTCGCCGTACCGCCCCAACGCCTGCTGTGCCACGCCCTTCGCGTTCATCCGGCACCACCTCCGGTACCGACGATCCCGCGCGGCCGCCCACCTGGTGGATCTTGGTGGACAACCGGGGCGTTGTGGATAACCCAGTCACCCACACAGGGGACGGGCGGCTCAGCTCCCCGGCAGTTCGAGATCGCTCTTGTTGAGCTCCTCGATGTTCACGTCCTTGAACGTCAGCACCCGTACCTGCTTCACGAAGCGAGCCGGCCGGTACATGTCCCAGACCCACGCGTCGGCCATCGAGACCTCGAAGAAGACCTCCCCCTGGACGGAGTGCACCTGCATCTCGTAGTCGTTGGTGAGGTAGAAACGGCGTTCGGTCTCGATCACATACTTGAACAGCCCGACGACGTCGCGGTACTCCCGATAGAGCTTCAGCTCCATCTCGGTCTCGTACTTTTCGAGGTCCTCGGCACTCATGGCATGTTCCCCTTCAGCCGTGCGTCCCCCCATTGTGCGCCAGGCCCCCGCACCCCTAGACGATTTCCGGGGCCAGGACCACCGGCGCGCCCGGAGGACCGTCGTCGAGCAGCGTCCTCAGCAGCTCGGCGAGTCTGGTCGGGTACACCGTCTCACGGGCCGCGAGCAGTTCTTCGGAGGTCCACCACCTGGCTCCGGTGACGCTGCGCCGCTCCAGCTCCGTGAAGCCCCCCATCCGGGTCTCCGTCTGGGCGGTACGGGCCAGGAAGTACCACTCGTCCTGCTCCCAGCGCCGCCCGTCGAAGGGGAACGAGCAGTACCGGTGCCACAGCACCGGCCCCAGCTCGACCTCTGTGATCCCCGTCTCCTCCGCCAGTTCGCGCAGCGCGGCCTGCTCCCGGCTCTCGGCGCCCTCCAGGCCGCCGCCCGGGGTGAACCACCAGGCGTCCGCCGGATCCGCCGGCTCGAAGCCGTGCAGCAGCAGGATCCGGTCCGCGGGGTCCAGCAGGATCACCCGCGACACCTGCCGGACGGGCCCGGCGCCGCCGGCCGCGGCCGCCGCCGCGGCCGGGTCAGCGGCCGGGTCAGCGGCCACCGCCGCGCTCCCCGCGCCGTCCGCGCCCCAGAAGCCGTACGAGCGGCCCGTACGCGGCTCCCAGCACCACCAGGGCGGCCCCGACCGCCACCGCTCCCACCTGGAGCCGCAGCGGGCCGGGCATGGAGACCCCTCCCGGCAGGGCGGCGTAGGTGTGCGGCCGCTCCAGCATGGCCATCGAAGGCCACGCCACGGCGTCCACCCGGGCCCGGACGGCGGAGCGGTCCACGGTTCCCTGCCCGGCCTCCTGGAGATGCGCCCGGGAGTCCAGGGATGCGGCGCGGCTGTCGCCCAGCAGGAAGAGCTTGCCCTCGGGGACGGCCACCTCGAAGGGGGTCAGGGAGGCCGCTCCGGCCGCCGTGCCGGTCCCGTCGAGATACGGCTCGTCCAGTTCCCTGCCGTTCACCGTCAGGCGGCCGCCGGCGCCGCAGCAGGCGACGGTGTCGCCGCCGATCCCGACGACCCGCTTGACCATGGGCGCGTCGCTCCACATGGAATCAGTAAAGACGACCACGTCCCCGCGGCGCACGTCACCGCCGTCGATGCGCTGCGCCAGCACCCGGTCCCCGGGCCGGACCGTGGGCTCCATCGAGTCGGTCGGCACCGTGTAGGGCTGGTAGAGCACCGCCCCCCACACGAAGCCACCGACGAAGAGCGCAAAGCCGATGGCCACGGCCAGTCCCGACAGCACATTGCCGAGACCGCCGCGGCCATCCTCGCCACCACGCTTCGTACTCCTACCGCCTGCTTGTATTCCGCCCATGTGCAGCGCCCCCAGCACTCCGGAGATCGTCGACCTGGGCGGCACCCTACCCGGCGGTACTCCCGCGGGTCAGCCTGCGCCGGCGCCACAGGACGAGCGGCACCGCGCCCACGGACCCCAGCGCGGCCGGAGCGAGCCCGGCCGGCGCCAGCCCGGCGGCTCCGAGACCGAGCGCGGTCGCCGCGGCCTGGTTGCCGATGCCCGGCTGGTCGAAGGTGTCCGGGACGGGCAGCGTGGACCAGCGGGTGACGGGCCAGGCGACCACCACGGCCCGCCCGACGACCTTGTCGACCGGCACGAAGCCCAGGGTGGAGTCCTGCATGTGATAGCGGGAGTCCTGCGAGTTCTGCCGGTGGTCGCCCATCACCCAGATCTTGCCCTGGGGCACCTTGATCGGGCCGAAGGGGGCGTCGTCGCAGGCGCTGTTCCCGGGGTAGACATACGGCTCGTCCAGCGCCTTGCCGTTGACGACGACCGGTCCGCCCTTCTTGCACTCGACCGTGTCCCCGCCGATCGCGATGGTCCGCTTGATCAGGTCCTTCTCCTCGGCGGACGGCATCAGGCCGATCCAGCTGAGGGCCTTCTGCGCGAGATTCGGCTCCGGCGTCGGCTCGCCGTCCAGCCAGCCCGCGGGGTCGTGGAAGACCACGACCTCACCGCGCTCGGGCTCCGAGCCGAACCACGGGGTCAGCTTGTCCACCAGCACGCGGTCGCCACGCTGCAGGGTGTTCTGCATCGAGTCGGACGGGATCGAGAACGCCTGCACCAGGAAGGTCTTGATCAGCAGGGCCAGCAGCAGGGCGATACCGATGAGGAGCGGCAGCTCCTTCCAGAACGAGCGGTGCGGACGCGCCGCGGCACCCTCGCCCTCGGTCTCGCGCTCGACGGCACCGTCCGGCCGCTCCTCGCCCTCGTCGCGTCCGGATCGTGCGCCTACCGCCACATCCCCCACATCCACTCCTCACTCGCGATCGCCGCCCGCGCCGAACGGGCACGGGCCCTCCCCTCCCCTAACGAGCGGGAGTTCCCTAAGGCGCGGGAGACCCAGGACACACTATGCGAACGGCGCGCCCCCGCGGCGCCGACCGCGGCCGCGCCGCTCGCCGCGCGCCTCGTCGGGAACCATGAGGAAGGTCGCGGGCTGCTCTAGCCGGTGCCAGTGGCCGAAGGGCCAGGCGATCACCACGGCTTCCCCCACGACGTCCTTCTCGTCGATCGTGCCCTGGAACGCCTCGTCGAGGTGGTAGCGGGAATCGGCCGAATTCGCCCGGTGGTCACCCAGTACGAAGAGCCGTCCCACCGGCACCCGCACCTCGAAGCCGATCTCGGAGGGGACATTGCCGGCCTTCACGTACGGCTCATCGAGTGGCGCCCCGTTGACGCTGACCCGGCCCCTGCCGTCGCAGCACTTGACCGTGTCGCCGCCGACGGCCACGACCCGCTTGATCAGGTCCTGCTCGTCCGCCGAGGGCAGCAGGCCGATGAAGGTCATGGCCTGCTTGAGCTGCTTGACCCCGACCGGGTCCGGGGCGGGGCGGGGGGCGTCGTCTTTCAGCCAGCCGCCGGGGTCCTTGAAGACGACGACGTCGCCGCGCTCGACCTTGGAGCCGAACCACGGAGTCAGCTTGTCGACCAGCACCCGGTCGCCGATGCGCAGCGTCTGCTCCATCGAGCCCGACGGGATGAAGAAGGCCTGTACGAGGAAGGTCTTGAGGAGCAGGGCTATGCAGAGGGCCACGACCACCAGCAGCGGCAGCTCGCCCACCCGGCGGGTGCGGCGGCGGCGCCGTACGCGACGGGCCAGCCGCCGGCGCTGGGCCCGGCCGCCGCCGCCCTCCGGCGGCGCCACGTACTCCGGTTCCGGCTCGGGCTCGGGCTCGGGGTCGCGCCCGCCTCTCGGCCGCCCCCGGCTACCCATGCCCGCCCCAGCGCGAGAGCGGCCAGCCGATCCAGTCGGCCCGCCCGATCACCTTCTCCACCGGCACCATCCCCCCGCCCGGCTCGCCCAGGTGGTCCCGGGAGTCCCGGGACTGGGAACGATGGTCGCCCATGACCCACAGGGTGCCGAGGGGAACGACGATACGGAAGGGCACCTTGGAGGGCGCGTCACCGGGATACAGGTACGGCTCCTCCAGCGGGACGCCGTTGACCTCGACGCGGCCGGAGGCGTCGCAGCACACCACGTCGTCGCCGCCCACGCCCACGACCCGCTTCACGAAGTCGGTGTCGGACGGCTCCGCCAGCCCGATCGCCGAGGCGGCGCCGTGCAGGGCCGCGCCGATCGGATCGCCGCCGCCGGCCCGTTCGCGTACGAAGGAACCGGTGCCGTCGAAGACCACCAGGTCCCCGCGGCGCGGCTGGTCGCCGAAACGGTACGCCAGCTTGTTGACCAGGACCCGGTCCCCGACCCGCAATGTCGGCTCCATCGACCGGCTCGGGATCAGGAAGGGCTGGACGACGAAATTGCTGAGGAGCAGCAGGAAGACGGCGCAGACGGCCCCGAGCACTCCGGCCCGCCGCCAGGTCAGCCGCGCCTCGGCCGGCCGGTCGGCCGAGGGCCCGTCCGGCCCCGGAAACGCCGAACGCGGCCGCTCCTCCCCCTCGTCGGGGGAAGAGTGGCCGCGCTGCGGGTGAGGTGCTCCGGTGTCCATCGGGGGCGAGCCTATCCGGCCGCCCCCGGACCCCGGAGGGGACCTCACTTGTCGCGCTTCTCCTTGATCTTCGCGGCCTTGCCGCGGAGCTCACGGAGGTAGTACAGCTTCGCGCGGCGCACGTCACCGCGGGTGACGAGCTCGATCTTCTCGAAGATCGGGGAGTGCACCGGGAAGGTACGCTCCACGCCCACGCTGAAGGAGACCTTGCGAACGGTGAAGGTCTCGGAGACGCCGGAGCCCTGGCGACGGATGACGACGCCCTTGAACTGCTGGATACGGGAGCGGTTGCCCTCGATCACGCGGACGTGCACGTTGACGGTGTCACCGGGGCGGAAGGCCGGGACGTCCGTGCGGACGGTGGCGGCGTTAATGCCGTCGAGCAGGTGAGACATGTTCTTCGTCTGCTTTCTTCGCACGACGCCACAGGCCGCCGAGCGGGTTTTTGTAGAGAATTCGGGAGCCGTTCCACCCGCCGGGCGACGGTCCCCCTGTGGCAGGAGCGCTGGCGGGCGTACAGCAGCCGCCTATTCTTCCACGGCCTCGGGCCTGCGCCAAAATCGGCCGTCCCCGGACGGTTTCCAGCCCAGGGCGCCCAGGATCTCCCGGTCCTTCTTGTCGAAGGCGGCGGCCTCGCAGCGCTCGATCAGGTCGGGGCGGTTCAGGGCCGTGCGGCGGAAGGCCTCGTCGCGGCGCCAGCGGGCGATCTTCCCGTGGTGGCCGCTGAGCAGCACGTCGGGAATGCCCCGGCCGCGCCACTCGGGGGGCTTGGTGTAGACCGGCCCCTCCAGCAGGTTCGCCATCTCGCCGGGGGCGAAGGAGTCGTCGCGGTGGGACTCGGCGTTGCCGAGCACTCCGGGCAGCAGCCGGGCCACGGCCTCGGTGACGACGAGGACGGCGGCCTCGCCGCCCGCCAGCACGTAGTCGCCGATGGAGACCTCGTACACCGGTATCCGGGTGGCGTACTCCTCCACGACCCGGCGGTCGATGCCCTCGTACCGGGCCGGCGTGAAGATCAGCCACGGCCTCTCGGAGAGTTCGACGGCCAGTTCCTGGGTGAAGGGACGGCCGCTGGGCGTGGGGACGACCAGGACCGGCCCGTGCGCGCCCGACTCGTAGCCGTCGGCCAGCGCCGTGTCCAGCGCCTCGCCCCACGGCTCCGTCTTCATGACCATGCCGGGGCCGCCCCCGTACGGGGTGTCGTCGACCGTGTTGTGCCGGTCGTACGTCCAGTCCCGCAGGTCATGGACGTGTACGTCGAGCTGGCCCCGGGCGCGGGCCTTGCCGACGAGGGACACGTTCAGCGGCTCCAGGTACTCGGGGAAGATCGTGACGACGTCGAGACGCATCAGGATTCTTCCTCGGCAGCACGCGCTTCCGCCTCGGCGTCACGCGCCGACGCGACCTCCGCACGGTCGTCGATCAGTCCGGGCGGCGGCGTGATGACGCAGCGCTGCTCCAGCAGGTCGATCTCGGCGACGATCTCCTCCACGAAGGGGATCATCACCTCGGAGCCGTCCGGCCGCTCGACGATGAAGAGGTCCTGCGACGGCAGGTGGGAGATCTCGGTGATGCGGCCGACCCCGGTGCCGTCGGCGAGGACCACGTCCAGGTCCATCAACTGGTGGTCGTAGTACTCGTCGGACTCCGCCGGCATCTCCATCGGGTCCACGTCGGCGATGAGCAGGACGTTGCGCAGCGCCTCGGCGGCGGTGCGGTCCCTGACGCCCTCGAAGCGCAGCAGCAGCTTCCCGCTGTGCAGCCGGCCCGTCTCGATGGTCAGCGGTCCCGCCGACGCCGGTTCGGTCTTCAGGACGGCGCCGGGCCCGAGCCGCTGCTCGGGCTCGTCGGTCCGGACCTCGACCGTGACCTCACCCTTGATCCCGTGGGCGCGGCCGATCCGCGCGACTACCAGCTCCACTGTGTCTCCGTCGTGGTTGCTCAATCAATGGTTGCTCGTGCCCGAGGGCGAAAACGACTCGGGCCGGGGTGGGCAACCAGTGCCCTCCCCGGCCCGTGCCGGTGAATCACGCTTCTAGCGAGCCGGGTCTCAGCGGACCTGGTCCACGTCGACGAGGTCGACGCGGATCCCCCGGCCGCCGATGGCGCCCACGACGGTACGCAGAGCACGTGCGGTGCGGCCGTTGCGGCCGATCACCTTGCCGAGGTCGTCCGGGTGGACCCGGACTTCCAGCACCTGTCCGCGACGCAGGGTGCGCGAGGCGACCTGCACTTCGTCGGGGTTGTCCACAATGCCCTTCACGAGGTGCTCAAGAGCCTCCTCGAGCATGCTCAGGCCTCGGTCGACTCGGCGGTGGCCTCAGCCTCGTCCGCCTTCTTGTCGGCCTTCTTCGCCTTCTGGGTGATGGCCTCGCCCTTGGCGTCGCCACCCTCAAGGGTCTTGGCGAACTCGTCGAAGCTACGACGCTTGTCTTCCTTGGCCTCCGGCTGCAGCAGCGGCGCGGGGGCGGGGAGGCCCTTGTGGGCCTGCCAGTCACCGGTCAGCTTCAGGATGGCGAGCACGGCCTCGGTCGGCTGGGCGCCGACGGAGAGCCAGTACTGCGCACGCTCGGCGTTGACCTCGATGCGCGACGGGTTGTACGTCGGGTGGTACAGACCGATTTCCTCGATCGCACGACCGTCCCGGCGGGTGCGGGAGTCGGCGACGACGATGCGGTAGTGCGGCTGGCGAATCTTGCCGAGGCGCTTGAGCTTGATCTTGACTGCCACTGGAGTGGTGTCTCCTGAACTTGACGTGGTTGGGCACATGAGATGCCACGTGGGGTTGCGGTACTCGGATGCCCGATGGACGCGTCAGCCGGAGGAGAGAGGGGTCCTATGCGACTGTCGAGTACAGCTAGCCATTGTGCCATACGCCCGCGCCGCTGCCGAGCGGGGAGCCCCGTACCCGGGCGGTCCCGGCCGTGCCCCGCGGCTCGCCCCGCGGCGGCCTCGGGCGGGCCCGCCCGCGGAGCGCCTCAGGAGGCCACCGCGACGGCCGCCTCGGGAATGCGGAAGGGCTTCATACAGCTTCCGCACACGATCGGGGCCTGGGCCAGCACGGAGGGGACCACGCGTACGTTGCGCCCGCAGTCGCAGACCGCCTTGACGCGGACGCCGCCCCCGGAGGAGCCGTGGCGGGCGGCCGGCCCGCGGAAGCTGCGCTTGGTGTCGGCGGAGGTGGCGGCCGTGTGGGCCTTCAGGGCGCGGTGCAGCCGCTCCATCGTGGGGCGGTAGCGCTTCTTCGCCTCGGGGTTGAGGGTGACCAGCGAGAAGCCGCTGCTGGCATGCGGCTCTTCGGGGTGGTCCAGCCCCATCTCCTCGGCGATCGCGAGGAATCTGCGGTTGTGGTAGCGGCCCGCGCGCGAAGTGTCGCGGACTCCGCGGGCGGCGGCGATGCCGTGGACTGCCTCGTGCAGCAGTCGCTCGAAGGAGAGCTCGGCGCCGCAGGCGGACGAGGACTCTCCGATCAGGGACTCGGGCGCGGCAAGGTCAGGCAGCTCGGGGTGGTACCGCTGAATATCGGCCCACGCCTGCGCCAGCTCTGCGGCGAGAACAGGTGGTGTCGTGCTCACGTCGTGACAACGAGCCGGGGTGCCCCGGTGTTCCGATTCCGGGCCATTGCAAATTTTTTGCACGTACCAGTCAGTTCAGTCTCATGCGTCCCGACGAGGACGGGTGCGCAGATCT
Source organism: Streptomyces sp. NPDC003034 (assembly GCF_053591375.1). Lineage (NCBI taxonomy): Bacteria > Bacillati > Actinomycetota > Actinomycetes > Kitasatosporales > Streptomycetaceae > Streptomyces > Streptomyces sp. NPDC003034. The sequence goes on from NZ_JBSFTS010000017.1 coordinate 84,028, forward strand.
CCGCAGAAGTCGGTACGTAACGACGACTACGCCCCGGGGCGCGGCAGGGCCGCACGTCCGGGGCGTAGCGGATCGAACTGGTGTCGCTCACCCGGTCCTGTCATCCGGTCCTGTCATCCGGTCCGGTTACCGGACTAGTACGAGCGGGCGACGATCGCGAGGGTGCCAGGGGCGTCGTCCGACTCCGGAACCGACCCGTCCGCGGCGATCAGGCAGCGTACCGAGACGGCCTGCTCGGCCAGCTTCGCCTCGCCCTCCGGGCCGAGGTCCGCCCACGGGATCCGCGCCCAGCCGCCCGCGACGGCCGCCTCGGCAGCCTCCTCGATGGTGGAGACGTCGGAGGTACGGGCCTCCCGGCGCTCGCGGGACTCGCGCAGCAGCTGCGCCTGGTCCTCCTCCAGCACCTCGGGCAGCAGGTCGGCCAGCGCGTCGATCCGCACCGGCGTCTTGCCGCCCGGGATCCGGCGGGCCAGCATCGCGGTGCCGGCCTCCAGGTCGCGGGGGCCGATCTCGATGCGGACCGGTACGCCCTTGAGCTCCCAGTCCACGGCGCGGCGGCCGAAGGGGGTGTCGACGCGGTCGTCGACCTGGACGCGGATGCCGGCGGCCTTGAGCTGGGCGCCCAGCTCGCGGACCTTCGCGACGGCCTCGTCGCCCTTGATCGCCATGACGACGACCTGGACGTGCGCCAGGCGCGGCGGGACCCGCAGGCCGTTGTCGTCGCCGTGGGACATGATCAGGCCGCCGACCATGCGGGTCGAGACGCCCCACGAGGTCTGCCAGACGAGCTCCTGCTTGCCTTCCTTCGACAGGTACTGGGTGTTGAAGGCCTTGGCGAAGTTGGTGCCGAGCTCGTGGCTCGTCCCCAGCTGCAGCGCCTTGCCGTCCCCCATCATGCCTTCGAGGGTGAGGGTGTTGATGGCGCCGGCGAAGCGCTCCTTGGCGGTCTTGCGGCCGAGCACGACGTCGATGCCGAGCACGTTCGTCATGAAGTCGCCGTAGACGTCGCGGTGGATCCGGGCGGCGTAGTCGCGGGCCTCCTCGTACGTGGAGTGGGCCGTGTGGCCCTCCTGCCACAGGAACTCACTCGTACGGAGGAACACGCGCGGACGCATTTCCCAGCGGACCACATTCGCCCACTGGTTGATCAGCAGGGGCAGGTCACGGTAGCTCTGGACCCACTTGGAGAAGTAGTCGTTGATGATCGTCTCGGAGGTGGGCCGGACGACGACCGGCTCCTCCAGCTCCTTGCCGCCGCCGTGCGTGACGACCGCGAGCTCGGGGGCGAAGCCCTCGACGTGCTCGGCTTCCCTCGTCAGGTACGACTGGGGGATGAAAAGCGGGAAGTACGCGTTCTGGGCGCCCGCGTCCTTGATGCGCGCGTCCATCTCCTGCTGCATCCGCTCCCACAGGCCGTAGCCGTACGGCCGGATGACCATGGTGCCGCGCACCGGGCCGTTGTCGGCCAGCTCGGCCTTGTTGATCAGATCCTGGTACCAGCGGGGGAAATCCTCCGCCTGGGGGGTGAGAACGGGAGCCTTTGCCATGGCGCGAATGGTACGGCGCCGCGCACGCCGAGCGTGAATCGGGTGGCGCACTCCTCTGGACGCGGGGGCGAATGGGGAGTTCTCTGGCAACGGGGGCACGGGGGCGACAAGGAACAGGAGCGCTCTTTCGATGACACCGACGCCGATGGCCACGCTCGTCGCCCGCGACTGGGCGGAGATCCAGGAACGGATGCTGGTACCGCTGTACGAGGCGGTCTACGACCGGCTTGAGGTAGGGCCGGGAGACCGGTTGCTCGGCCTCGGCTGCGGGGCGGGACTGCCCCTGCTGCTGGCAGCCGGGCGGGGAGCCGTGGCCACGGGTGTGGAGGCGGATCCGCACCGCCGGGCCCTGGCCCGTGAACGGCTGCTGGAGGTGCTGGCGGATCCGCCCTCGCCGCCCTCCCCGTACGACGCCCTGCTGGCCTTCTCACCGGATCCGGCGGCCCTGGCCGCGGCCCTGCCGACGGTCCGGCGGGGCGGGGCCGTGGTGCTGGCCGACTGGGGCCCGGCGGAGCGGTGCACGGTGCCCGCGGTGCTGGGCGGCGGGCCCGCGCCCCGGGACCTGGACGCGGTGGTGGAGGGTGCGGGGCTGCGGCCGGAGGGCTCCGGGCGGGTGTTCTGCCCCTTCGGGTACGCGGATGTGGACAGCGCGGTGCGCGGGCTGCTGTCGACGGGGCTGTATCCCGTCGCGGGAACCGGCCCGGCGGGAGCGGGCCCGGGGGCGTCCGGCGGGACGGCCGATCCCGCGCTGGTGGAGAAGGAGCTGGCCGAGGCGCTTCACCCGTACGAGCGGGCCGACGGCGCCGTGTGGCTGCCGAACATCTTCCGCTACGTCATCGCCCGTTCGCAGTAACCGGCCGCGGCGGCTTCGCCGCCGCGCGCGCCCCCGGCGCCGTCCTCCTCACGGTCGGTCGGTGAGAGTCACTTGGTGAGGCGGGTGATGCCGGCGGCGGCGTAGGCGGCGGGCTCGTCCAGGGTCTCGTTGGCCATGAGGGCCTCCGCCAGGGCGTCGAGTTTCGGACGGTTCTCGCGCAGGAGCCGGCAGGCCTTCTCGTAGCACTCGTCGACGATCCGCCGCATCTCGTGGTCCACCGCGTCGAGGGTGGCCGGGGCGGCGGACAGGCCGTACGGGCTCTGGCCGTCGGAGGGGATCGCGGTGAGGCGGCCCACGCGCTCGCTCATGCCCCAGCGGCCGACCATCCCGCGGACGAGGTTGGTGACCTGTTCGAGGTCGTTCTCCGCGCCCGTGGTGATGACGTCGTAGACGATCTGCTCGGCCGCCATACCGCCCAGCGCTCCGATGATGCGGCCGCGGAGGTACTCCTCCGTGTACGCGTAGCGGTCCGCGTCCGGGGTCGAGAGGGTGACGCCGAGCGCACGGCCGCGGGGCACGATCGTGATCTTGCGGACGGGGTCGGCGCCCGGCTGGAGCATGCCCAGGAGGGCGTGACCGCTCTCGTGGTACGCCGTACGGCGGCGTTCGCCCTCCGGCATGACCAGCGACCTCTCCGCGCCCAGCTGAACCTTCTCCAGCGCGTCCGACAGGTCGGACTGGGTGACCTCCTCCTGCTGGCGTTTGACCGCCAGCAGCGCGGCCTCGTTGGCCAGGTTGGCGAGCTCCGCTCCCGTCATGCCGGGGGTCGTACGGGCCACCTGGGCCAGGTCGACGTCGCCCCCGAGCGGGATGTCGCGGGTGTGGATGCGCAGGATGGCCTCGCGCCCGCCCCGGTCGGGCGGGGAGACCTGCACGGTGCGGTCGAAGCGGCCGGGCCGGGTGAGGGCGGGGTCCAGGACGGCCGCCCGGTTGGTCGCCGCCAGGACGACCACGCCCTCCGACCCGGAGAAGCCGTCCATCTCGGTGAGGATCTGGTTCAGGGTCTGTTCGCGTTCGTCGTGGCCGCCCATGGCCGCGCCACCGCCGCGTACCCGTCCGATGGTGTCGATCTCGTCGATGAAGATGATCGAGGGAGCCACCTTGCGCGCCTCGGTGAACAGCTCGCGCACCCGGGAGGCGCCGACGCCGACGATCATCTCGATGAACTCGGATGCGGAGGCCGAGAAGAACGGCACTCCGGCCTCGCCCGCGACCGCCCGTGCGAGCAGGGTCTTGCCGGTGCCGGGCGGGCCGGCCAAGAGCACGCCGCCGGGCATGCGGGCGCCCATCCGCCGGTAGGCCTGCGGGTTCTTGAGGAAGTCGACCACGTCGTTGAGCTCCCCCGCGACCTCGTCGATGCCCGCGACGTCCTCGAAGGTCGTGCGCTTGGCGCCTTCCAGCTCCACCGGCTTGGGCGGCGCCTTGCGGCCCAGCGCGCCCATGCCGCCCCCCATCGCCCCGCCCATCCGGCGGGCGATGAAGACCCACAGGAGGACCAGCAGGAGCATCGGGGCGAGGGAGAGGAGCAGATTGGCCAGGAAGCTGCGCTGTTCGACCACCGGGGAGGCCGTCACGTTCACGTTCTGCCGGGTGAGGTCGGCCCACAGGTCGTCGTCGGCGAAGGCGGGGCGCTGGGTGACGAATTTGGTGTATTCGCCCTTGCCGCCGTCGGGCACCGGCTGTTCGGCCTTGAGCTGGCCCTGGATGGCGTCGCCCTTGGAGTAGATCTTGGAGACGTTGCCGTTGGCGACCTGCCTGCTGAATTCGGTGTACGAGATGGTCGGCTCGTCGCCGTCGTTGAAGAACGACAGCACCACGTTGGTCACCAGGTAGACGAGCAGGGCGGCGAGGATCAGCCCCCTCCAGCCGCCGGGCATCCCCTTCTTGGGGGCGGGTGTGGGCGGTGCGCCCTCCGAACGCCAGGGGGTATCGGCCCGGTCTCGGGGCGGTACGGGAGCGGGGCTGGGCACGGGCGCCTCCTTCGGCCATTCTCCCGGCCGACCATAAGGGATGAATGGGGCACCCGCCCCGGCAGAAACGCGGGAGCCCCGGCCGTGGGAACACGGCCGGGGCTCCTCTCGCGCAGCTGCGTGCGCGCTCCTGCGTCAAGAACCTCGCGTCGGGAACTTCTTCCCCGCTTCAGGAACTTCTCCGCACTTACTTCAGGACCTGCTTCATGACTTACTTCATGACTTACTTCATAAACTTCTTGAACTCGTCCGGAAGGTCGAAGTCCTGGCCGGGCTGACCGGCCGCCGGAAGGCCGAAGGGGCTGCCACCGGCCGCGGGCTCGATCGCCTGCGGGCCCTGCTCCCGGCGCAGAGCGGCCGCGGCCTCCTCTTCCCGGCGCTTCATCGGGTTGCCGCTCTTGCGCTTGCCCTTGGCCTGCTTGACCTGCTTCTTCTGCCGGCCCGGGCCGCCACCCATGCCCGGGATGCCCGGCATCCCGGGCATGCCGCCGCCCTGGGCCATGCGGGACATCATCTTGCGGGCGTCGAAGAAGCGCTCGACCAGCGACTTGACGGCGCTGACCTCGGTGCCGGAACCCTTGGCGATACGGGCACGGCGGGAGCCGTTGATGATCGTCGGGTCGTGGCGCTCGGCCGGGGTCATCGACTTGATGATCGCGGCGGTGCGGTCGACGTCGCGTTCGTCGATGTTGTTGATCTGGTCCTTGATCTGGCCCATGCCCGGCAGCATGCCGAGCAGCTTAGAGATGGAGCCCATCTTGCGGACCTGCTCCATCTGGGCCAGGAAGTCGTCGAGCGTGAACTCCTTGGGCCCCTTCGCCAGCTTGGCCGCCATCTTCTCGGCTTCGGCCTGGCTGAAGGTCTTCTCGGCCTGCTCGATGAGGGTGAGCATGTCACCCATGTCGAGGATCCGGCCCGCCATGCGGTCCGGGTGGAAGGCGTCGAACTCGTCCAGCTTCTCGCCGTTCGAGGCGAACATGATCTGCTTGCCGGTGACGTGCGCGATGGAGAGCGCGGCGCCGCCCCGGGCGTCGCCGTCGAGCTTGGAGAGCACCACGCCGTCGAAGCCCACACCGTCGCGGAATGCCTCGGCGGTGTTGACCGCGTCCTGGCCGATCATCGCGTCGACGACGAAGAGGATCTCGTCGGGGCTGACCGCGTCGCGGATGTCCGCGGCCTGCTGCATCAGCTCGGCGTCGATGCCGAGGCGGCCGGCGGTGTCCACGATGACCACGTCGTACTGCTTGGTGCGCGCGTACTCGATGGAGTCCTTGGCGACCTGGACCGGGTCGCCGACGCCGTTGCCGGGCTGGGGCGCGTAGACCGCGACGCCCGCGCGGTCGGCGACGACGGAGAGCTGGTTGACGGCGTTGGGGCGCTGGAGGTCGCACGCCACGAGGAGCGGGGCGTGGCCCTGCCCCTTGAGCCAGAGGCCGAGCTTGCCGGCGAGGGTGGTCTTACCGGCGCCCTGGAGACCGGCCAGCATGATCACGGTGGGGGCGGTCTTGGCGTAGCGCAGCCGCCGGGTCTCGCCGCCGAGGATGGTCACGAGCTCGTCGTTGACGATCTTCAGGACCTGCTGGCCGGGGTTCAGCGCCTTGCTGACCTCCTCGCCGCGGGCCCTCTCCTTGACGTTCGCGATGAAGGAGCGGACGACGGGGAGGGCGACGTCGGCCTCAAGGAGAGCGATACGGATTTCCCGGGCCGCCGCGTCGATGTCCTGCTCGCTGAGGCGCCCCTTGCCACGGAGGCCCTTGAAAGTATTCGCCAGGCGGTCGGAGAGAGTATCGAACACGGCGCTCGTTGGTCCTTGGGGTCGGGGGCGGTGGGTCGCCCTCCAGAGTATCCGGCCCGGCAAACGAATCGACCTCGCCCGCCGGATCCGGCGGGCGAGGTCACGTCCCCGCATGTGTGGGGAGCAGGCCTTGCCGATCTTCAGGACGTGTTGTCCCGGCGGATCATCCCCGCAGCAGCGGGGACCATGACGTGCTCAACGTCGATCTCGGGTGGATGGTTCCGCTCAGGCCAGGGCCGATGCCACGGACCCGGCCAGGGCGGCCGCCGCCCGGCCGTCCAGCGGTTTGCCGTCCAGGGTGGTCACGTACAGGGTGTCCACCGCGTTGGCGCCGAGCGTCGAGACGTGCGCGCTGCGCACCCGTACCCCCGCCGCCTCCAGTGCCCGTCCGATCCGGTGCAGCAGCCCGACCGCGTCGGGGGCGCGGACCTCCAGGACCGTGGCCAGGGGGGAGACGTCCGGGACGACTGTCACCTGGGGCGGCGGCGGGACCACCCCGCGCCGACTCGGGTACGCCGCCTCCCGGTCCGCGAGCTTCGCCGGGATGTCGAGCGAGCCGTCCAGCGCGCGGACCAGGTCGGTCCGCAGCCGGGCCCCCTGCGGCAGTGAGCCGTACTGCGCCGCCACCCGCCAGCGCAGGACCAGGACCTCGCCCAGCCGGTCCGGAAGCTCCATGGAGCGCAGGTCGGCCGCGCGGACGGTGAGGCGGTGCAGGGCCAGTACGCCGGCCACCGCGGGCAGGACCCCGGGCTGGTCGGGGACCGCGACGACGAGCTCCACGCCGACCGCGTCGTCCTCCTCCTCGCGGGCGTGCAGCGCCAGCACCGGTTCCCCGGTGCGCAGCGCCTCCACCGCCAGGCGCTCCTGTTCCGTCGTGGGGATGTCCGGTTCGGTCGCCGCCGGGGCCGCCCCGCGCAGGACGGCGGCGACCCGCGCGACCAGGTCCGCGACCAGGGATCCGCGCCAGGTGCTCCACGCCGCCGGTCCGGTGGCCAGGGCGTCGGCCTCGGTCAGGGCGTGCAGGATCTCCAGGGTGCCGGGGGATCCGACCGCCCGGGCGACCGATTCCACCGTGGCGGGGTCGTCCAGGTCGCGCCGGGTCGCGGTGTCGATCAGCAGGAGGTGGTGGCGTACGAGCACGGCCAGCACGGCGGCGTCCTCGGCGTCGAAGCCGACCCGTACGGCCACGTCGCGCGCGATGGTTTCGCCCGCGACCGAGTGGTCGCCGGGCCAGCCCTTGCCGATGTCGTGCAGGAGGGCCGCCATCAGCAGCAGGTCGGGGCGGCCGACCCGGCGGGTGAGGGCCGAGGCCCGGACGGCCGTCTCGATCAGGTGCCGGTCCACCGTCCAGGTGTGCACGGGGTTGCGCTGGGGGCGGCACCGCACCCGCTCCCAGTCGGGCAGCAGCCGGGTGATCAGGCCTTCCGCCTCCAGCGCCTCCCACACGGCCACCGTCGGCTCCCCCGCGCCGAGCAGCGTCAGCAGCTGCTCCCGCGCCTGCGCCGGCCAGGGCACCGGCAGCGGTTTCGACTGGGCGGCGAGCCTGCGTACGGCGTGCAGCGATGCGGGAAGACCCGCCTGGGCGGCGGCGGCCGCGAACCGCAGCGTCAGCACCGGGTCCCGGTCCGGGCGCGCGGCCAGGGCCAGTACCGCCTCGCCGTCGGACTCCACGACCCCCTCGGCCAGCGGCGCCCGGGGGGCCGCCGCGGCGCCGCGGGTCCCGAGCAGGCCGCGCAGCCGCGGCCGGGACGAACGGGCCCGCAGCACGCGCCCGACCTCCCGCCAGGTCACGTCACCGGCGTACGCGACCACCCGCGCGGCCTCGTACACCTCGCGCAGCAGCGCGTCGGCGTCCAGCAGCCCGAGCCGCGCCGCGACCTGGTCCTGTTCCTGGAGGGAGAGCCGGTCGGTGGCCCGGCCGGTCACCAGGTGCAGGGCGTCCCGGGCGTCCAGGAGCCGCCGCCGGGCTTCGGCAAGGCCTTCGCGCGGGGCGTCGGCCAGCCAGGACGCCGCCACCGCCCGCAGCGCGGTGACGTCCCGCAGTCCGCCGCGGGACTCCTTCAGGTCGGGTTCGAGCAGGAAGCGCAGCTCCCCGGCGCGCTCGGCCCGTTCACGGCACAGGGAGTGCAGCTGCGGGAGCCGTTTGGGCGCCTGGTTGCGCCAGTCGGCCAGGACGGAGGTCCGCAGGCCGGCGAGGAGTCCGGCGTCGCCCGCGACGGACCGGGCGTCCAGCAGTCCGAGGTGCGCCTTGAGGTCCTCGGCGGCGGTCTTGCGGGCCTCGCCGGGGGTCCGTACCGAGTGGTCGAGGGCGACGCCCAGGTCCCACACCGGGTACCAGATCCGGTCGGCCAGTGCGCTGAGCGCCCGCGGTTCGGCCTTGCCGTCGTGCAGCAGGACCAGGTCGAGGTCGCTGCGGGGGGAGAGTTCGGCCCGCCCGTAGCCGCCGACGGCCACGAGGGTGACGCCCCGTACGCCGGTTTCCCGTACGGCGGTCGTGAACAGCGAGTTCAGCCAGTCGTCGGTCAGCCCGGCCAGAGCGGAACGCCGCGACGGCCCGGACCGCGACTCCTCCTGGAGGAGTCGCAGCCGGGCCGCGGCGTAACCGCTGGGTCCCGAGTCGGCCGTGTGGTCCGTGGTCTCTTCGACGCTCGTCACCCAGAAGCTCCCGTGGTTGAGGACCGGTCCTACAGTGCGTCAGCGCCGCGCTCGCCGGTGCGGACCCGGATGACCGAGTCCACGGGGACGCTCCACACCTTGCCGTCACCGATCTTGCCGGTCTTGGCGGCTTCCACGACGACCCGCATCACGTCCTCGGCGTCGGCGTCGTCGACGACCACCTCGATACGGATCTTCGGCACCAGGTCCACCGTGTATTCGGCGCCGCGGTAGACCTCGGTGTGGCCGCGCTGGCGGCCGTAGCCGCTGGCCTCGGAGACGGTGAGGCCCTGGACCCCGAAGCTGTGCAGTGCCTCTTTGATCTCGTCCAGCCGGTGCGGCTTCACGATCGCGGTGATGAGCTTCATGCGTCTACCTTCTTGCTCGCGGCGGCAACGGGGGTCGGTACGGCGGTGCTCCGCGAGGTGGAGCCGCCGCCCGCTCCGCTGAAGTCGTAGGCGGTCTCGGCGTGCTCGACCTGGTCGATGCCCGAGACCTCGACGTCCTCGCTGACCCGCATCCCGATCGTCCTGTCGAGGAGGAAGGCGAGCAGCGCGGACGCCACGAGAGAGTAGGCCAGGACGGAGAAGACCCCGACCGCCTGCTTGCCGAGCTGCTCCAGGCCGCCGCCGTAGAAGAGGCCGGCCACGTCGGACTGGACGCCGCCGGTGGCGAAGAGACCGACGAGGAGGGAGCCGGCGATACCGCCGACGAGGTGGACGCCGACCACGTCGAGGGAGTCGTCGAAGCCGAACTTGTACTTCAGGCCCACCGCCATGGCGCACAGCACACCGGCGATGGCGCCGACGGCGATCGCGCCCAGCGGGCTGACCGCGCCGCCGGCGGGGGTGATGGCGACGAGACCGGCGACCGCGCCGGAGGCGGCGCCGAGGGTGGTGAAGGAGCCGTGGCGCAGCTTCTCGTACGCCAGCCAGGCGAGCATCGCGGCGGCGGTGGCGACCTGGGTGTTGAGGAACATGACGGCGCCGACGCCGTCGTCGTTGCCGAGCCAGGAGCCCGCGTTGAAGCCGAACCAGCCGAACCAGAGGAGACCGGCGCCGAGCATCACGAGCGGGAGGCTGTGCGGGCGCATCGGGTCCTTCTTGAAGCCGACGCGCTTGCCGATGACCAGGATCACGCCGAGGGCGGCGGCGCCGGCGTTGATGTGGACGGCGGTGCCGCCCGCGAAGTCGATGACGCCGAGCTCGAAGAGCCAGCCGCCGGCGCCCCACACCCAGTGGGCGACGGGGAAGTAGACGACGGTGACCCACAGGGCGGTGAACAGGGCCCAGGCGCTGAACTTGACGCGGTCGGCCAGGGCGCCGCTGATCAGGGCGGGGGTGATGACGGCGAACATCAGCTGGAAGACGGCGAAGACGTACACCGGGATGGTGTAGCCGTCCCACAGCTCGGTGATGCCGATGCCGCTGAGGCCCACGTAGTCGGAGGACCACCCGATGAGGCCGCCGGAGTCGGCGCCGAAGGCGAGGCTGAAGCCGTAGAGCACCCACAGGATCGTGACGATCCCGAGGCTGATGAAGCTCATCATCAGCATGTTGAGGCTGCTCTTGACGCGGACCATGCCCCCGTAGAAGAAGGCGAGCCCCGGGGTCATCAGCATGACCAGGGCGGAGCAGATGAGCATGAACCCGGTGTTCGCGGCAGACAGCGTCGGGGCGTCTGCCGCGAGGGTCGTGATGGCTGATGCCATCGGCGTCTCCTCGTCGTCGGTACGTTCGCGTGCGGGCGATCGTGAAAACCTGAGCGGCGTTAAGGGGGTCCGGCCGGGGTGGGGAGCCGGTCGGGACTGGCCGGTTATTGGCCTTGAGATTCGCGCAGGCCGGTTTCCGGCGGCGCCGCTGGGTGTTTCGGGCCCGTGACGAAGAGGTCGGGCGTGTTACGCCTCCATGAACGGGGGCCGGAAGAAGCCCGGCCGCGGCGGTACCCGGACGGCCTGGCTGGGGGAGCCTGATCGGGCTTCGGGGTGACTGCCGCGGCCGGGGGCCTCGGGAACGGCCGCCCGGGCCGTCAGACGGCCTCGGCGGCTTCGGGGAGCCGGGAGGCGAGGTGGTCGGTCAGCCGCACCACGTCGGCGACGTCGCCGTATTCACGGGCGGCGCTGTCGACGGTCTTGCGCAGCCGGGTGTTGACCCTTTCGGACCGCACCTTTCCCGCCACGTCGAGGGCCCGGCCGACGAGCACGGCGGCCTGCTCGGGCTCGCGCTGGAGCAGGTGGACGGTGGCCATGCCGATGAGGTTGAGGGCGTAGGAGCGCTGGTGCTCCTCGTCCTTCTCGAAGAGTTCGACGGCCCGCTCCATGAGGGGTTCGGCAAGGGAGGCGTACGTGGGGCTGCGCCCGGCGACGTAGGCCAGATCGCGGTACGAGTGGGAGTTCTCGCCGTTCAGTTCCGCCTCGGAGAAGAAGCGGATCCAGTCCGGTTCGGGCTCGCCCCCGAAGCCCACGTCGCCGAACGCGTCCTCGGCCATCCGCACGGCCCGCTTGCAGCGGCTGGGCTGCCCCATGTTGGCGTAGGCGCGGGCCTCCATCGCATACAGCATGGCCTGGGTGCGCGGGCCGGCGCAGTCGCGGCTGCCGTACTGCGCGAGGTGGACCAGTTCCAGGGCGTCCTCGGGGCGGCCCAGGTGGATCATCTGGCGGCTCATGCTGGAGAGGATGTACGAGCCGAGGGCCTTGTCGCCGCCTTCCTTGGCGGCGTGCAGGGCGAGTACGAAGTACTTCTGGGCGGTGGGGTGCATGCCGATGTCGTAGCTCATCCAGCCGGCCAGTTCGGCGAGCTCGGCGGCGACCTTGAAGAGCCGCTTGGCGACCGGCGCCGGGTGGTTCTCCTGGAGCAGGTCGGTGACCTCGTGCAGCTGGCCCACGACGGCCTTGCGGCGCAGACCGCCCCCGCACTGGGCGTCCCACTGGCGGAACATGACCGTCGTGGCGTCGAGCAGGTCCAGTTCCGGTTCGGAGAGCCGGGGCGGGCGGTGGCCGCCCAGGCGGCCCGCCGGCCCCGCCTCCCGCGGTCCCGGGTCGGCGGCCGGGGCCGGGACGAGCCAGCGCTGCATCGGCTCGATGAGGGCGGGGCCGGCGGCGAGGGCGAGCGAGGTCCCGAGGAAGCCGCGGCGGGCCAGCATCAGGTCGCTGCGGGAGAACTCGCCGAGCAGCTCGACGGTCTGCGGGCCGGCCCACGGCAGGTCGACGCCGGAGACGGAGGGTGTCTGGTGCGCGGTGCGCAGGCCCAGCTGCTCGATGGCGACGACGGAGCCGAAGCGCTCGGAGAACAGCTCGGAGAGGATGCGCGGGACGGGCTCGCGCGGCTGTTCGCCGTCGAGCCAGCGGCGGACCCGGGAGGTGTCCGTACTGATGTGGTGGGCGCCCATCTGGCGGGCTCGGCGGTTGACCTGGCGGGCGAGTTCGCCCTTGGACCAGCCGCTGCGGACGAACCACGAGGTCAGCTGGACATTCCGGTCGACGGATTCGTCATTCGTTCCGCTTGCGCCGCTGCCGCTCACTGGAACGCCCCCATCCGCTCAGCCTCTTCCTCACGAAACCCTGGCTGGTGCGGCGAGCGCCGCCTCGGACCTTCACAAGTCCTCCACGCATTGCCTCCGGCATACCCACGGACGGGTCTGCCTTCGGGGTTCGTGCACCGAAAGTAATCCTACGATCACCCCTCCGGCGAGGCCGTTCCCGGAATCGCCACCATTCGCCACCCCTTCGAATGAACCCGCCACCCCGTCAGGCGCGATTCACTTGACAGCGAGCCGAAAAGGATCGGTTGCACGGAAGTGCGTGCGGGGCGTGCGCGGCGAGGAGTGCGCCGGGCAGCCGCGAGCGGCAACCCCGCGCGGCAGCCGGCGCCAGGTCCGACAGCCGGTCTCGCCGACGTCGTAACCAGCGGCACGTCGGACCCGTTGGAGGGGGCATGGGCATGGGCTTCACGATCGGCGGCAGCCGCGGCACCAGGGAGTTCCGTTCCGGCACCCGGCGCCGCGGCCGGACCACGGAGTGCACGGCGGTGGCGGAGTACACCGGACTGTGGGGCTGGGACGTGGTCCCCGGAGCCCGCGCCGGGGGGCCCGCCCGCGACTGCTCCTGCGGGGACGCGCGGTGCGGCGCCCCCGGAGCGCACCCCCTGGCCTTCGCCCCCACGGTCCCGGCCGGAGCCACCCTCGACGAGGCCACGGCGACGTGGGGCGAGTACCCGGGCGCCGCGGTCCTGCTCGTCGCGGGCCGTGCCTTCGACGTCATCGAGGTCTCCGAGGAGGCCGGGCGGCGCGCGCTCGTCCGGCTGGAGCGGATGGGCCTGCCGCTCGGGCCGGTCATCGTGACCCCGGACGGCCGGGCCCAGTTCTTCGTGGCGCCCGGAGCGGCGGCCGAGCTGCCGCGGCTGCTCTACCGGATGGGCTGGGACGACGCCGACCTCGACCTGCGGGCCCTCGGCCAGGGCGCCTTCGTGACCGCCCCGCCGTCCGACCGGGCCGGGCTCGGCCCGGTCAGCTGGCTGCGCTCGCCCGCGCTCGACTGCGAGGGGGGCCCGCCGCAGGCACGGCTGCTGCTGGGCACCCTCGCCTACCTCTGCCACCGCTTCCGCGGATAGGCCCCGCCCACGCCGGTGCCCCCGGGTTCCGGACGGAACGCGGGGGCACAGGCCTGCGTACGGACGCGGTTCAGTCGCCGATCAGCGCGTCCACGAACGCCTCCGGCTCGAAGGGAGCCAGGTCGTCCGGGCCCTCTCCGAGTCCGATGAGCTTGACCGGGACGCCCAGCTCCCGCTGGACGGCGACGACGATGCCGCCCTTGGCGGTGCCGTCCAGCTTGGTCAGCACGATGCCGGTGATGTCCACGACCTCGGCGAAGACGCGGGCCTGGGTCAGGCCGTTCTGCCCGGTGGTGGCGTCGAGGACCAGCAGGATCTCGTCCAGCGGGCCGTGCTTCTCCACGACCCGCTTGACCTTGCCGAGCTCGTCCATGAGCCCGGTCTTCGTGTGCAGGCGGCCGGCCGTGTCGATGAGCACCACGTCGGCGCCCTCGGCGATGCCCTCCTTGACCGCGTCGTAGGCGATCGAGGCCGGGTCGCCGCCCTCGGGGCCGCGTACGGTGCGGGCGCCGACCCGCTCGCCCCAGGTCTGGAGCTGGTCGGCGGCCGCGGCGCGGAAGGTGTCCGCCGCGCCGAGGACCACGCTGCGGCCGTCCGCGACGAGCACGCGGGCCAGCTTGCCGGTGGTGGTCGTCTTGCCGGTGCCGTTGACGCCGACGACCATCACGACGGCCGGGGTGTCGACGCCGCTCTCGGTCTTCACCGCGCGGTCGAAGTCGGTGCCCAGCAGGGTCAGCAGCTCCTCCTTCAGGAGGGCGCGCAGGTCCGCCGGGGTGCGGGTGCCGAGCACCTTGACCCGCTCGCGGAGCCGGTCGACGAGCTCCTGGGTGGGCACGACGCCGACGTCGGCGATGAGGAGGGTCTCCTCGATCTCCTCCCAGGTGTCCTCGTCGAGGTGCTCGCGGGACAGCAGCGTGAGCAGTCCCTTGCCGAGCGAGTTCTGCGACCGGGCGAGGCGGGCGCGCAGCCGGACCAGGCGGCCGGCGGTGGGCTCGGGGATCTCGATCGCGGGCGCGGGCGGAGCCTCGACGACCGGGTCCTCGACCGCGACCGGGGAGTCGAGGGCGGTCTCCGCGTCGGGGAGGTCGACCTCCTCGATGGTGCGGCGCGGCTCTTCCGCCGTCGGTGCGGCGTCCTCGCCCACCTGGGGTTCGGCGGGCGGGGCAGTGATGGTCGGCGTGCTCGACGGTGCCGAGGGCGGCAGCTGCTTCTTCTTGCGGCTGCCGACCACGAGCCCGCTGATCGCACCGACCGCGACCAGGGCGATGACTACGGCAAGGATGAGGATTTCCATAACAGAGCCAGTATGCGCGACCTCGTGGACGACCCCCCGCTTCCCGGGCGGGGGTGTCCGCAGCCACTGACCGGGCGGGCGCCCGCCCGGCTGCGCCCCCCGGTCTGTCCCCCGGTCTGCCCCTCGGCTGCGCCCCCACCCGTATTCCCAGCTGCGCCCCGGCTGCCCCCACCGCCCGTGGCCGCCGCCCGGCTGCCCCTCGGCGGCCATCCCCCGTTCGGTGTGAATATACGATGATGGGCGACTTCCCCCCTTTGCCCCGCCTCCCCACGGAGTACCGCATGCCTGCCGACCCCGCCGACGGCGCGATGGAGACCGCGATGGAGACCGCGGTCGAGACCCGCGGACTGGAACCCGTCCCTGACGGCGAGCGCAGCGGCCGGGTCCGCGAGCTCGTCCCCACGTGGGTCGCCGCCAACATCAGCGTCCTGCTGCTGACCATGGGCGCCGGCCTGGTGATCTTCAACAAGCTCAACATCTGGCAGGTGCTCGTCGTCGCGGTCGCCGCGCCGGTCGTCTCGTACGGGATGGTGGGCCTGATCTCCATCGCGGGCAAGCGGGGCGGCTCCCCCGGCATGGCCCTGTCGCGGGCCGTCTTCGGGCAGCGCGGCAACCTCTTCCCCGGGGCGCTGATCTGGGTGGCCCGGTGGGGCTGGGAGACCATCAACGCGGTCAGCGGCGCCTATGCCGTCCTGACCGTCCTCGACCTGCTCTTCGGCATCAAGAGCAACACCGCTCTCATCGTCGTCACCCTGCTGTTCTTCGTGGGCTGCACCTTCGTGGTCTCGGGCCTCGGCATCAACGCGCTGCGCCTCTGCTCGACGTGGTCCACGTACCTCTTCGGCGCCTTCAGCGTGCTCGTCCTCGGGTACCTGCTGTTCACGACCGACTGGTCCGCCGTCTTCGGCAAGCCGGCCGGCTCCACCGCGATGATGATCGCGGGCATCGGCACCATCGCGGCCGGCGGCATCAGCTGGGTGCCCTCCGGTCCGGACTTCACCCGCTACCTGCCGCGCACCGCCTCCTCGCGGGGCCTGGTGGGCGCGACGATCGGCGGCGCCGGCGTCGTCGTGATCCCGATGGTCCTCATGGGCGCGGTCATGGCCGTCGGCACGCCCGACCTGGCCACCGCACAGGACCCGGTCTCCTTCATCGGCGAGCTGCTGCCGACCTGGATCGCGGTCCCGTACCTGCTCACCGCGCTGGTCGGGATGCTCCTGATCAACTCGATGTCCATGTACTCGGCCGGTTTCACGGCGCAGACCCTCGGCATCAAGGTCCCGCGCGCCTGGGCGGTCAGCGTGAACGCCGTCATCAGCCTGGTCTTCGGCTTCCTGCTGATGGTGGTCGCCACCAGCTTCTTCGGCTCCTTCATCTCCTTCCTGACCCTGCTGGCCGTCGCCTTCTCCGCGTGGATCGGCGTCTTCGGCGTGGACATGCTGCGCAGGAAGACCTACGACGGTCCCGCGCTGCTGGACACGACGCGGACCAGCGCCTACTGGTACCGGGGCGGATTCGCCTGGCAGGCGATGACCGCCTGGGCCGCCGCCCTGGCCGTGGGCCTGCTGTTCACCAAGGTGGACTGGTTCAGCGGGCCGCTCGCCACCACCTGGATCGGGCAGAACGGCCTGGGCTGGGCGGCCGGCATCGTGACCTCGGGCGCGCTCTACGCCGTACTGCCGCGCACGGCTGCCCCGGCCGCGCCCGCCGAGGCCGGTCCGGCCACGGAGCCGGCCCTCACGGGACCCCTGTCCAACTGACGGCGCGTCAGCTAACGTCCCCCTTCGCCCGCCCGTCCAGCATCCGGCGAAGGGGGACTCCTTCATGTCCATGCCCGTCACCGTGGCACGGTTCAATCTCGTCGACCCGAACGGCACCCCCGAGTCCCTCTCGGCCCGCTACCGGGCCGCCCTGGAAATGGCCAAGTACGCGGACGACCGCGGCGTCGACACCGTCCAGACGGAGGAACACCACGGCGCCGACGACAACTGGCTGCCCTCACCGCTCGCCTTCGCGGGCGCGGTCCTCGGCGCCACGCGCCGGATCGCGGTCACCGTCTCGGCGGTCATCGGCCCGCTGTACGACCCCCTGAAGCTCGCCGAGGACATCGCCGTCCTCGACCTGCTGGGCGGCGGCCGCCTCGTGACCGTCGCGGGCATCGGCTACCGGCGCGAGGAGTACGAGCAGCACGGCGTGGAGTGGGGCCGGCGCGGCAGGCTCCAGGACGAACTGCTGGAGACCCTCCTGAAGGCGTGGACCGGCGAGCCGTTCGCCTTCCGCGGCCGTACCGTACGGGTCACCCCGCGGCCCTCCACCCGGCCGCACCCGCCGCTCCTGGTCGGCGGTGGCTCCCGGGCGGCGGCCCGGCGCGCGGCCCGGCTGGGGCTGCCGTTCTTCCCGAGCGCGCACCTGCCGGAGCTGGAGGCGTACTACCACGCGCGGCGCGCCGAGTACGGCACGGAGGGCTTCTGCCTGATGCCCGCGGCCGAGACCCCCCTGCTGCACGTCGCGCAGGACCCGGACCGGGTCTGGTCCGAGTACGGCGGGTGCTTCCTGCACGAGGCCGCGGCGTACGCGGCCTGGCAGTCGAAGGACGTCCGCAGCGCCGTACGGTCGACCGCGCGCTCGGTGGCGCAGCTGCGCGCGGAGGGCGTGTACCGCGTCCTCACCCCGGACGAGGCGGTCGCCTACGGCCGGGCCGCGGGCGGGGCGGGAAACCTCGTCCTGCACCCGCTGTGCGGCGGGATGCCCGTGGACGAGGGCTGGCGCAGCCTGCACCTGCTGTGCGAACAGGTGCTGCCCCGGCTCAAGGAGTGAGCGGGGCAGCACCTGTCGAAGAGGAGAGGGGTGGCGGCGGGGGTGGTTACCCCATCTCCTCCAACGCCTTGCCCTTGGTCTCCGGCACCCACTTGAGGATGAAGGGGATCGAGAGCGCGGCGAAGACCGTGTAGATGACGTACGCACCGGAGAGGTTCCAGTCCGACAGGGACGGGAACGAGACGGTGATGACCCAGTTGGCGACCCACTGGGCCGCGGCGGCGACGCCGAGGGCCGCGGCCCTGATGCGGTTGGGGAACATCTCGCCGAGCAGCACCCAGACCACCACGCCCCAGGAGAGGGCGAAGAACAGGACGAAGGAGTGCGCGGCGACCAGCGCGACCGTGCCCTGCGTGTCGGGCATGGTGATGTTCTCGCCGGTGCCGGTCTTGTACGAGAACGCCCACGCGGCCAGGCCGAGCGAGAGGGCCATGCCCGCCGAGCCGACGAGGGCGAGCGGCTTGCGGCCGATCCGGTCGACGAAGATCATCGCGATGACCGTGCCGACGATGTTGATGATCGAGGTGGTGAAGGAGTAGAGGAACGAGCTGCTCGGGTCGATGCCGACGGACTGCCACAGCGAGGAGCTGTAGTAGAAGATCACGTTGATGCCGACGAGCTGCTGGAAGAGCGAGAGGCCGATGCCGATCCAGACGATGGGCAGCAGGCCGAAGCGGCCGCCGAGGAGGTCCTTGAAGGTGGACTTGTGCTCGGAGAGCATGGCCAGTTCGATCTCGCCCACACGTGCGTCGAGGTCGACCTTCGAGCCCTCGACCTCACGCAGCACCCGCTTGGCCTGCTCGGTGCGGCCGACGGAGATCAGGAAGCGCGGCGACTCCGGGATGACGAAGGACATCAGCCCGTAGAGCACGGCCGGGACGACCATGACGCCGAGCATCCACTGCCAGGCCTCCAGGCCGGCGATCTCGCCGCGCTGGTCGCCGTCGGCGAGGTTCAGGATGCCCCAGTTGACGAGCTGGGAGACCGCGATGCCGATGACGATGGCCGCCTGCTGGAAGGAGGCCAGCCGGCCGCGGTAGGCGGGCGGGGACACCTCGGCGATGTAGGCGGGGCCGATCACGGACGCCATGCCGATGCCGAAGCCGCCGATCACCCGCCACAGGGCGAGGTCCCACAGGGCGAAGGGCAGGGCCGAGCCGATGGCGCTCGCCGTGAAGAGGACGGCGGCGATCTGCATGCAGCGGATGCGGCCGATCCGGTCGGCGATGCGGCCGGCGGTGGCGGCGCCCAGCGCGCATCCGATCAGCGCGGCGGCGATCACCTGCGCGAGCGCCTCGGAGCCGACTTCGAACCGGTCGCGGATGGCGACGACGGCGCCGTTGATGACGGAGCTGTCGTAGCCGAAGAGGAAACCGCCCATGGCGGCGGCCGCTGTGATGAAGATGACGTGCCCGAGGTGGTCGGGCTGGGCTGCGCGTCCGCCGCCTGACGTGGACTCCTGCGCGGTGCTGGTCAAGGTCTGCTCCTGCTTGCCCGGCTGCGGTGGCGGGCGGTGGTGGGGGTGATTCCTCTCAGTGGCGCACGGTTCAAGATCGGGCACCACCCGAAAGGAGAGGGCAGCGGGAGCGAGCTTATGTCTTCATTTTCTGAAGTCAATACTTCATATGAAGTTCACTCTGCCGAAGATCGCTTCACTTCTTGAATGGAACTGCGCTCTTGCCGGACGGCTCTGCCGCCGCTCTTGCCCGTCTCGGGCGCGCTCATCCTCAGCGGAGGCGCTGGCTGATGACCTTGGAGACGCCGTCCCCCTGCATCGAGACGCCGTAGAGCGCGTCGGCGACCTCCATCGTCCGTTTCTGGTGCGTGATGACGATCAGCTGCGAGCTCTCCTGGAGCTCCTCCATGATCCGGATCAGCCGTTGCAGGTTGGTGTCGTCGAGCGCGGCCTCCACCTCGTCCATCACGTAGAACGGGCTGGGCCTGGCCTTGAAGATGGCCACCAGCAGGGCCACGGCGGTCAGGGAGCGCTCCCCTCCGGAGAGCAGTGACAGCCGTTTGACCTTCTTGCCCGGCGGCCGGGCCTCCACGTCGACGCCGGTGGCCAGCATGTCGCCGGGATCGGTCAGGACCAGCCGGCCCTCGCCGCCGGGGAACAGCCGGGAGAAGACCCCTTCGAACTCCCGGGCCGTATCCCGGTAGGCCTCGGTGAAGACCTGCTCGACCCGCTCGTCCACCTCCTTCACCACACGCAGCAGATCGGCGCGGGTCTTGCGCAGGTCCTCAAGCTGCTCGCTCAGGAACCGGTGGCGCTCCTCCAGCGCCGCGAACTCCTCCAACGCCAGCGGATTGACCTTGCCGAGCTGCTGGTAGGCACGCTCGGCCGCCTTGAGCCGCTTCTCCTGCTCGGCGCGGACGAAGGGGCCGGGGCGGTTGCGGGGGTCCTCCGGATCCTCGCTGGCCTCTTCCCCCTCGGCGAGCGGCGAAGGCGGCACCGGCTGGTCGGGGCCGTACTCGGCGACGAGCCCGCCGGCCTCCATGCCGAACTCCTCCAGCGCCTTGGTCTCCACCTGCTCGATCCGCAGCCGCTTCTCCGCGCCGAGCACCTCACCCCGGTGGACGGAGTCGGTCAGCTTGTCCAGCTCGGCCTTCAGGTCGCGACCGCGGCCGCGGGCCTCGACGAGTTCCCGCTCGCGCAGGCCCTTGGCGTACTCGGCCGCGGCACGCTCCTCCTCGGACCTGCGGAGCGAG
Source organism: Streptomyces sp. NPDC003034 (assembly GCF_053591375.1). Classification (NCBI taxonomy): domain Bacteria; kingdom Bacillati; phylum Actinomycetota; class Actinomycetes; order Kitasatosporales; family Streptomycetaceae; genus Streptomyces; species Streptomyces sp. NPDC003034. Next base: position 104,296 of record NZ_JBSFTS010000017.1, read on the forward strand.
ACCTCCACGTGCGCGAGCAGCTGACGGGCCCCCTCGGCCACCGCCCGGGCCACCTGCGCCTCGTGCCGCAGCCGCGCCCGGCGCCGCTCCGCGCGGGCCCGGGCCTCACGCTCCGACCGGGCCGCGCGGTCCAGCGCGTCGGCCCGGCCGGCCAGCGCCTTGACCCGCTCCTCGTGCGTTCTGAGCTGGAGCCGGGCTTCCGTCTCGGTCTGCCGGGCGTTGGCGCCGTCCGCGGCGAGCCGGTCCCGCCGGGAGGTGTCCGGCTCCTCCTCCCCCGGCAGCTCCTCGGCGCTCGCCAGCCGCTGCGCGCACTCCTCCACTTCGGCCACCGCCCGCTCCAGCGCGTCCTGCGCCCTGGCCGCGGCGGCGGCGGCGCGCTCGGCTTCACCGGCGGCCCCCTTCGCCTGCCCGGCGAGCCTCCCGAGCTGCTGCGCGAAGCCCGCCCTCGCCTGTTCCGCGGCCCGCCGCCGCTCCCCGACCTCCTCGACCAGGGCGGCCGCATCCCGCCGCCGTGCCCCGGCTGCCTCCTGGGCCGCGCCGAGCTCCCGGCACTGCTCGTCCAGCCGGGCCAGCTCCGCCTCCGCCTCGTCCACGGCGGCCCGCACCTCGATGAGACTGGGCGCGCCCGCGGAACCGCCGTGGGCGAGGTGCGCCCCGAGTACGTCGCCCTGTGCCGTCACGGCCACCAGCTCGGGCCGCTCCGCGACCAGCGCCTCGGCTTCGTCGAGCGTCCCCACCACGACGTAGTCCCGCAGCACCCATCCGACGGCCCGCGCCACGGCGGCGTCACCCCGCACCAGCTCCCCGGCGCTCACCCACCGCCGTACACCGACACCGGTACCAGGCCCCGAACCTCTCGGCGTGGCGGCGGACGCGGGGGCGGATTCACGCGCGTCGCGCGGCCCGGCCGTGGCGCCTGCCGGGTCCTGCCCGCTGTACGGCTCGCCCGAGGCCTGCCCCGGCACCGCGGGGCCCGCACCGCCGGTGCGGCTCGGACCCGGGACCGGAAGCTGACCGGGAACGCCGGGCACACCGTCAACGCCCCCGCCGGACGCCGTCGCCCGCCCCGGTACGGGGCCGCCCGGAGCAACCGCGCAGCCCGGCAGGACGTCGCCGTGGACCGATCCACCGGCTTCGCAAGGTACGGCGGGAACCGCCCCGCCCGACGCCGTCGCCTGCCCCGGTACGGGCCCGCCCGGAGCAGCCGGGCCCGCCGGCGGGACTTCGCCCGGGAGGCGTGCGCCGAGCGGCGATGGCGGGGTGATCAGGAACGTGGCCCGCCCTCCGTCCGCATCCCGCAGGTGCCGGATCGCCCCGGCCGCCGCCCCGGGCGACGCCACGGCCAGCGCGTCCGCCGCCGCACCCAGCGCCGCCGCCACCGCCACCTCGTATCCCGGAGTCACCGACAGCCGCTCCGCCGCCGGTCCCAGCAGCCCGGCGAGCCGCCCCCGCGCCGCGAGCAGCGTCCCCGTACCGTCCTTGCGGCGCAGCCCGAGCGCCAGCGCGTCCCGCCGCGCCGAGACGGCAGCCCGCGACCGCTCCGCGGACGTCACGGCGTCCCGGGCGGCGGCGAGCCCGGCCTCGGCCGCCTCCAGCTCGGCCCGCGCCGTTCCCAGCGCGGCCTCCCGCTCCGCTTCGTCGTCCGGCGACCCGGACTCGGCGGCCAGGAGCTCGTACTCCTCCCGCGCGGCCTCGGCCCGCTCCCGCGCCTCCTCCCGCGCCGCGACCAGCCGGTCGATCTCCGCCTGCGCCGCGCCCGCCCGGGACCGGGCCGCGCCCAGCCGTCCCGTCAGGCGGGCCAGCCCCTCCCGCCGGTCGGCGATGGCCCGCGCCGCGTCCCGCAGCCGCCGTTCCTCCTCGGCCAGCGAGCGTTCCAGCTCCGCGCGGTGCGCCGCCGTGTCCTCCAGCGCGCGTGCGGCGGCCTCCAGGGCGGCCGCCAGTTCAGCCTCCTGCTCGCGGATCCGGGCGGCCTCCCGCTCCATGCTCTCGGGGTCCCTCCCGTCCCCGCCGCGCCGCTCCTCCTCCACCGGAGCCGTGGCACTCCTCACCCGCGCGTCGGCCAGGGACGCGGTGCCCCGTACGCGTTCGGCCAGCTGCGAGAGCTCGTACCAGGTCTGCTGGGCCCGCCCCAGCCGCGGCGTGAGCTCCCGTACCGCCTCCTCCAGTACGGCTTCGCGCCGCAGCGCGTCGGCGAGCCGGCTGGCGGCCTCCTCCTTGCGTTCCTTCAGCGCCGCCTCGTCCGCGATCTCCGCGTCCAGCGCCCGCCGCAGCAGGACGAGGTCGTCGGCGAGCAGCCGCAGCCGGGCGTCGCGCAGGTCCGCCTGGATGACGGCCGCCCGCCGGGCCACGGCGGCCTGCCGGCCGAGGGGCTTCAGCTGCCGTCGCAGCTCGTCGTTCAAGTCCTGTACGCGGGCGAGGTTGGCCCGCATCGCGTCCAGCTTCCGCAGCGCCTTCTCTTTCCGCTTGCGGTGCTTGAGTACGCCGGCCGCCTCCTCGATGAAGGCCCGGCGCCCCATGGGGTCGGCGTGCAGGACGGAGTCCAGCTGCCCCTGCCCGACGATGACGTGCATCTCGCGCCCGATGCCGGAGTCGGAGAGCAGTTCCTGGATGTCGAGGAGGCGGCAGGTATCACCGTTGATCTGGTACTCGCTGCTGCCGCCGCGGAACATGATCCGGGTGATGGTGACTTCGGCGTAGTCGATGGGCAGCGCGCCGTCGGAGTTGTCGATCGTCAGCGAGACCTCGGCGCGGCCGAGCGGCGGACGTCCTGTGGTCCCGGCGAAGATGACGTCTTCCATCTTCCCGCCGCGCAGGGTCTTGGCGCCCTGTTCACCCATGACCCAGGAGAGCGCGTCCACCACATTGGACTTGCCCGAACCGTTCGGTCCCACGACACAGGTGATGCCGGGCTCGAAGCGCAGGGTGGTGGCGGAAGCGAAGGATTTGAAGCCGCGCAGGGTCAGGGACTTGAGGTGCACGCCCCGGGACTCTACCTTTTCCGGGTGGTTTCACCCATGAAGGTGCAGGGCACACCAGAAGGCAACAGTCTCCCCACCCGGCCTCAGTGGTTTACGGCCGGAGCAGGCCCGAGCCGAAGAGGCCCGAGCCCCATGGAGCGAGCCCGAGAGACCCGAGTCCGGGAAGGCCCAAGAAAGAAGGGACGCCGAAGCGTCCCTTGCAGATCTGCGGGCTGGAGTGAGCGACAGGTGATCGCCGGATCAGGTGAGCGCAGGCTCCGCCTTGGGTACGTCGATGTCGATGCTGTCCAGCAACGAGTCTCCGTGCTGAGCGGCGGCCGCGTTCAACGCGTCGTTTTCGGACTGAATCCGTACGAGCTCGGACTCAAGGTCCTGGACGCGCTGCTGAAGCCGTCGCATCTCGGCGAGGAGCCGCGGATCCGAACCGCCGACGTAACCGAGAAGCGCCTTTGCCATGATGGATGGTCCTCCACACTGAGTGACCGACCGAAGCGGTGTGGGTCGTGAGGGAATCGCACCCGCGGATGTCCGGCAGCGACTGTCAGTCACTGCGCTTACTACTGCCAGCACTGCCAAACAGCTCAGGTGCGCGGGGCTTCCAGCGTCTCACCAAAAAGTTTGACGGTCAACACGATCACGCCCCGTATCGGCGGGCATCCCGGACCGCGTGGGGTGCATGGAGATCATCCTCGCCTCCGAGCCTTCCACGGATCGCCCGCGGCGGCAACGCGTCGGCGGAGAATGCGCAGATCCGACCGTGTGCGACCCACCACGGGATGTGATCAGTCCATGATCGGTCGAGCGCTCACCGGATCGCGAAACCGTCGTAACCGCCTCGCGGTGTGCCCCAGATCTCCGTCACCCCGTCGACGCGTCCGGGCGTGTCGGCGGAGCGCAGCCACTCCAGCAGTCGGTGGCAATTCTCACGTTGACCTTCCGCCACCACTTGCACCCGCCCGTCGTCGAGGTTGAGCGCGAAGCCGACGAGCCCGCCGATCTCCAGCGCATTGGCCCTGGTGAACCAACGGAAGCCCACTCCTTGGACCCGGCCGCGCACCCAGGCGGTCACACGGACGTCTTCGTTCATACGCGAACGCTAACCGGGCCGAGCCTGGACGAACACGCCGCCCCCCGGCGGCATGGCGTACAGTCGCGCTCCGATGAGCTCACCCATTCGGGTGGGTAAGGGATGATCTTCCACCTTTCAGATGATCTTGACCTTTCAAGGGAGGCCCGACGCCGATGGGACGCCACCGACTCCACGCCGCCCCGCCCCGCGGCGGCCGACGCGCCACGGTGGTGCGCACCGGCCTGCTGGGCGTCGCCGTGACCGCGGCCCTCGGCACGGCGGCCGTCACCACGGGCATGGTCCCGGTCAGCGGCTCCTTCCCCTACGTCGGCGTCAGCGGTACGAGCACCCACGCCACGGCGGAGGCGAAGGCCAAGGCCTCGCCCGGCCCCGACGGCGCGGCGCGGCAGCGGGACGGCCTCCCCGGCCTGTCCGGCCGCACCCCCGACGCCCCGTCGGCCGCTCCGTCCCCGTCCGCCTCGCCGTCCCCCTCCGCTTCGCCGTCCCCTTCCGCTTCCCCTTCCCCCTCGGCCTCGCCTTCGACGTCCCCGAGCCCGGCCGCGCCGAGCGCCTCCGCCTCGGCCACCCCGCCGCCGGCCCCTTCCGCCAACGCCCCGCGCAAGAGCCCCGCCCCCGCGCCGTCGAAGCCCGCCGCCCCGGCTCCGTCCAAGCCCGCGCCCCCGTCCAAGCCCGCGCCCCCGTCGAAGCCCGCCGTCCCGGTGCCGCCCGCTCCGCCGGCGCCGGGCGCCCTGGACGGTCACTCCGCCGAGGAGACCGCCGTGGTGACCCTGGTGAACCAGGCACGCGCTCAGGCCGGCTGCGGTCCGGTCCGGGCCAACCCGCCGCTCGCCGCGCTGGCCGGCGCCTTCAGCAAGGACATGGCCACCCGCGGCTTCTTCGGCCACACCGACCCCGACGGGGACAGCCCCTGGGACCGCGCCGCCCAGGCGGGCATCTCGGGTATGGGCGGCGAGAACATAGCCCGCGGTCAGGGTGACGCGGACGCCGTGATGAAGGCCTGGATGAACAGCCCCGGCCACAAGGCGAACATCCTCAACTGCGAATTCCGCACGCTGGGCGTCGGCGCCCACTTCGCCGCCGGCGGCCCCTGGTGGACGCAGGACTTCGGCTTCTGACACACGCCAGGTCGGTGCCGGCGCGCGCCCGCCCCTCCCGGCAGATCCTGCACGGCGTCCTACGACGGGATGCGCGGCGGCCTCTGGCAGCGCGGGCAGTAGTAGCTCGACCTGTTCATCCACGGCCTGCGCCGCATCGGCGTACCGCAGCGCCGGCAGGGCTCACCCTCGCGTCCGTAGGCGTCGAGTGAGCGGTCGAAGTACCCGGACTCCCCGTTCACGTTCACGTAGAGGCTGTCGAAGCTGGTGCCGCCGACCGCCAGCGCGGCGTTCATGACGTCCCGGACGTGGCCGAGGAGTTCCGCGCTCCGGGGGCGCGTCAGGGTCGAGACGGGGCGCTCGTAGTGAATCCGGGCGCGCCACAGGGCCTCGTCGGCGTAGATGTTGCCGACGCCGCTGATCAGGGACTGGTCCAGCAGGGCCCGCTTGACGGTGGTGCGCCGGGCACGCAGCGCGAGGTGGTAGGCGACCTCGTCGAACAGCGGGTCCAGGGGGTCCCGCGCGATGTGCGCGATGACGTCGGGCAGCCCCTCCGGAGTGTTCTCGTGCAGGGAGAGCCCGCCGAAAGTCCGCTGGTCGACGAAGCGCAGCTCCGTCCCCTGCCGGTCCCGGAAGCGCACGCGGATCCGCAGGTGCTTCTCGTCCGGTGCCTCCAGCGGCCGCACGAGCAGCTGCCCGCTCATCCCCAGGTGCCCGAGGACGGACAGGCCCAGGTCCTCCAGTGGCAGCCACAGGTACTTCCCCCGCCGCTGCGGCATCCCGATCGTCCGGCCCGCGAGCCGCGCCGCGAAGTCCGCCCCGCCCGCGAGGTGGCGCCGTACGGCCCTCGGGTGCAGCACCTCGACGGTTTCGACGGTCCGCCCGGCCACCCACCGCTCCAGCCCCCGCCGCACCACTTCCACCTCGGGCAGCTCGGGCACGGTTTCCTCCGGTGGCGGTACGGATCTGCTGGCTCCCGGCGAGCGTACCGGCCGTGTCCCGGGGCCCGGAAACGGGTCCGCCCCGCCACCTGCCGGGGCAGGTGGCGGGGCGGGGAAAACCCGGAAGGAAGGGTCAGACGCCCGGCGCCGAGTCGGCCGGCGTCGAGTCGGCCGGCGTCGGCGCGCCGTCCGTCCCGGCCGGGGCTTCGGCAGCGGCCGGCGCGTCGGCCTCGGCCGGAGCCGGTGCCACCGCCCGCACCTCTACCGCAGCCGCCTCGGCCGCGGCCTCCGCCGCTGCCGCGATCCGCTGGTCCGCGGCGGCGCGGATCCCGCGCCACGCGGACTCCGCCGCCTGCTGTTCCGCTTCCTTCTTGCTGCGGCCGGTGCCGGTGCCGTACGAGACACCACCGACGCGAGCGGCAGCTGTGAAGGTCTTCTCGTGGTCCGGACCGGTCTCGGTGACCAGGTACTCCGGTACACCAAGACCTTCGGCCGCCGTGAGCTCCTGGAGACTGGTCTTCCAGTCCAGGCCGGCCCCGAGGTTCGAGGACTTCTCGATGAGCGGGTCGAAGAGCCGGTGAACCAGCTCCGAGGCCGCGTCAAGGCCCTGATCGAGGTAGACCGCACCGATCACCGCTTCAAGGGTGTCGGCGAGGATGGAGGCCTTGTCCCGGCCACCCGTGCCTTCTTCGCCCCGGCCGAGCCGGATGAAGAGACCGAGTTCGAGGCCGCGCCCGACCTCCGCCAGCGCACGCGAGTTGACCACCGCGGCCCGCAGCTTGGCCAGCTGGCCTTCGGGCAGGTCGGGGTGGGTCGTGTACAGCGTGTCCGTGACCACCAGGCCCAGCACGGAGTCCCCGAGGAACTCCAGCCGTTCGTTGGTGGGCAGACCGCCGTTCTCGTACGCGTACGAGCGGTGCGTCAGCGCACGCACCAGAAGGGCGGACTCAAGTTTGTACCCGAGCCGCCCTTCCAGAAGCGTGTGGGACGAGGCCGCGTTGTTACTGTCTGCCTGCTTCTCAGCGTTGGACAGCTCAGACATTGCGCCTCTCACCAGCCGCTCAGACCTCGAGGACCTGGCGCTTGTTGTAGGTGCCGCAGCTCGGGCACGCGATGTGCTGGAGCTTCGGCTCCTGGCAACGCTCACACGAAACCAGGGTGGGGACCGCAGCCTTCCACTGCGACCGGCGGTGGCGCGTGTTGCTGCGCGACATCTTCCGCTTCGGAACAGCCACGGCTACTTCTCCTGCTTCTCGGCGGCGCTCTGAACGTCGTCAGATGCAGTGCCGCTCATGTTGTCCTTCTCGTCGTCCTGATCGGTCACGACGAGTTCCTGCAATGCCGCCCAACGGATGTCGACGGCGTCATGGTGATGGTCCGGGTCGTCGTTCAGGCTGAGTCCGCAATCGGGGCACAGTCCGAGACAGTCCTCCCGGCACACCGGCTGCAGCGGCAGTGCGAGCACCACCACGTCGCGCAGCACGGGTTCGAGGTCGAACAAGCCGTCCTCAAGGTGGAGCGTGTCCTCGTCGTCCTCGGCGTCGTCGGCCGGCTCCGCCTTGGAGCGGGTCCGGTCGTCGGCGTCAGGGTACGAGAACATCTCCTGGAAGTCCGCCTTGAGCTCACGCTCCACGGACTCCAGACACCTTACGCACTCCCCCACGGCCGATGCACGGACGGTGCCTGTGACAAGCACCCCTTCCATGACCGACTCCATGCGGAACTTCAACTTCATCGGGGCGCCTTCCGGCACTCCGATGACACCGGCGAGACCGAGGTCCGCCGGCGCCGCGATCTCCTGGAACAGCCGCTGCATGGCACCAGGACGCCGACCCAGCTCGTGCGTGTCGAACACGAGGGGGTTGCGGTGGTCGAGGCGGGTATTCAGGGCCGTTCCTGCTTTCACAGATCGCTGAAGATCAAAGCCGCCGCCACTTACGGGCAGCATGGATCGCGGTGCATACGCGCGACCGAAGAGCCAGGATACCCGGCGCCGGGCTCTGCGCCCAATCGGCCCCGGGTCCCTCCGTAGCGGGCGGGCACCCCTTCGGCGAGGGCGCTCAGCGGCCCTGTTCGTACTGGCGCAGCTGGTCGAGATTGATCATGCTCGTGTCGAAGAGGCTGGTCTCGTCCAGGGCGGGCTGCTGCCCCTGCTGGCCGTGCTGGGTCTGCTGGCCGTGCTGGCCCTGCGGCTGCTGTCCGTCGTAGTGCCCGGCGTAGGCGGCACCGGTGTAGGCGTCGGACGGGGCGTGCTGCTGATACGCCGCATAGGGGTCCTGCTGCTGGTAGCCCCCGTACGGGTCGGCGTAGGGCGCGGGGTAAGCCGCTCCCCCGGCGCCGGGGCCCGTACCGGGGTACGGCTCCTGCTGCTGGGCGGCGGGCTGCTGGTAGGAGTACGCGTCGTACGCCGGTTCCGGCCGGGCCTGCGGGGGGACCGGAGCCTGCGCCGGCGCGGCCTCCGGTTCGGCCAGGCCCGCCAGGAAGTCCGCGTCGCTCGCCGAGCGGGAGGAGGGTGCGCCCGCCGCGTCCTGGGCGGCCATGTGCACGCCGAGGTCGTCGGAGGGGCCCCGGCCGAGCAGTTTCTGCCGGCCGCGGCCGACCGCCTCCAGGGTCTTGGCGAGCACCGCCTCGAAGGTCGCCAGTTTGGTGTCCACGTAGGCGTCCGCCTGGAGCCGCTGCGTCTGCGGGTCGAGGCTGCGCTCGGGGGCCTCCGGGTCCGGGTAGCCGTCCTCGTCCAGGGCCGGACCGCGGCCCAGGAGCTTTTCCCGCCCCCGGTCCACGGAGCCGATGGTCTTGGTCAGCACGACCTCGAAGTTCGCGAGCTTGCTGTCGACGTAGTCGTCGGCCTCGGCCCGGATTTCCTCGGCCTCGCGGCGGGCCTCCGACAGGATCCGGTCCGCCTCGGCCTGGGAACGGCGCGCGATCTCGGTGTCGGAGATCAGCGAGCCCCGCTGGTCGTGGGCGGACTCGATGATCCGCTCCGCCTCCCGGCGGGCCTCCTCGACCAGCTGCTCCCGCCCGCCGATGAGCTCCTGCGCCTGGGCGAGTGAACCGGGGAGCGCGCTGCGCACCTCTTCGAGCTGGGCGAGCAGCTCGGCGCGGTTGATCACGCAGGAGGCCGACATGGGCATGGACCGGGCGCTGCCGACGGCCGCGACGATCTCGTCCAGCTTCTTCTGCACGTCCATGGGGGCTCGCACTCTCTCGGCCTCAGGCGGTTCCTGAGACGGACGGGACGACTGTAAGGCCACCGGGCGGAGCCCCGACACTGACTGACGGGGCGTCAGGCGGTCAGCGGTCCCGCAGCCGCGCCAGCAGGGCCGTGTGCACGTGCGCCGGCAGCAGGTGGGCGACGTCGCCGCCCCAGGCCGCGACCTCCTTGACCAGGGAGGAGGACAGGAAGCTGTAGGTGGGGTTGGTCGGGACGAAGAGCGTCTCGACGCCCGACAGACCCATGTTCATCTGGGCCATCTGGAGCTCGTAGTCGAAGTCGCTGACGGCTCGCAGGCCCTTGACGATGGCCGGGATGTCCCGCTGCTTGCAGAAGTCGACCAGCAGTCCGTGGAAGGACTCGACCTCGACGTTCCCGTAGTCGGCGGTCGCCTCGCGGATCAGCTCGATCCGCTCCTCGACGGTGAACAGCCCCTGCTTGGACTGGTTGATCATCACGGCGACGTGGACCACGTCGTAGAGCCGGGAGGCCCGGCCGATGATGTCGAGGTGTCCGTTGGTGATGGGGTCGAACGACCCCGGACAGACGGCGCGGCGCAACTGATGTTCCTCGCTCTCCGGTGCGGGCATCATGAATCTTCGCTGGTGAAGGCGGCGCGACCGTACCAAAGGGTGCCCTCGCCGTACTTCCGGGACCGGAGCGGTTCGAACCCTTCGGGCCACGGGAAGGCGCCGCTCCTGGTACTGCGCTCCACGGTGACGAGCGCCGCGTCCGTGAGCCAGCCATTGGACCGGAGTGTGAGGAGGATCTCCCGGAGATCGTCATGGCCGACGGCGTACGGCGGATCCAGGAAGACGATGTCGTACGGCTCCCCGCCCGCCCGGGCCGCCACGATCTGCTCCGCCTTGCCGGCGCGGAACTCGGCGCCGGGCAGGCCCAGGGTGCGGATGTTGTCCCGGATGGCCTTGGCGGCCTTGGCGTCGGCCTCGACGAGCAGGACGTGGACGGCGCCGCGGGACAGTGCCTCCAGGCCGACGGCGCCGGAGCCCCCGTACAGATCGAGCACCCGGGCCCCCTCGACACCGTGGAGCGACTCCCAGGTCGAGAAGAGGCCTTCGCGCATCCGGTCCGAGGTCGGCCGGGTGCCCGTGCCGGGGGGCACGGCCAGCCGTCGCCCGCCGGCGCTGCCGGCGATCACGCGGGTCATCTGGGGTCCTTCGGTCCGGCGGTCGGGGCCCGCGGTAGTCCCGCGGAGCTCCAACGATAGGCCGTGCCGCTCAGCCCTTCTCCAGGTACTGCTCCCGCTCGGTGTCCAGCAGGGCGTCCAGCGCGGTCCTCAGGGCCGGCAGCCGCTCCAGGTCCGGGTCCTCGGCCACGACGCGGGTGGCCTCTTCCCGCGCCTGGGCGATGACCTCCTCGTCCTCGATGACGGCGAGCATCCGCAGCGAGGAGCGCACGCCCGACTGGGCCTGGCCGAGGACGTCGCCCTCCCGGCGCTGCTCCAGGTCGATCCGGGAGAGCTCGAATCCGTCGAGGGTGGCGGCGACGGCGGCGAGGCGGGCCCGGGCGGGGCTGGCCTCGTGCATCTCGCTGACCAGCAGGCACAGGCCGGGCGCGGAGCCGCGGCCGACGCGGCCGCGCAGCTGGTGCAGCTGGGAGACGCCGAACCGGTCCGCGTCCATGATCACCATGACGGTGGAGTTCGGCACGTTCACCCCGACCTCGATGACGGTGGTGGCCACCAGCACCTTGACCTCGCCCGCGGCGAAGCGCCGCATGACGTCGTCCTTGTCGGCCGGGTCCATCCGCCCGTGCAGCACCTCGACCGGCAGTCCCGCCAGGGGGCCGCGCGCCAGCTGCTCGGCGATGTCCAGGACGGCCAGGGGCGGGCGCTTGTCCCCCTCCTCCTCGGCGGCCTTCTTCTTGGCGTCGGCCGCCTCGTCGAGGGAATCACCGATGCGGGGGCAGACCACATACGCCTGGTGGCCCTTCTCGACCTCCTCGCGGACCCGCTCCCAGGCCCGGCTCAGGAAGTGCGGCTTGTCCTTGGCGGGCACGACATGGGTGGCGATCGGCGAGCGTCCGGCGGGGAGCTGGTCCAGGACGGAGGTCTCCAGGTCGCCGAAGACCGTCATCGCGACCGTGCGCGGGATCGGGGTCGCGGTCATCACCAGCAGGTGCGGGGGCTGCTTCCCCTTGGACCGCAAGGCGTCGCGCTGCTCCACGCCGAAGCGGTGCTGTTCGTCCACCACGACCAGGCCGAGGTCGTGGAACCGCACCTTGTCCTCGATCAGCGCATGGGTGCCGATCACGATCCCGGCCTCACCGGTGACCAGGTCGAGCAGCGCCTGCCGGCGCGCGGGCATCCCCATCGAGCCGGTGAGCAGCACCACCTTGGTGCCCCGGTCGGAGCCGCCGAGCATTCCGCCTTCGGCCAGTTCGCCCATCATTTCGGTGATGGAGCGGTGGTGCTGCTGGGCGAGCACCTCGGTGGGCGCGAGCATCGCGGCCTGCCCCCCGCAGTCCACGACGGCGAGCATGGCCCGCAGCGCGACCAGCGTCTTGCCGGAGCCGACCTCCCCCTGGAGGAGCCGGTGCATGGGGTGGCTGGTGGCCAGGTCGTCGAAGATCTCCTTCGAGACGCCCCGCTGGCCCTCGGTGAGGGTGAAGGGGAGCTTGGCGTCGAAGGAGTCGAGCAGACCGCCGGCCGCGGGGCGGCGGGGTACGGCCGGGAGTTGGGAGTCGGCGTGGCGGCGGCGGGCGAGGGCGACCTGGAGGACGAAGGCCTCGTCCCATTTCAGGCGCTGGCGGGCGTCCTCGATGTCGGCCTTGGTGGCCGGCCGGTGGATCTTCAGCAGCGCCTCGGTGAGCGGGATCAGCCCGCGCCCCTCGCGCAGGGAGGGCGGCAGCGGGTCCTCGGCTTCCCGGACGCCGGGCAGTACCGCGTCGACCGCCTTGGAGATCTTCCAGGATTCCAGCTGCTTGCAGGCGGGATAGATCGGGATGAGCTGGTTGGCGAAGGCGGCCGCCGCGTCCGCGCCGCCGCCGTCCTCCGCTTCGGTGCCGAGCGGCTCGTAGGCGGGGTGGGCCAGTTGGAGCTTGCGGTTGAACATCGAGACCTTGCCCGCGAACATCGCGCGGCGGCCGGGCAGCAGGTCCTTGTGCGGCTTGTGGACGCCTGCGCCGAAGAAGACCAGCTGCAGGCGCCCGCTGCCGTCGGTGATGGTGACCTCCAGGCGCTTGCCGCGGCCGCCGTTGAAGGTCAGGATCCGGGCGTCGGCGACCTGCGCGACGACGGTCACGTGCTCGTCGATCTGGTCGGCCAGTTCGGCGAGGGGGGTCAGCTCGCCGCGCTCGGCGTACCGCCGGGGGTAGTGGTGGAGCAGGTCCAGGGCCGTATGCAGGCCGAGCTGCTCGGCCAGCACCTTCGCGGTGGCGGGGCCGAGCGTCTTCTTGAGGTCTTCGTCGAGCGCGGGCACGTGTTCCATTGCACACCATGGCACCGACAACCGGGGCATACGCCCTGCGGCCCGCGCGGTGGGCGGGTGCGCCGCCCCCGGACGCGGGCCCGTCCGGCGGCGCCGCTATTCGACGCCGATGAGCAGCGGCGCCGAATACCGCCCGCCCCGGTAGGTGACGGTGTCGACCGCGAGGTGCTTGTGCTGGACGTACGCCTCCAGGCGCTCGGCGAGGGCGTCCGGCACCTCCGGTCCCAGGACCAGGGTGACGAGTTCGCCGCCCGAGCCGAGCATCCGCTCCAGGACGGCCTGCGCGGTCTCGGGCAGGCCGGTGCCGATGACCGCGACGTCGCCGTCGATGAGCCCGAGCACGTCGCCGGCCTGGCAGATGCCGGCGGAGGTGAAGGACTGCCGCTCGGCGACGGCCAGTTCGCCGTACCGGGTGGCTCCGGCCGCCGAGGTCATGGCGACCACGTCCTCGTCGAAGCTGGCGTCCGCGTCGTGCACGGCGAGAGCGGCCAGCCCCTGGACCGCGGACCGGGTGGGGATGACGGCCACCCGTACCCCGTCGGCGCGGGCCTGCTCGGCCGCCGCGGCCGCGGCCGCCCGCGGCTCGGTGCCGCCCGGCAGCAGCACCACCTCGCGGGCGTGCGCGCGCCGGATGGCATCGACCAGTTCGGCGACGGCCGGTACCTCCCCGGGCGGCGCGAGCACGGTCGTCGCGCCGGCCTCGCCGCACAGCACGGCCAGTCCCTCGCCCGGGACCACGGCGACCACGGCGCGCTGGACGCGTTCGCCCCGGGCCCGGCGCCGCTCGTCGCCGAAGTGGGTGATCCGGATCCGGTACGGCCGGCCGGCCACCACCCCGGCCTCCACGGCGGCGCCGGGATCGTCGACGTGGACGTGTACGTTCCACAGTCCGTCGCCGCCCACGACGACGAGGGAGTCGCCGAGCGGGTCGAGCCGTGCGCGCAGTTCCGCGACCTGGGCCTCGGAGGCCTCCAGCAGGTAGACCACCTCGTACGCCGGTCCCTGCGGTTCCTGCGCGCAGGGCTCCGGCAGCCGCGGTACGGGCACGGCCCGGCCGCGCACCGGCTCCGCGGCGGGCTCCTGTCCGGACAGCGCCTGCCACAGGGCCCCCAGGACGGCGACCAGCCCGCAGCCCCCGGCGTCGACCACTCCGGCCCGGCGCAGCGCGGCCAGTTGCCCGGGGGTCTCGGCCAGGGCGGCGCGGGCCCCGTCGTAGGCGGCCCGGGCCACGTCGGCGGCGGTCCCGGCGTGGGCCTGCGCCGCCTCACCGGCCCGGGCCGCGGCCGCGGCGACGGTGAGCATGGTGCCCTCCACCGGGTGCGCGACGGCCGCGTACGCCTCCTCCGCGGCACGGGTCAGCGCCTGCGCCAGCAGCCGGCCGGGCCCGCGCCCCCCGGGCTCGTCGCCCAGTACGTCAGCCACTCCGCGCAGCAGCTGCGCCAGGATCGTCCCGGAGTTCCCCCGGGCCCCTATGAGCGCGCCGTGCGCATAGGCCCGCACGGCCTGCGCCAGGGAGGTCCCGGCCGGGGCCCGGGGGGCTGTGGTCTCGCTCACCCCGGGCTCCGTCGTGCCGAAGGCCTCTTCCAGGGCGCGGTCGGCCGATTCGGCGGTCAGGTAGAGGTTGGTTCCGGTGTCGGCGTCCGCGACCGGGTAGACGTTGATCGCGTCGATGTCCTCGCGGGCCCGGCCCAGCGCGGCCACGGCCAGTGAGCTCCAGGCGCGCACCGCTTCGGCGTCGAGGGCGTGCGGCTCAGGCTCGTGCGGCACCGGGCGTTCCTCCTTGTGCGGGCCGTGGTTCACCGCAGGGTAACCAAGGACGGACGGGCGGTCGGGACCACGGGGCGGGGCCGGCGGTCGCCATGGTAGTTTTCTTGGACCGGGACAGACGTTGTATGCTGCTCCGGTTGCCCGATGAGAGTCGGGCCATTCCCCCCGGCAAACCACTTCAGATCATTGATCCGGTGCGCCGGGTTTCACTGTAAGTGCATCTGAAGTCTTTGGAGTGACCTGTGGCTGCCAACTGCGACGTTTGCGCCAAGGGGCCGAGCTTCGGCAACAGCATCTCCCACTCGCACCGCCGCACGTCCCGTCGCTGGAACCCGAACATCCAGCGCGTCCGTGCCGTGGTCAATGGGACGCCGAAGCGCCTCAACGCCTGCACCTCGTGCATCAAGGCCGGCAAGGTCTCGCGCTGACGCCTCACGTCGTAGCGCAGCCCTTCCGGTTGCCAGAAGTATCGAAGGCCGGTTCACCCCTGGTGAACCGGCCTTCTGCTATGTCCGGGGCCGGGGCCGGGGCCGGGGCCCGGCGGGAAGCTCAGCGCCACCGCCAGGCGTGATCCACCGGGCCGATGCCGCCGCCGAGCGCGAAGCCGGCCGCGATGGCGCCGGTGACGTACGCCTTGGCCTCGCGGGCGGCCCGCGGCACGTCGTGCCCCTTGGCCAGTTGGGCGGCGAGGGCGCTGGCGAGGGTGCAGCCGGTGCCGTGGGTGTGCCGGTTGCCGTTGCGGGGAGCGCGCAGCCAGATGTGCTGGTCCCCGTCGGTGAGCAGGTCGGCGGCCTCGTGCCCGCCGGTCAGGTGCCCGCCCTTGATCAGCGCCCACCGCGGCCCGTAGCCGAGGATCGCGTCGGCGGCCCGCCGCATGTCGTCCTCGCTCTCCACGACCAGCCCCGTGAGCTGCTCCACCTCGTCGAGGTTGGGGGTGGCCACGGTGGCGCGCGGCAGCAGCTCCGCGCGTACGGCGTCCAGCGCGGAGGCGGCGAGCAGCGCGTCCCCGTGCTTGGAGACCCCGACCGGGTCCACGACGACCGGGGCCCGGGTGCCGGCCAGCAGTTCCGCGACCGTGGTGACGAGTGCGGTGGAGGACAGCATCCCGGTCTTCACCGCGTCCACGCCCATGTCGTCCACCACGGCCCGGTACTGGGCGCTGACGGCCTCGGCGGGCAGTTCCCAGGCTCCTCGTACCCCGAGCGAGTTCTGGGCGGTCACGGCGGTGACCACGCTCATGCCGTGCACGCCGAGCGCCAGCATGGTCTTCAGGTCGGCCTGGATGCCCGCGCCACCGCCGGAGTCGGATCCGGCGACGGTCAGGCACAGCGGCGGCCGCGTCATCGCGGCGTCTCCTCGGGCGCGGGGTCGGCCCCGAAGTGGTCCCAGCCGCCGGTGCTCGTCCAGGGCGCGCCGTCCACGGTCACCTGGGGCAGCGCGGAGCGGTTGAGCACCTCCCCGATGACCTTCCAGCGGGCGGGGAGTTTCACGTCGGGCGGGAAGGTCGCCACCATCGCGTGGTCCTCTCCCCCGGTGAGCACCCATTGCAGCGGGTCCACGCCGACGGCCTGTCCGATGTCGTGCATCTGGGTCGGGATGTCGACGGCCCCCGAGCGCAGGTCGATCCGTACCTTGCTGGCCTCGGCGATGTGCCCGAGGTCGGCGATCAGACCGTCGCTGACGTCGGTCATGGCGGTGGCGCCGAGTCCGGCGGCCGCGGGGCCCGCGTGGTACGGCGGCTCGGGGCGCCGGTGCGCCTCGACGAAGGCCCTCGGGGAGCGGAAGCCGCGCGAGAGCACGGCGAATCCGGCGGCGGACCAGCCCAGCCAGCCGGTGACGGCGACGACGTCGCCGGGCTGGGCGCCGGAGCGCAGGACGGGCTCGTGGTTGCGCAGGTCGCCGAGGGCGGTGATCGCCACGGTGATGGTGTCCCCGCGTACGACGTCCCCGCCCACGACGGCCGCGCCGGCGACCTGGCACTCGTCGCGGATGCCGTCCATCAGTTCGGTGGGCCAGGTGACCGGCAGCTCGGCCGGAACGACCAGGCCCAGGAGCAGCGCGGTCGGGACCGCGCCCATGGCCGCGATGTCCGCGAGGTTCTGCGCGGCGGCCTTGCGGCCGACGTCGTAGGCCGTGGACCAGTCGCGCCGGAAGTGCCTGCCTTCCAGCAGGATGTCGGTGCTCGCCACGACCCGCCGGTCGGGGGCCGACACGACCGCGGCGTCGTCGCCCGGTCCGAGCCGGACCGCCGGGGTGGTGGTGAGCCGTGAGGTGAGCTCCCTGATGAGCCCGAACTCCCCCAGCTCGCCGACAGTGCCCTTCATCGCTGTGCCCCTTCTTGCCCAGTCCGCTTGCGGTCGCGAGCCGTCACAGCTCTGGGTACCGTCAACAGATACGTCAACTTCTGCTCTCCGTACGCCCCGCCGTGCGCGCAGCCGGGCTCATGGGACATCCCCACGGCACGTGGGGAAAAGATCTCCCCGCGGCGCTCGGTGACGCGGTACCGTGGCGTCCCTTCTTCCCCGGGCCCGCCCGCTCTGCCAGGGCCCACCGGAAGGGTAGGGGAAATGATCCTCGTGGCCGCCCTGGAGGTTCCGTGGTACAGGCGTACATCCTCATCCAGACCGAGGTGGGCAAGGCGTCGTTCGTCGCCGAGTCCATCGCAGAGATCCCGGGGGTGATCCAGGCCGAGGACGTGACGGGCCCGTACGACGTGATCGTGCGCGCCCAGGCCGACACCGTGGACGACCTCGGCCGCCTGGTGGTCGCCAGGGTCCAGCAGGTGGAGGGCATCACCCGCACCTTGACCTGCCCGGTGGTCCATCTGTAGCCCCGTCTACTCTTGGCCGGTGATGTCCCTCCACCGCCGGCCCCTGCGTCTGTCCGCCCTGATGGCCCTGCTGGCCCTCGCGGGGTGTGCGCCGGGCGGTTCCGAGGCCCGGGTGGATCCGCCGCCCACGCCGCCCGCCGACGTCGCGAAGCTCTGTGCGGCACTGCACGAGGAGCTTCCGGAGAAGGTGGCCGACCTGGCGCGGACCACGGTGGAACCGCGGTCCCCGCTGACTGCCGCGTGGGGCGGCTCGGCGATCGTACTGCGGTGCGGTATCCCCAAGCCCCCCGCGATGGCGGATCCGAAGCAGGAGGGGGTCGAGGTCAACGGCGTGGCCTGGCTGCTGGAGGAGCTCCCCGCCGAGGCCGGGGGCGGTTTCCGCTTCACCACCGGGATGCGGATGGCGTACACGGAGGTCCGGGTCGACAAGGAGCACGCCACGGACGCGGGGATGCTGGTCGACCTCTCCACCGCCGTGGCCGCGACGATGCCCGAGGGCATTTCCTCGTACTGACCGCACACCGCCGCCCGTACCGCCGACCCGGCGCGCACCCTTGACCGCGCACCCCTGACCGCACACCTCCGCCCGCACACCGCCGCCCGCCGGGATCCCGGCGGGCGGTCGGCTGTACGGGGGCCCTCGGCCGCGCTCAGCGCAGCCCGGTGGAGCGGCGCAGCGCGGCCTGGATCAGGCGGTCCACCAGCTCCGGGTACTCGATGCCCGACTCCTGCCACATCCGCGGGTACATGGAGATCGGAGTGAATCCCGGCATGGTGTTGATCTCGTTGATGACGAAGGTGCCGTCCTCGGTGAGGAAGAAGTCGGCGCGCACGAGCCCCTCGCAGGACGCGGCGTCGAAGGCCTCGATGGCGAGCCTGCGCACCTCGGCGGTCTGCTCCGCGGTCAGCGGGGCGGGCACGATCCCGGAGGCGGAGTCGATGTACTTCGCCTCGAAGTCGTAGAAGTCGTGGCTGGAGACCGGCGGGATCTCGGCGGGCACGCTCGCCCGCGGCCCGTCCTCGAACTCCAGGACCCCGCACTCGATCTCGCGGCCGCGCAGCAGCGCCTCCACGATGATCTTCGGGTCGTGGCGGCGGGCCTCCTGGACGGCTTCGTCCAGACCGGAGGCGTCGTCGACCTTGGTGATGCCGATGGAGGAGCCGGCCCGGGCGGGCTTGATGAACAGCGGCCAGCCGTGCTCGGCCGCGAAGTCCAGGATCCTGCCGCGGGCGGCGTCCCGGTCGGCTTCCCACTCGCGGGGGCGAATGGTCACGTACGGGCCCACGCGCAGCCCGAAGGAGGTGAACACCCGCTTCATGTAGTCCTTGTCCTGGCCGACGGCCGAGGAGAGGACGCCCGAGCCGACGTACGGGATGCCGGAGAGCTCCAGGAGGCCCTGCAGCGTGCCGTCCTCGCCGTACGGGCCGTGCAGGACGGGGAAGACGACGTCGACCTCGCCCAGGGCCTTGGGGACGGCGCCCGGCTCGGTGTAGACGACCTCGCGGTTGGCGGGGTCGACCGGGAGGACGACGCTGCCCTCCTCGGATTCGGCGAGCTGCTCGACGCTGGGTAGCCGGCGGTCGGCGATGGCCATCCGCTCGGGCTCGTCGGCGGTCAGCGCCCACCGGCCGTCCGTGGTGATGCCGATGGGCAGCACCTCGTACTTGGACCGGTCGATGGAGCGCAGCACGGCGCCCGCCGTGACGACCGAGATGGCGTGTTCCGAGCTGCGGCCGCCGAACACGACGGCCACACGGGGCTTGCGGCCCTGCTGCTCAGGGCTCTGGGGGAGGTTCTCGCTGCTCATATCGCCACGAGGGTACCCGCTCGGAGGTCAGGAACGGAGTCAGCGGCGTTCCGGTTTGGCGCTGCGTCCCATCAGTTCCTTGAGCGCGACCAGGGTCGGCTTGCCGTGGTGGACGATGTCCACCACGGTGTCCGTGATCGGCATGTCCACACCGTAGCGGCGGGCCAGATCGGCCACGGACTGGCAGGACTTGACCCCCTCGGCGGTCTGCTTGGTGACCGCGATGGTCTGCTCCAGGGTCATGCCGCGGCCGAGGTTGGTGCCGAAGGTGTGGTTCCGGGAGAGCGGCGAGGAGCAGGTGGCGACGAGGTCGCCGAGGCCCGCGAGGCCGGAGAAGGTGAGCGGGTCGGCTCCCATCGCCAGGCCCAGACGGGTCGTTTCGGCGAGGCCGCGGGTGATGAGCGAGCCCTTGGTGTTGTCGCCGAGCCCCATGCCGTCCGCGATGCCGACGGCGAGGCCGATGACGTTCTTGACGGCTCCGCCGAGCTCGCAGCCGACGACGTCGGTGTTGGTGTACGGACGGAAATACGGGGTGTGGCAAGCGGCCTGGAGGCGCTGCGCCACGGCCTCGTCCACGCAGGCGACCACGGAGGCGGCGGGCTGCCGGGCGGCGATCTCGCGGGCCAGGTTGGGTCCGGTGACGACGGCGACGCGTTCGGCCGGGACCTTGGCCACCTCCTCGATGACCTCGCTCATCCGCTTGGCGGTGCCGAGTTCGATGCCCTTCATGAGGGAGACGAGCACGGTGTCCGGGGCCAGCAGGGGCGCCCATGCGGCGAGGTTTTCGCGCAGGGTCTGGGAGGGGACGGCGAGCACCGTGAAGTCGGCGCCGTGCGCCGCCTCGGCGGGGTCGGTGGTGGCGCGGACGTTGGCGGGGAGCTCCACGCCGGGCAGGTAGTCCGGGTTGGTGCGGCCGCTGTTGATGGCCTCGGCCAGCTCGCGGCGGCGGCCCCACAGGGTCACCTCGCAGCCGGCGTCGGCGAGCACCATGCCGAAGGCGGTGCCCCAGGAGCCCGTTCCGTAGACGGCTGCCTTCACGGGACGTGTCACTTCATGCCCTCCCCTGCGGCCTTGCGCCGCTGTTCCGCCCTGGCCTTGCGATGGTCGTACAGCTCTCCGGGCGCGGTTTCGCCCCGTACTTCCTCCAGCAGCTCGGTGATGGCCGCCATGATGACCTCGGTGGCCTCCTTGAGCACGTCCGGCGTGGGGTCGCGGTCGTAGAAGGCGGTGAGGTCCACCGGCGGTCCGGCCAGTACCTGGAGGGTCTTGCGGGGGAAGAGCCGGAGCTTGTTGTGCTTGGCGTACGGCGGCATCGCGAGGTTCGCGCCCCACTGGGCCACCGGAATGACGGGCGCCTTGGTGATCAATGCGACGCGGGCGGCGCCGGTCTTGCCGGCCATCGGCCACATGTCCGGGTCGCGGGTGAGGGTGCCTTCCGGGTAAAAGGCCACGCATTCGCCGCGCTCGATCGCCTCCACCGCCGCCCGGAATGCGTCCAGGGCGTTGGTGCTCTCCCGGTAGACCGGGATCTGTCCGGAGCCGCGCAGGATCGCGCCGACAATAGGGACCTTGAAGAGGGCGGCCTTGGCGAGCAATCGGGGCACCCGGCCGGTGTTGTACTGGAAGTGGGCGTAGGAGAGCGGGTCCAGATACGAGTTGTGATTGACGGCGGTGATAAATCCGCCCTCGGCCGGAATGTGCTCCATTCCCCGCCAGTCCCGCTTGAAGAGCACTACCAGCGGCGGTTTCGCGATGACCGCCGCCAGGCGGTACCAGAAGCCGATTCTGCGGCGGGACACTCGGACACCTTCCTCTAGGACCGGTGCGCGGCGTGGGCACCTCGTCGGCCGGACAAGTGTGGCTCCAGGCCCGGTCTCTGTCGAGAACACCGTACGCCCCGCTCACCCCGCGGAAGTCCCGGGCCGCCGGGGGGAAGGTGACAATGGGCCCACGCACGGCTGGGCCGTGATCCGATCACGGCGCGCGAACGGGCCGTGGCGCACCGGAGGGAAGGGGTCGGCCGCGAACGCCGTGTGGAGTCTGGTGGTGCCGCTCAAACCGCTGTCGCTGGCCAAGAGCCGTCTCGCGGGAGCCGTGGGCGCCTCGCGTCCGGGGCTGGCGCTGGCCTTCGCCCAGGACACCGTCGCCGGGGCGCTGGCCTGCGCCTCCGTGGCGGATGTGGTGGTCGTCACGGACGACGGGCTGGCCGCGGCGGAGCTGGCCAGGCTGGGCGCGCGCATCGTGCCGGACGCCCCGGGCGCGGGTCTCAACGCGGCGCTGGCCCACGGGGTGCGGGTGATACGCCGGGACCGTCCGCGGGCCGCCGTGGCCGCGATGAACGCGGACCTTCCCGCGCTGCGCCCGCCCGAATTGCTACGCGTGCTCGATACCGCTTCGGTATTTCCGCGGGCATTTCTGGCGGACGCGGAGGGAATCGGGACGACCTTGCTTTCCGCTGCCGCGGAGGAGGAATTGACCCCCTCGTTCGGCGGCCCGTCGCGGGCCCGGCATTCGGCTTCGGGGGCCGTGGAGATCTCGCTGTCGGGGGTCGACAGCGTGCGCCGGGACGTGGACACGGCGGCTGATCTGCGGACGGCCCTCGCCCTCGGCGTCGGCCCGCACACGGCCCGATACAGTGCCGGTATGCAGGCGACCGCGTACACGTACGACTCCCAGACCCGCAGCGGCAGTGTGCTGCTGGACGACGGCACTCCGGTGCCCTTCGAGGCCGCGGCGTTCGACGCGGGCGGGCTGCTGATGCTGCGCCCGGGGCAGCGCGTGCGGATCGAGACGGACGGCGAGGGCGCGGACCTGCGGATCACCCTGGTGACCTTGCAGACCTTCTGACCCTCTGCCCTCTGGCCTGCGGGCCGGGGCGGCACGGCCGGCCGGCCGGGACAGCACCGCGGGCCGGCTTCCCCTCGGCGGGGAAGCCGGCCCGGCGTGTGTGACTCGTGCCCTTACTTGCCGCGGGCGGTGGTCTTCTTCGCGGTGGCCTTGCGCGTCGCCGTCTTCTTGGCGGGCGCCTTCGTCGCGGTGGCCTTCTTGGCCGCCGGAGCGGTCTTCTTGGCGGTCGCCGTGGTCTTCTTGGCGGCCGGGGCCGCCTTCTTGGCGGTGGTGCCGGCCGCCGGGGCGGTCTTCTTGGCCGTGGCGGTCTTGGCCGTGGTCTTCTTCGCGGTCGCCGTGGTCTTCTTCGCGGTGGTCTTCTTCGCCGCCGTGGTCTTCGAGGCCGTCGACTTGGCCGCGGTCCGCTTCGCGGTGGCCTTCTTGGCCGCCTTGGCGATGGTGGGGGGCGGCCCGGAGAGGCTGCCCTTGGGCGCCTTCTTCACCGACACCTCGCCGCCCTTGGGGAGCTTCTTGGTGCCGCTGACGAGGTCCTTGAAGCCCTGGCCCGCGCGGAAGCGCGGGACCGAGGTCTTCTTGACCCGGACGCGCTCACCCGTCTGCGGGTTGCGGGCGTAGCGGGCCGGACGGTCGACCTTCTCGAACGAGCCGAAGCCCGTGACCGACACCCGGTCGCCCGCGACGGTCGCGCGGACGATGGCGTCCAGTACCGCGTCGACAGCGTCCGCGGCCTGCTGGCGGCCGCCCAGCTTGTCGGCAATCGCTTCTACGAGCTGCGCCTTGTTCACGTCTTCCCCTTCGGAGACTTCGCCAGAACGAATGTGTTCAAGCTTATTTCGCACGTTAGGCGGATATATACCGCAAATCAAACACGAAACGGGCTAATCACCCTAGTGCCGCAACGCTGTAGGCCGTTACGGAGTTCCTTCGCATCAGTCGCCTTCAGGGAATCGACCCTCGTCGAGGTCCTTCATCAACCTGTCCAGGCGCCGTGCCGCATCGGCGAGATCATGCTTCGCCGCGGCCGTGACGACCAACAGCTTCCGGGACAGCGCCATCCTTACGCCCTCCGGGACTTGCAGTGAGCGCACCCGTGTGTGTGCTTCTTTCAGCCGGTCCGCGACGAGTTCGTAGAGCTTGAGTTGACTGTCGCGTTCCATGCACAGATTGTGCCATCTGGGGCGAGTTGTCGCCTCACAGGGCCTCAACAAACGGCTGTGCCCCCCGCCGGGAGGCGGGGGGCACAGTGTTGCCGATGTGATCGGCCAAAAGCGAATAAGCGCTGATCAGGCTGGAATCAGAGCCTGACCGTGCGCGGCTTGAAGACCGGGCGGGTGCTTTCGTACGCGGCGATGTCCGCTTCGTTCTGAAGGGTGAGGGAGATGTCGTCCAGCCCCTCCAGCAGGCGCCAGCGGGCGTTGTCGTCGAGCTCGAACTCCGCGACGACGCCTTCCGCTCGCACCTGGCGGTCGACCAGGTCGACGGTGATCTCCGCGGTGGGGTCGGCCTCGGTCAGCTGCCACAGCCGCTCGACGGTCTCCTGCGGGAGCACGACGGTCAGCAGACCGTTCTTCAGCGAGTTCCCCCGGAAGATATCGGCGAAGCGGGAGGAGATGACCGTCTTGAAGCCGAAGTTCTGCAGCGCCCATACGGCGTGCTCGCGCGAGGAGCCCGTACCGAAGTCGGGGCCGGCGACCAGCACGGTCGCGCCGGCGCGCTCGGGCTGGTTGGTGACGAACGCCGGGTCCTTGCGCCAGGCCTCGAAGAGCCCGTCCTCGAACCCGTCGCGGGTGATCTTCTTCAGCCAGTGGGCCGGGATGATCTGGTCGGTGTCGACGTTGCTGCGGCGCAGCGGGACGGCGCGGCCGGTGTGGGTGGTGAAGGCTTCCATGGCCATGGTTCTCAGACTCCGGCGGTCGCGGTGGCGTCGGACAGGTCGGCGGGCGAGGCCAGATGGCCCAGCACCGCGGTGGCGGCGGCCACCTGCGGGGAGACCAGGTGGGTGCGCCCGCCCTTGCCCTGCCGGCCCTCGAAGTTGCGGTTGGAGGTGGACGCGGAGCGCTCGCCGGGCGCGAGTTGGTCGGGGTTCATGCCCAGGCACATCGAGCAGCCCGCGTGCCGCCATTCGGCGCCGGCCTCCTTGAAGACCTTGTCGAGGCCCTCTTCCACGGCCTGCAGGGCCACCCGGACGGAGCCCGGGACGACCAGCATCCGTACGCCGTCGGCGACTTTGCGGCCCTCGATGATCCCGGCGACGGCGCGCAGGTCCTCGATGCGGCCATTGGTGCAGGAACCTACGAAGACGGTGTCGACCCTGATGTCCCGCAGCGGCTGGCCGGCGGTCAACCCCATGTACTCCAGGGCCTTTTCGGCGGCCATGCGCTCCGAAGCGTCCTCGTACGAAGCCGGGTCGGGGACGCTGGCGGACAGCGGCGCGCCCTGGCCCGGGTTGGTGCCCCAGGTGACGAAGGGGGCGAGGGTCGTGCCGTCGATGACGACCTCGGCGTCGAAGACGGCGTCGTCGTCGGTGCGCAGGGTCTTCCAGTACGCGACCGCCGCGTCCCAGTCCTCGCCGGCGGGGGCGTGGTCGCGGCCCCGCAGGTAGTCGAAGGTGGTCTGGTCGGGAGCGATCATGCCCGCGCGGGCGCCGGCCTCGATCGACATGTTGCAGATGGTCATCCGGGCTTCCATCGACAGCCGCTCGATGGCCTCGCCGCGGTACTCCAGGATGTAGCCCTGGCCGCCGCCGGTGCCGATCCTGGCGATGATCGCCAGGATCAGGTCCTTCGCGGTGACGTCCTCACCCAGCTCGCCGGTGACGGTGATCGCCATCGTCTTCGGGCGGGCCAGGGGCAGCGTCTGGGTGGCCAGCACGTGCTCGACCTGGCTGGTGCCGATGCCGAAGGCCAGCGCGCCGAAGGCGCCGTGCGTGGAGGTGTGCGAGTCGCCGCAGACCACGGTGGTGCCGGGCTGGGTCAGACCCAGCTGCGGTCCCACGACGTGGACGACGCCCTGCTCCACATCACCCAGCGAGTGCAGGCGCACTCCGAACTCGGAGCAGTTCTTGCGCAGCGTCTCCAGCTGGGCCCGGGAGACCGGGTCGGCGATCGGCTTGTCGATGTCGAGCGTGGGGGTGTTGTGGTCCTCGGTCGCGATGGTGAGGTCGAGGCGCCGGACCTTGCGCCCGGCCTGCCGCAGGCCCTCGAAGGCCTGGGGGCTGGTGACCTCGTGCAGCAGGTGCAGATCGATGAAGAGGAGATCGGGCTCGCCTTCGGCGCGCCGGACGACATGGTCGTCCCAGACCTTCTCCGCGAGTGTCCTACCCATCGCTTTCCCTCCGGCCGGCCGGTTGTGCCGGCGCTTCTTAGAGATGTGGTGCGCCTGATCGCCCGTACCCCACGTGCCGGGCGACGGCTCGGACCCAGTGGTTCGTGGACCCGCACATACAGACTCGCTCGTTCTTGGAAAAATTGAACTTGCGTTTCACAGTGTGAGACGCGAATATCGTTTCATGGACAACTCTAGCGGCGTCGGCGTTCTCGACAAGGCAGCTCTGGTATTGAGCGCACTGGAGTCCGGTCCGGCCACCCTCGCCGGGCTGGTCGCGGCGACAGGGCTCGCACGACCCACGGCACATCGCCTTGCCGTGGCACTGGAACACCACCGGATGGTGGCGAGGGACATGCAGGGCCGGTTCATCCTCGGCCCGCGGCTGGCGGAGCTCGCCGCCGCGGCCGGCGAGGACCGCCTGCTGGCCACGGCGGGACCGGTACTGACCCACCTCCGGGACGTGACGGGGGAGAGCGCGCAGCTCTACCGCCGTCAGGGAGACATGCGCATCTGCGTGGCGGCCGCGGAGCGGCTGTCCGGCCTGCGGGACACCGTCCCGGTCGGCTCCACGCTCCCGATGAAGGCCGGCTCGGCCGCGCAGATCCTGATGGCGTGGGAGGAGCCCGAGCGGCTCCACCGAGGCCTTCAGGGCGCACGCTTCACGGCGACGGCCCTCTCGGGCGTACGGCGCCGCGGCTGGGCGCAGTCGATCGGCGAGCGGGAGCCCGGCGTGGCCTCCGTCTCGGCGCCGGTGCGCGGGCCGTCGAACCGCGTGGTGGCCTCGGTCTCGGTCTCCGGGCCGATCGAGCGCCTGACCCGCCACCCGGGCCGGATGCACGCCCAGGCCGTCATCGACGCGGCCGCCCGCCTCACGGAGGCCCTGCGCCGCTCCGGCTGATCCCCTCCCGGTCCGCCGGACTCCACTCCACTCCCCCGGGTCCGGGGGCGCGTACGACGCCGCACACGTCCGAACACGCGCCTCCGGGCCCGCACTTGCGTCCGCGTCCACGTCGGCGGGGCCGGGAACAGCGAAGAGGCCCTCCGCGATGATCGCGGAGGGCCTCTTCCATGGGTACCCCCGACCGGATTCGAACCGGCGCTACCGCCTTGAGAGGGCGGCGTGCTAGGCCGCTACACAACGGGGGCTAGCTGGTGCTGCTGTTACTGCGCTGGGCTACCAGGACTCGAACCTAGAATAAGGGAACCAGAAACCCTCGTGTTGCCAATTACACTATAGCCCAATGTGGTCTAGACCAGACCAACGTACCCCCGACCGGATTCGAACCGGCGCTACCGCCTTGAGAGGGCGGCGTGCTAGGCCGCTACACAACGGGGGCCCTAGCGATCCTGCATCAAGACGTCCGGGTGCGACCCTGGAGATCTCGCGGGAAGGATCTGTACCCCCGACCGGATTCGAACCGGCGCTACCGCCTTGAGAGGGCGGCGTGCTAGGCCGCTACACAACGGGGGCTTAAGCACTGCTACTGCACTGCGCTGGGGTACCAGGACTCGAACCTAGAATAAGGGAACCAGAAACCCTCGTGTTGCCAATTACACCATACCCCACCAAAAGTCAACCCTTGAGGGGTTTTCATTCGGGTGGCGCCTCCGTCCGGCCTTTCGGCCCGCTCCGGCGGCGCAGAAAGAACATTACCGGATGGCCGACCGTGCTCCAAAACGGGTATCCCGTGCCAGCAGCTGCGGGAGCAGGTCGAGCCCGGCAATCCGGTGCACGCCGTCGGGCCCCGGTCCGCGCCCGCCGTCGCGGTCGAGCCAGACCGCCACAAGCCCGGCGTCCCGGGCGCCGCGCGCGTCGATCTCCGGCTGGTCCCCCACGTAGGCCACCTCTCCCGGTGGCAGTCCGAGCGCCTCGCACGCGGCGAGGAAAGCCGCCGCCTCGGGCTTGCTGACCCCCAGCTCCGCGGCGCACACCAGCACCTCGAACCGCTCGCGCAGCCCGAGCCGGCGCAGCTTGGGGTCCTGGTTCGCGGCGGAGGAGTTGGAGAGCACCCCGTGCCGGTAGCCGGCCGCCAGGGCGTCCAGTACGGGCACCACGTCGGGGAAGAGCGCCCAGGCGGCCTTGTAGTGCTCGACGTACCGGTCGAACCAGGTGTCGCTCTCACCGTCGGTCATCGCCGGGGCCCCGAGGAAGTCCCGCACCCGGTCGCGGCGCTGGTCCTGGAAGGTGACCACGCCGGCCGCGAAGCGGTCCCAGTGCCGGACGGTGGCCTCCCGCCACAGCGCGAGGGCCGCGCCCGGGGACCCGTACCGCTCCCCCAGTCCCTCCTCGGCGAGGTGCCGCGCGAGCCCCGCCGTATCGGCACCCGTGTAGTCGAACAGCGTGTCGTCGATGTCCCAGAGCACGGCGCGGATCGGCATGCCTCCGACGCTACGACATGGCGGGGCCCCGATGTGCGGGGATGCGGAAGAAGCGGCGGGCGGGCGCGACCGCCCGTCATGCCGCAGGGGGCGGCGGCCGGGGATCCGGCTGCCGCCCCCTGCGGGACGTACGGGAGGGCTCAGGCGGCGAGCCTGGCCAGGGCCGCGTCGATGCGGGACAGGGACTTGTCCTTGCCCAGGATCTCCAGGGACTCGAAGAGCGGCAGGCCGACCGTGCGGCCGGTGACGGCCACGCGCACCGGGGCCTGGGCCTTGCCGAGCTTGAGGCCGTGGGCCTCGCCGGCGGTCAGGACGGCCTGCTTGAGGGACTCCGGGTCCGCCCAGTCGGCGTCCGACAGCTTCTCGCGCGCCGTGGTGAGCAGCGCGGCCGGGTCGCCCTTCATCGCCTTGTCCCAGGAGGCCTGGTCGAAGACCGGCTCCTGCAGGAAGAGGAAGTCGACATTGGCGGTGATGTCCGACAGGACGGTGACCCGGGTCTGGGCGTAGGGCGCGATGCGCGCCCAGGCCTCGGCGTCGAAGTCCTCGGGCGCCCAGTTGGCGTGCGGGGCGCGGAGCCACGGGGCGCAGGCGTCCGCGAAGTCCTTGGGGTCGAGCATGCGGATGTGGTCGGCGTTGATCGCTTCGGCCTTCTTGAGGTCGAAGCGCGCCGGGTTGGCGTTCACCCCGTCGATGTCGAACTTCTCGACCATCTCCTCGATCGAGAAGACGTCCTGGTCCTTGGAGAAGGACCAGCCGAGGAGCGAGAGGTAGTTCAGCAGTCCCTGGGGGAGGAAGCCGCGCTCGCGGTAGAGGTTGAGCGAGGCCTCGGGGTCGCGCTTGGAGAGCTTCTTGTTGCCCTCGCCCATCACGTACGGCAGGTGGCCGAAGGCGGGGATCCGCTGCGCGACGCCCAGTTCGATGAGCGCCTTGTACAGGGCGATCTGGCGCGGGGTCGAGGACAGGAGGTCCTCGCCGCGCAGCACGTGGGTGATCTCCATGAGCGCGTCGTCCACCGGGTTGACGAGCGTGTACAGCGGCGCGCCGTTGGCCCGCAGGATGCCGAAGTCCGGCACGTTCTCCGGGGTGAAGGTCAGCTCCCCGCGCACCAGGTCGGTGAAGGTGATCGGCTCGTCCGGCATCCGGAAGCGGACGATGGAGGAGCGGTGCTCGCCCTCGTAGGCCTCGACCTGCACGGTGGTCAGCTCGCGGCAGTGGCCGTCGTAGCCGGAGGGCTTGCCGGCCGCGCGGGCGGCCGCGCGGCGGGCGTCGAGCTCCTCGGTGGTGCAGTAGCAGTTGTACGCGTAGCCGCCGTCGATCAGCTTCTTCGCGACGTCCGCGTAGATGTCCATCCGCTCGGACTGGCGGTACGGGGCGTGCGGGCCGCCCACCTCGGGGCCCTCGTCCCAGGTGAAGCCGAGCCAGCGCAGCGAGTCGAGCAGCTGCTCGTACGACTCCTCGGAGTCGCGGGCGGCGTCGGTGTCCTCGATGCGGAAGACGAACGTGCCGCCGTGGTGGCGGGCGAACGCCCAGTTGAACAGGGCGGTGCGGACCAGGCCCACGTGGGGGTTGCCGGTCGGGGAGGGACAGAAACGTACGCGAGGGGGTACCCCCTGCTCGCGCTGAGCGGAGAGCTCGGGGGAGGGTCCGTTAACCACGCTTGATCACCTTGTTGGTGAGAGTGCCGATGCCTTCGATGGTGACGGCGACCTCGTCGCCGACGTTGAGGGGACCGACTCCGGCCGGGGTCCCCGTGAGGATGACGTCGCCGGGGAGCAGCGTCATGGCCTCGCTGATGTGGACGATCAGGTCCTCGATGGACCGGACCATGTCGCTGGTGCGGCCGAGCTGGCGCTGTTCGCCGTTGACCGTGCACTGGATGGTCAGGTCGCTCGGGTCCAGATCGGTCTCGATCCAGGGGCCGAGGGGGCAGGAGCTGTCGAAGCCCTTGGCGCGGGCCCACTGCTTCTCGCGCTGCTGGACGTCGCGCGCGGTGACGTCGTTGGCGCAGGTGTAGCCGAGGATGACGTCCTTGACGCGCTCCTTGGGCACCTCGCGGCACATGCGGCCGATGACGACGGCGAGCTCCGCCTCGTGGTGGAGGTCCTGGGTGAAGGAGGGGTACGTGATCGGGTCGCCCGGGCCGACCACCGAGGTGGAGGGCTTGAAGAAGGTGATGGGGGCTTCCAGACGGCCTTGGTCGTCGAAGACGGTGTTGCCGAGCTCCGCCGCGTGCTCCGCGTAGTTGCGACCGACGGCCACGACCTTGTTCGGGAGCACGGGCGGCAGCAGCCGCACCTTGCTGAGCGGGACCTTCGTACCGGAGAGCTCGAAGTCCGCGAACGGGATGCCCTTGATGATGTCGAGGACGAGCTCCCCCGCGTCGCCGGGGGCGCCGGCGCCCTCGACCGCGCCGAACGCGACATTACCGTCGATCGAGAACCTGGCGATGCGCACGTGTTGCGTCTGCCCCTCTGTATTTCCGCTGGCTGGAGTCTGTGGACCCCAGGCTAACGCGGCGGGCAGCGGCGCTTCGCGCTCCTCGTCCGCGTGGCTACGGCGCGGAGGCGGCGACCGGCGCGTCCATCAGGATGGTGCGGCGCGGGTTGGCGGTCTGGGCGGGCAGCTCGGCGGCGTGCTCCGGCGCCGGCGGCGCCTGCATCTCCTCGGCGTCCTTGAGGTGCGCGAGGGTGGTGCGGCGCGGGTTGGCTATGTTGCGGAACATCGTCGTCGTCTTCATGTGAGTCTGGGGCCCTCGGTCTGCTCTGTCGGTGTCGGTTGCGGTTGGCGCCAACTCCGGCGCCAACCCTGGAAGAGGCAAGGCTAAACATCTGAATCCCCCGTCGAACCGGGAAGTAATGGCCACGGGTGTGTGAGTTTGCTCACCAGTCACCGGGCATTAGCGGCATAACGGACAGTCAATTCCGCACCGCGAAACGGACATTGTGCCACTGAATGCGCCATTCCGCTCCTGATCATCTCGACTGGGACACCTTGACAGGCGCGATGTTTGGGCGGTGTAAGTCCGATTCCTCCCGAAAGAGAAGCACGTGGCGTAGCACTCCCGTCACGACCGGTCACCGACTCTTCGGGCCGACACGCGCACCTTGTTGGAGATCCTCCTCTGTGCTGGAATTCGCGGGACCGCCGCGGAAATCAGCCGGCGCGCAGGTGGCGCGACTCAGCGCCGAGCGCGGCGGCAAGGAGAGGGAGACGCGCCGGTCACCGACGACCACCATGGGGCCCTTGGCCCCACGACTCGACACCGTCCCACCGGTCGCCCGGCGGGACGCCTGGTCCAGAGGTTGCGACGCTAGTGCAGGGACGATTCAAGAGGGATGGAATGGGGTCTCCCCAAGCCCGCAAGGGCCGAGGGGACGCCGCGGCGGAGCAGGAGCCGCGTGGCGGGACCGACCGTGGCTCCTCGCCCCAGCACGCCCAGAACCGCGGGCCGGCTGTCGAAGGCCCGGGCCGCGACTCCTCCGCGGTGAAGGCGCAGGGCCGCGGGAAGTCCGTCAAGGCCAGGGCCAAGACGGGCGCGGTCGAGCAGGACGCGGCGATACCGAAGGCCCCCAGCGGGTCCGGCTCTCGCCTCGCCATGCAGAACTGGCGCATCAGCACGCGACTGGTGTCGCTGCTGACCCTGCCGGTCGTCGCCGCCACCACGCTCGGTGGTTTCCGCATCAACGACTCGCTGAACGACATCTCGCAGATGGAGCACATGCAGCTCCTGACGACGATGACCCGGCAGGCGACCAACCTCGCCGCCGTGCTCCAGGAGGAGCGGGACAAGTCCGCGGGTCCGCTGTCGGTCGACAAGTCGGGCAAGCCCAACAGCCTCGTACAGGACGTCCGCGAGCAGACCGACCAGGCCGTCATCGCCTTCGGCGCCGCGACCGACAAGGTCGACGGCGCGAAGGACAAGGACGAGACCCTCAAGTCGATCCGCAACAACATCCTGCAGATCGGCCGCCAGCTCGCCAGCATCGAGGACATCCGCCGGAAGGCGTACGCCAGCGGCGCCCAGCAGACCGTCACCGAGTACAACTCGCTGATCGTCGCGCTGCTCTCGCTCTCCCAGGACATGGCCCAGGCCACCTCCAGCCCGGAGATGATCAAGCGTACGCGCGCCCTGGCGGCCTTCTCCTCCGCCAAGGAGTACGCCTCCATCCAGCGCGCGATCATCGCCGCGTCCCTCCCCGCCAGCAGCGCCGAGCGGGGCGCCCTGAAGGAGAACGACCGCCTCTACGCGCTCTCCGCGTTCAAGGGTGAGGCCCAGTCCAGGGCCACCTTCGAGCTCGTCTACCAGGGCCGGCCCGAGGAACTCCTCGCATCGCTCGGCGAGGGCAACCCGGAGATCACCACCGCCAACCACTACGCTCGCCGCGTCCTGACCCACGAGGGGCAGTTCGAGAAGGAGACGCAGTACCGGTCCTGGATGGACTGGTACGACGCCGACGGCGTCAAGCTCGCGCAGATGAAGGTCATCGAGCTGTCGCTGCTGGAGGACATGGAGCAGAAGGCCCGCGAGCTCAAGAACGAGTCGCAGCAGGACGCCATCATCAACGGTGCCCTGATCCTCCTCGTCCTCGGTGTCTCCCTCGTCGGCGCCTTCGTCATGGCCCGCTCGATGATCCGCTCGCTGCGCCGCCTGCAGGACACCGCGACACGCGTGGCCCAGGACCGGCTCCCCGAGCTCGTCAAGCAGCTGTCGGAGTCCGACCCGCAGGAGGTCGACACGACCGTGGAGTCGGTCGGCCTGCACACGCGCGACGAGATCGGCCAGGTGGCCGCGGCCTTCGACGACGTGCACCGCGAGGCCGTCCGCCTCGCCGCCGAGCAGGCCCTGCTGCGAGGCAACGTCAACGCGATGTTCACCAACCTCTCGCGCCGCTCGCAGGGTCTCATCCAGCGCCAGCTCTCGCTCATCTCCGAGCTGGAGTCGCGCGAGGCGGACCCCGACCAGCTGTCCTCGCTCTTCAAGCTCGACCACCTCGCGACCCGCATGCGCCGCAACGGCGAAAACCTCCTCGTCCTCGCGGGCGAGGAGCCGGGCCGCCGGTGGACCCGCCCCGTCCCGCTCGTCGACGTGCTCCGCGCCGCCGCGTCCGAGGTGGAGCAGTACGAGCGCATCGAACTGTCCTCCGTGCCCGGCACCGATGTCGCCGGCCGGGTCGTCAACGACCTCGTGCACCTCCTCGCCGAGCTGCTGGAGAACGCCACCTCGTTCTCCTCCCCCCAGACCAAGGTGAAGGTCACCGGGCACGCGCTGCCCGACGGCCGGGTGCTCGTCGAGATCCACGACACCGGCATCGGCCTCTCCCCCGAGGACCTCGCCGCGATCAACGAGCGGCTCGCCGCTCCGCCGACCGTGGACGTCTCCGTCTCCCGCCGCATGGGCCTGTTCGTGGTCGGCCGCCTGTCCCTGCGACACGGCATCCGCATCCAGCTGCGCCCCTCCGACTCGGGCGGTACGACGGCCCTCGTCATGCTTCCGGTGGACGTCGCCCAGGGCGGCAAGAAGCCGGCTCCGACGGCGGGCCAGGGCGGTCAGGGCGGTCCCGCGGGCGGCCAGGGTGCTCCCGGTGGACAGGCTTCCGTGGCCGGTGCGGGCGGACGTGCGCCCATGGGCGCGGGTCCGCAGCGCGGTCAGGTCGCCGGTGGCTCGCAGCGCGCCGCTCTGCCCGGCCGCGACGGCGCCACCGCTCAGCAGCGTCCGCAGGGACCGCAGGGCGGCCGGGCCCAGCAGCAGGGCGGTCCCGGTGCCACCGGTGGCCGTCCGCAGCACGGTGCGCCGACCGCCGGTCCGGGCGGCCAGGGCGGCCAGGGCGGTCCGGCCTCCTTCGGCTCCGGTGCTCCGCTGCCGGGCCGTGGTCCGGCGGCTGGTGCCGGTGCTCCGCAGGGCCGTCCGGCCTCGCCGACCACCTCCGGTCAGGCCGGTTTCCCGCAGGGCAACGGCTTCGAGCGGCCGCAGCAGCAGTCGCAGCAGGGCGCCGCTCAGGCTCCGTCCGGCTCCCGGCCGCAGCTGCCTCCGCGCGGGGGCGCGGCCCCCGGCCGCCCGGAGCTTTCGAGCCCGCAGACCACCAGCTGGGGCGCCGACCAGGCGCGCGGCCACGACGAGCTGTCGGGTCCCGGTACGACGGCCGAGTTCCCCCGGCCGGACTTCAACGCACCGCTGCCCCAGGCGGACGGCGGCAACGGCCCGGCCGGCGGGTTCCCGCAGGCGGGCTCCGGTGGCCAGTTCGAGCGTCCGGAGCTGCGCGGACCCGCGGATCCCTCCTCGACCGGGCAGTTCGCCCGCCCCGGCACCCAGGCGCAGCGGCCCGGCGGCCCCGGGGTCGGCGGCTTCTCCCCCCAGCCCCAGACCCACCAGCCCCGGACCCACCAGCCGCAGACCCACCAGCCGCACCAGGGCCAGCCGGACCACGGCCAGCCGCAGCAGCCCCTGGCTCCGCGGCTGCCGCAGGCCCACCGGCCGGAGGCGCTGCCCGCGGCGCCCGGCTCCGGCGACGGCCGCAGCCCGATCTTCGACACGCTGGAGTCGAACTGGTTCCGTGAGGAGGGGCAGCAGCCCCCCGCGAACGCAGTGGCCGCACCCCAGCAGCCGCAGCAGTCCGGACCGCAGCGCGGTCAGGAGCGTGCGGCCGAGCCCGCCCCGGCGACGGGCGCGAGCATGCCGACCGTCAGCTGGCGGTCCTCGCCGAACGACGAGCTGATGCGGCAGGCCGAGCGCGTGCGCCAGCCCGCCGCCGGCGGTATCACGACCTCGGGGCTGCCCCGCCGGGTCCCGCGGGCGAACCTCGTGGCCGGCACCGCGCAGCAGCAGTCCGAGGCCCAGCCCGGTCCTCAGGTCTCGCGTGCGCCGGACGATGTCCGCGGCCGCCTGACCAACCTCCGACGCGGTATCCAGCAGGGTCGTCAGGCGGGCAACAGCGGCCCGACGACCGGCAGTTACCACATCGACCCCACTTACCAGCAGGAGCGATAGTTGAGCTCGATGAGCCAGGCGGCACAGAACCTGAACTGGTTGATCACCAACTTCGTGGACAACACCCCCGGGGTGTCCCACACGGTGGTGGTCTCC